>NZ_BCUS01000029.1 GCF_001591345.1 Variovorax boronicumulans NBRC 103145 | reverse complement strand
GGTGGGGGCGGCGGTGGTGGCGGAGGGCGTCCGCACGGCGGGGGCGGTGGGCACGGCGGTGGAGGCGGGCACGGCCACGGCCACGGCCACGGAAAGAATTGACCCGGCTCACACGGCCGGCGTCCCGATGCCGGCCGCCGCCTGCCGGTCGCGCGCGATCAGCGCCACGAAGCGCTGCGCGCCCAGGCCCAGCGGCCGTTCGCGCGACCACACCACGTCCACCCACAGGTCCAGCCCGTTGCTGAGGTTCTCGAACGGGATCTCGACCAGCGCGCCCGCCGCCACGTGCGGCCGCGCGAAGTTGCGCGGCAGCCAGCCCCAGCCCAGCCCCGCGGTGATCAGGCTCAGCGCGGCCAGCGCGTTGTCGGTGCGCCAGACATGCCGCGCGAACACGAAGCGCGGGTCGCTGGTGGCCAGGTCGCGCCCCGCGACCACGATCTGGCGCGTGTTGGTCAGGTGCTCCTCGCGCAGGCGCCCGCCGGCCGCCGCGCGCAGCACGGGGTGCTCGGGCGCCATCACGGCCACCATGGTGTCGCTGCCGACCTCCTGGAAGCCCTCGCGGCCGTCGAGGCTGGGGCGCTCGAACACCAGCGCCAGCTGCGCCCGGCCGCTGTGCAGCAGCGCCAGTGCGTCGGCCTGCGGCGCGGCCAGCACCTCGACCTGCAGCAGCGGGTAGTCGTCGGCCAGCGCGGCGAGCGGCCCGCTCCAGGGCGCGGCCAGCAGCTCGGGCGCAATGGCCAGCGTGAGCCGGTCTTCCAGCCCCTGCGTGAGCGCCAGCGCCTGCACCTGCAACTGCCGCAACTGGGCCGCGAGCAGCCGCGCCTGCGGCTCGAGCGAGCGCGCGGCGGACGTGGGCTGGGGCTCGCGGCCGCTGCGGTCGAACAGCGGCAGCGCCAGCTCGGCCTCCAGGTTGGCGATGGCCATGCTCACGGCCGACGGCACCTTGCGCAGCGCCCGCGCGGCGGCCGAGAACGAGCCGTGGTCGATCACGGCCAGGAAGACCTCGACGTTGTCGCTGGAGAAAGCCATGGCGCCCCGATCTATCAATAAAACTGAAATAAGTTAACTTTTTATATCAACTAAAAGCAAATAAAGTCCCTCCATCGCAGTCAAACACACAGAGAAACAGTCATGCAGGGCCTTCAGCGTCGGATCGTTTACATCTCTCTCTACGAGGGCATCGCCATCGTGGCGGCCAGCGCCGGCCTGGCCCTGATGTCGGACGCGGGGCTCGGCCACTCGGGCCTGCTGGCCGTGGGCGCCTCGGTCATCGCGGTGATCTGGAACCTGACCTTCAACGCCCTGTTCGAGCGCTGGGAGTCGCGCCAGGCGGTGCGCGGGCGCAGCCTGAAGCGCCGCATCGCCCACGCCATCGGCTTCGAGGGCGGCCTGATCGCCTTCCTGGTGCCGATGCTGGCCTGGGGCCTGGGCGTGTCGCTCTGGCAGGCGCTGGTGATGGACCTGGGCCTGGTGGTGTTCTTCCTGGTCTACACCTTCGTCTTCAACTGGGCCTTCGACCGCGTGTTCGGCCTGCCGGCCTCGGCCATGGGCGAAGCGCAGCCTGCGTAAGCCTGCGCTTACTTAACGAATTCAGCGCGCCGACTTGGGCGCGGCAGTCGAGCGCATCGCCAGGGCCCCGCTCAGGCGCAGGCGCTCGTTCTCGTTGAAGAGCGTCTCGCGCAGCTGGGCCCGTTCGGCCTCGGGCGCGCTGGCGTAGCGGTCGAGCCGGGCGTTCCATTCCTGGGTTTCCTGGTCGAGCGTGGCCAGCCCGCGCGCCACCTCGTAGCCGTAGGTCTCGCTGCGCGCGGCAAAGCGCTCCTGGGGGCTGGCGCCGCGCGCCTGCAGCGCCTCGGTCTGGCGCATCACGTCCAGATGGGCCACCGCTTCCTTGCGCACCTCGCGCTGCGCGGGCGACAGCCAGGCCTGCTCGCTCTGCGCCAGCGCCGCCGCGCGCTGCTCGGGCGTGAGGCCGGGGTTGGACAGCAGCTCCATCTTCTCGGCCATGAACCGGTCCTGCCGGATCTGGTCGCCGAACAGGCCTTCGATTTCCTCGGGCGCGAAGAACTGCCGGCGCACCGCCTCGCGCGCCTCCAGGCTGCGCCGCAAAAAGGCCGGGTCGCCGGGCGCGGGCGGCTGCAGGGTGCGCAGGGCTTCCTGCATGTCGACGTAGCGCTCCAGCAGGCCCAGCGCGCGCACGCGCCAGTCCTCGCGCAGGCGCTGGGCGAGCAGGGCGGGCGCGCGGGCCATCAGCGTGGCCTTGCTGTCGGCCTGCGCTTCGGCAAGCACCTGGTCGAAGAGGGTGATGAGGTCGCTGGTGAGCAGGGCGTCAGGGGCCGATGCGGTGGACTGCGCCGGACGAGGCGCGGTGGGCACCGCGACCGCCGCCGTGGCGCGGGGCGCGGCGGCCTGCGGCGCATCGACCGCCCCGGGGCCGATCGCCAGCCAGCCGGTCCCCACGGCCACCAGCGCGACGGCGCCGATGGTCAAGGCCACACCGCGCATGCGCAGCGTCCTCAGAGCCCCGCGCTCTTGAGTCGCGCGGCCTGTTCCCTGAACAGCTCCGGCGGCTTCTTCTCGTAGTACGGGAACTGGCTGCCGTAGGTGTTGCCGAAGGCCTGGTTCACCTCGTCCAGGTGGTTCTGGCGGTAGTCGCCCAGGTGGGTGCCCAGGCGCGTGGTGCAGACCGCGAGCAGGCCGTCGTTGGCCTCGCCGAAGAAGAACAGGCTGCCCAGCGTCGACAGCGCCGTGTCGCTCGGGTCGAACAGGTTGAAGCTGGTCGACACGCCCGACCACGAGTAGTAGCGCACGCCGTTGGCCACGGCCGCACCGCTCTTCACGTCGCACGACGAGCCCGGCGCGGGGCGCCCCTGCGGGAACTTGGCGTCGAAGGCCGCGCCGCCCGCCGTGGTCAGCGAGGCCAGCGCGTTCAGCGGCACTTCGGGCAGCTGACTCGGGTCCTTGCCCGAGAGAAAGCCGATCAGCCCTGTCAGCAGGCCGACGGCCTTCACCACCAGGGTCTGGCCGATGCCGCCCTCGGGCAGCTTGGCCAGCAGGTCGGCCACCTTCGAGCCGCCGTTGGCACCGCCCACCGAGGTGACCGAGGCCACCATGTCGGGCGCCACCGCCGCCACGTAGCGCACCGTGGGCGAGCCCTGCGAATGGCCGATGAGGTTGAACTTGAGCGTGGGGTTCTGCTCCAGCGCGCGGATGGTCTTGAGCTCCTGCAGCAGCTGCTCGCCGCGGATCTCGGAGGTGTTGGTGCCCGACACCTGCGCCACGTACACCTTGGCGCCCGCGGCGGCCAGCCTGCCGGGGATGTCGTAGAAGTAGTCGACGCCCAGCAGGTTGTCGAAGCCCAGGAGGCCGTGGACCAGCACGATCGGGTACTTCGTCTTCGCCGTGTCGGAGGTGACGCGGGCCTCGACGCGGGTGGCGCTGTCGCCGGCGGCGGCACGCGCCGGTGGCGCATGAACCGCGAGGGCCGCGGCGGCCAGGAGGCCGCAGCTCAAGGCCACGGCGCGCATCGGGGTGGCTGCATGCTGCAACCGGACATTCCACTTCCTGGCCATCGGCGAACTCCCTTACGTTTGGTTAAAAACACGAACGTTCGTTCAGAAACGGTGGGCGCATTCTGTTGACACGTGCAGGAATGAAAACTGGGGTTTTCCCAGGGCGCAATCGAATCGACCTAAAATGCGCGACTTCCCAAGGAGCGTTGCAGCGGTTCGCCACAGAGGCGAATCGTCAGGCTTGGGGCGACAACGACGCTCGCCTGTCCGACTCTTCCGCAGGTGAGGCCATGTCCCAGATTCCCGCATCCGTTTCCGCTCCCGTCGCTCCCCCTCCCATGAAGCTGTCCGGCCTCGAGCCGGTCGCCATCGGCGAAGGCTCGCTGTTCGTCAACATCGGCGAGCGCACCAACGTCACCGGCTCCAAGGCCTTCGCGCGCATGATCCTCAACGGCCAGTTCGAGGACGCCCTGGCCGTCGCGCGCCAGCAGGTGGAGAACGGCGCGCAGGTGATCGACATCAACATGGACGAGGCCATGCTCGACAGCAAGGCCGCCATGGTGCGTTTCCTGAACCTCATCGCCAGCGAGCCCGACATCGCGCGCGTGCCGGTGATGGTCGACAGCTCCAAGTGGGAGGTCATCGAGGCCGGCCTGCGCTGCATCCAGGGCAAGGGCATCGTCAACTCCATCTCCATGAAGGAGGGCGTCGACAAGTTCAAGCACGAGGCCAAGCTGGTCAAGCGCTACGGCGCCGCCGCCGTGGTCATGGCCTTCGACGAGAAGGGCCAGGCCGACACCTACGCGCGCAAGATCGAGATCTGCGAGCGCGCCTACCGCGTGCTGGTCGACGAGGTGGGCTTCCCGCCCGAAGACATCATCTTCGACCCGAACATCTTCGCCATCGCCACCGGCATCGAGGAGCACGACAACTACGCGGTCGACTTCATCAACGCCGTGCGCTGGATCAAGCAGAACCTGCCGGGCGCCAAGGTGTCGGGCGGCGTGAGCAACGTGAGCTTCAGCTTCCGCGGCAACGACCCGGTGCGCGAGGCCATCCACACCGTGTTCCTGTACCACGCGATCCAGGCGGGCATGGACATGGGCATCGTCAACGCCGGCATGGTCGGCGTGTACGACGACCTGGAGCCCACGCTGCGCGAGCGCGTGGAAGACGTGGTGCTCAACCGCCGCCCCGACGCGGGCGAGCGCCTCGTCGAAGTGGCCGAGACCGCCAAGAGCGGCGCCAAGGACGACAGCAAGAAGCTCGAATGGCGCGGCACGCCCGAGCACCCGGTGCACGTCAACCAGCGCCTGTCGCACGCGATGGTGCACGGCATCACCGACTTCATCGTCGAGGACACCGAAGAGGCCTACCAGCAGATCCTCGCCAAGGGCGGGCGTCCGCTGCACGTGATCGAAGGCCCGCTCATGGACGGCATGAACATCGTGGGCGACCTGTTCGGCCAGGGCAAGATGTTCCTGCCGCAGGTGGTGAAGTCGGCGCGCGTGATGAAGTCGGCCGTGGCCCACCTCATTCCGTACATCGAGGAAGAAAAGCGCCAGGACGAGGCCGCGGGCCGCGACGTGCGCACCAAGGGCAAGATCATCATCGCCACCGTGAAGGGCGACGTGCACGACATCGGCAAGAACATCGTCACCGTCGTGCTCCAGTGCAACAACTTCGAAGTGGTGAACATGGGCGTGATGGTCCCGTGCCACGAAATTCTGGCGAAGGCCAAGGTCGAGGGCGCGGACATCGTGGGCCTGTCGGGCCTCATCACGCCCAGCCTCGAAGAGATGCAGTACGTGGCCGGCGAGATGCAGAAGGACGACCACTTCCGCATCAAGAAGATCCCGCTGCTCATCGGTGGCGCCACCACCAGCCGCGTGCACACGGCCGTGAAGATCGCGCCGCACTACGAAGGCCCCGTGGTCTACGTGCCTGACGCCTCGCGCAGCGTGAGCGTGGCGCAGTCGCTGCTCTCGGACCAGGCCACCGCGTACATCGACGAGATCAACGCCGACTACGAGAAGGTGCGCACGCAGCACGCCAACAAGAAGCAGGTGCCGATGTGGCCGCTGGCCAAGGCGCGCGCCAACAAGACGCCGGTCGATTTCGCCAACTTCGTGCCCACCGTGCCCAAGTTCATCGGCCGGCGCGTGTTCAAGAACTTCGACCTCACCGAGCTGGCCAAGTACATCGACTGGGGCCCGTTCTTCCAGACCTGGGACCTGGCCGGCCCGTTCCCCGCCATCCTGAAGGACGAGATCGTCGGCACCGAGGCCGTGCGCGTGTACGCCGACGGCCAGCGCATGCTCAAGCGCCTCATCGAAGGGCGCTGGCTCAGCGCCAGCGGCGTGGTCGGCTTCTGGCCCGCCAACACCGTGAACGACGACGACATCGAGCTCTATACCGACGAGACGCGCAGCGAAGTTGCGCTCACCTGGTACGGCATGCGCCAGCAGACCGAGAAGCAGATGATCGACGGCGTGATGCGCCCCAGCCGCTGCCTGGCCGACTTCGTCGCGCCCAAGGACAGCGGCGTGAAGGACTACGTCGGCGTGTTCGCCGTCACGGCCGGCCTGGGCGTCGAGAAGAAAGAGAAGTTCTTCATCGACGACCTCGACGACTACTCGGCCATCATGCTCAAGGCCCTGGCCGACCGGCTGGCCGAGGCTTTTGCCGAAGCCATGCACCACCGCGTGCGCACCGACCTGTGGGGCTACGCGCCCCACGAGGGCCTGAGCAACGACGACATGATTGCCGAGAAGTACCGCGGCATCCGCCCCGCGCCCGGCTACCCGGCCTGCCCCGACCACAGCGTGAAGGGCCCGATGTTCGACCTTCTGAACTGCGCGGACATTGGCATGACCCTGACGGAGAGCCTCGCTATGATGCCCGCCGCCAGCGTGAGCGGCTTCTACCTCGGGCACCCCGATGCGACGTACTTCAACGTCGGCAAGATCGGGCACGACCAGTTGCAGGACCAGGCCGCGCGGCGCCGCACGAGCGAAGCGGAGCTCGAGCGCCTGCTGGCGCCGAACCTTTGAACCTGCCGGCCGGTCGGCGCGACCGGAGTGACCGGCCACGGGAGTTGATATTCAGAAGCTGATCTTTGCCGCCGCGCACTACGCCCAGTTCGCGATCTTCGTGATTGCCTGCTGGGGTGCCGGCCGCGCGGTGCTCGCGCGCCTGCGCCCGCCCTCGCGCCGCGACGCCTGGCTCGAAGCGGCCATATCGGCCGCGCTCGGTGTCGGCCTTTACATCTGTGCCTTCCAGGCGCTGGCGATCTTCGGGCTCTTTCGCCGCGAGGCCACGCTGGGCCTGATCGGCGCGGGCGTCGTGGCCGCCGCGTGGCAGTGGCGCGGCTGGCGTGCCGAGGTGCGTGCGCTGCGCGCGGCCGCGCCCGCCACGCCGCCGTGGACCCGCTTCGAACGCATCGCCGCCATCGCGCTGGCACTGGTCGCGCTGCCCGCGCTGGTGGCGCCGCTCGCACCGCCGGCCGCCTTCGACGAGCTGATGTACCACCTGCCGTATGCACGCCTCGTGGCGCAGCAGGGCACGCTGGGCATCCACGACTGGCTGCGCTACCCCTGGTTCCCGTACAACTACAACCTGCTGTACGCCGCCGCGCTGCAGGTGGGCGACGACGTGCTGCCGCACTTCCTCAACGCCCTGGCGGGTGCGCTGTCGGTGCTGATGATCTTCCGCCTGGGCATTCTGCACGCCAACCGGCTCACCGCCTGCATCGGCGCGGCCATCTGGCTGGGCATGGGCGACTACGCCAACGCGCTGATCGACATGGGCGTGGCGCTGTTCGTGCTGTCGGCCTTCGTGGCGCTGTGGTGGTGGCGCGAATCCGAACCGCTGCGCGACGGCACGCGCTGGCTCTCGCTCGCGGCGTTCTGCCTCGGCGTGGCGGCGGGCTCCAAGTACCAGGCGCTGATCTTCCTGCCGCTGGTGGCGCTGTTCGTGGTGCGCCACGAGCGCCGCCTGCTGCAGGCCTGGGCGCCCGCGCTGCTGTGCTTCCTGATCCCGTGCATCTACTGGTACGCACGCAACGCGATCATGACGGGCGACCCCTTCAACCCGATCGGCGCGCGCGTGTTCGGCTTCACCGAATGGGTGCCGGCCGACTACGTGCAGCAGGTGGCCGACGTGCGAGATCACGCCGAGATGCCCAACGCGCTGATCTGGTCGGTGTTCCTCGCGCCCTTCAGCGTGTGGTGGAAGCGCTCCGCCGCCGTGCGCGCGGCGGGCTGGTTCTGCCTGTACTCGGTGGCCGTGTGGGTCGTGACCTCGCGCTACCCGCGCTACCTCATGGCCTCGTTCCCGCTGCTCGCGATGACGGCCGCCGTGGGCTGGCAGGTGCTGTTCGGCTGGATCGCGGCGGGCGTGCGCCGCCTGCGCGGAGCGCCCGTTGCTGTCGCTGCAGACGGCCCGCGCAGTGGCGCCGGCGTTGGCGACTGGGTCGTGGTGCTGCTGCTGGCCGTGCTGGCCGCCGTGTCGGTGGGCCAGACGGCCACCAAGGTGTCGATGATCTCGCTCACGCCCGAGGCGCGCGAGGCCTTCCTGCGCAAGCACGTGCCGGGCTACGGCGTGATGGATTACGTGCGCCGCAACGTGACCGGCCGCGTCTACCAGATCGCGCTGAACGAGGCGATCTACTACGGCCCCAACCCGATCTGGGGCGACACGCTGGGGCGCTGGCGCTACCGCGACTACCTGCTGATGTCGCCCGGCGACACGGCGCGCAAGCTGGCGGCCGAGGGCTTCACCACCGTCGTCATGTCGCCCGAGATGGTGAAAGTGCTCAGCGTGCGGCCCGGCTTCGACCAGTACTATGGCCTGCTGCACGACCAAGACGGCAGCCGCGCCTACCGACTCCTTCCGACGACCGCTCCATGACGACCGACCACCGACCCGCCCCCGTGTCCGCCATGCCGCGCATTGCCGCCGTCATTCCCTGCTTCAACGAGGCCCTGGCCATCACCCAGGTGATCGAGGGCTTCCGCGCGGCCCTGCCCGGTGCCGAGATCCACGTCTTCGACAACAACTCCACCGACGACACGGCCGCCGTGGCCCGCGCGGCCGGCGCGATCGTCACGCACGTGGCCGCGCGCGGCAAGGGCAACGTGGTGCGGCGCATGTTCGCCGACGTCGAGGCCGACATCTACGTGATGGTCGACGGCGACGCCACCTACGACACCACCGCCGCGCCGCGCCTCATCGCGCGGCTGGTCGAGGGCAACCTGGACATGGTGGTCGGCAGCCGCGTGGACGACGGCCAGGACGCGCTCACCTACCGCGCCGGCCACCGTTTCGGCAACTGGCTGCTCACGGGCACCGTGGCGCAGCTCTTCGGCGGCGGCCTCACCGACATGCTCTCGGGCTACCGCGTGTTCTCGCGCCGCTATGCCAAGTCGTTCCCCGCGCTGTCGCAGGGCTTCGAGATCGAGACCGAGCTGACCGTGCACGCGCTCGAACTGCGCATGCCCTACGCCGAGGAAGCCACCGCCTACAGCACGCGCCCCGAAGGCTCGCACAGCAAGCTCTCGACCTACCGCGACGGCTGGCGCATCCTGAAGACCATCGGCAAGCTGTTCGTGAGCGAGCGGCCGCTGCAGTTCTTCTCGATCGTCGCGGCCGTGCTCGCGATCGCTGCGCTCGCGCTGGCCCTGCCGCTGTTCATGACCTACGCCCACACCGGCCTGGTGCCGCGGCTGCCCACGGCGGTGCTCGCCACCGGCGCGATGCTGGCGGCGCTGCTGTCCTTCGTCTGCGGCGTGGTGATGCACACCGTCACGCTCGGCCGGCAGGAGGCCAAGCGGCTGCGCTACCTGGCGCAGCCCTGCGTGCGCGAGAGCTTGCGCAAGAGCCTGCGCGCGCACTGACGGCGGCGCGATGAAGATCGGGCGCGAGTTCCTCTCGTTCGCCGTGGCCGGCGTGATCGGCTTCGTGGTGGACGTGACGGTGCTCTACCTGCTGGCACCGCTCTTGGGATGGTACGGCGCGCGCGTCGTGTCCTTCCTGGCCGCCGCCACCACCACCTGGCTCTACAACCGCCGCTACACCTTCGCGGCGAGCGCGGCCGGCGCCGCCACGGGGCGTTCGGTCTGGCGCGAATACCTGGGCTACCTCACGACCATGCTGGCCGGCGCCGTGCTGAACTACGGCACCTACGTGCTCACGCTGCACTGGGTGGAAGGCCGCTGGGCCGCCGCGCTCGGCGTAGCGCTGGGCAGCCTCGCGGGCCTGGGCGCCAACTTTCTCTCGGCGCGCTACCTGGTCTTCCGCTCGCATCGCAGCGGCGGCTGAGGCCATCGCCGGGCGCGTTCAAGCGCGCTCAGTGCCCGCCCGACACCACCACCGGGATCTCGGTGGCCGGCGGCGTGTTGCGGCTGCGACCGCAGCGCACGAGGCCGTCGATCATCACCATGCCCACGCCCGGGATGTCGCCCAGCTGCACGCTTTCGAGCAGGCCCGGCGCGGGCGAATGCTGGGCGCGGTCCATGAACACGAAGTCGGCCGCGCGGCCCACTTCGATCAGGCCGCAGTTGAGCTTGCGGATCTTCGCCGTGTTGCCGGTCGCGAAGCAGAACACCAGCTCGGCCGGAATGTTCGCGATCGACGACAGCATCGCCACCATGCGCAGGATGCCCAGCGGCTGCACGCCCGAGCCCGCGGGCCCGTCGGTGCCCAGGATCACGCGGTGCGGGCACTTCAGCTCGAGCGCGGCCTTCGCCGCCGCGATGGCGACCTTCTCGTTGCCGTTGTGCACGATCTCGATGGCGCGCGAGCTCTTCTCGCACAGCTCGCACACATGCGCCTCGGGCAGCGAGGTGTGGCCGCCGTTGATGTGGCCGATGACGTCGGCGTCGGCTTCGAGCACCACGTCCTTGTCGATCAGGCCCGAGCCGGGGATCGACGGGCCGCCCGTGTGGATCGTGCTCTGGATGCCGTACTTGCGCGCCCAGGCCACCATTTCCTTGGCCTCGTAGCCGGCCTTCACCGAGCCCAGGCCCACTTCGCCCAGCAGGCCGACGCCGGCTTCGGCGAGTTCCTTGAAGTCGCTCTCGACCATGCCCTTTTCGATGACGGGCGCGCCCGCCAGCACCTTCACGCCGCCGGGGCGGAAGTTGTCGAAGGCGCGCTGCGCGGTGATGGCCAGCGCCTTCAGGCCGACGATGTCCTTCGGGCGGCCGGGCAGGTGCACTTCGCCGGCGGAAATCATGGTGGTCACGCCGCCGTGCATGGTGGAGTCGATCCAGCCGATCTGGCCCTGGCGCGGCGTCCAGTCGCCGAACACCGGGTGCACGTGGCTGTCGATGAGGCCGGGTGCGACGCAGGTCTTCTTCGCGTCGATGACGGTGACGGCGCCTTCGAGGTCGCAGTCTTTCTCCTTGCCGACCGCCACGATCAGGCCGTCGTTCACCACCAGGGTGTCGGCGTCGAGGATGGGCTTGTCGATGTCGCCCGAGAGCAGCAGCCCGATGTTCTTTATGACGACCTTGCCCGACTTTGCGCCGGCTGCGATTTCTGCCATTTCGTTGTGTCCTCGTCGTGGGGTGGGGAGTGGTTGACTTGTTCCTGGATGTCGTCCGCGCGCACGGTGCGCAGCAGGGTCTCGATCACGAAGTCTTCCCAGTGCGCGACGGCTTCCGGCGACTCCAGCGGCTCGCCGAGGAAGGCCGTGAGCGTGTGCCGGTTCGAGGTGTAGAAATAGCCGGTGGACGCGATCAGCAGGTAGATGTCGCGCGCCACGAGGTCGGTGCGGAACAGGCCCTGGGCCGCGCCGCTGGCGAGGATTTCCGAAATGATGGCCACCGCCCGCGACGAGTACTCGCGCGCCCGCAGCGACTTCGAGATGTGCCGGCCCTTGTGCAGGTTCTCGGTGTTCAGCAGGGTGACGAACTCGGGGTTCTTGCGGTAGTAGCCGAGCACGAAGCGGATGACTTCGGTGAGCGCTTCCACGGGCCGCGAGGCGTCGAGCGCAATGGCGGCTTCGGCATCGTCCATGCGCTGGTAGATGCCTTCGAGCACCGCGATGAACAGGCCCTCTTTGCTGCCGAAGTAGTAGTAGATCATCCGGTCGTACGACTTGGCGGCCTTGGAGATCTTCTCCACGCTGCCGCCGTCGTAGCCGTACTTGGCGAACACCTTGGTCGCCGCCTTGAGGATGCTGTCGCGCGTGGCCTGGGCCGCGGCCTCGCGCACGCCGGTGCGGCGCTGGGGCTTGGGCTTGCTGACGGAGCGGGAGTCGGCCATCGTGCGCGCAGCGCCTCTGTGTCGGGTCTTACTTCTCGGCGAAGGCGCGTTCGACGACGAAGTCGCCCGGCGTCGAGGTGTTGCCTTCCTTGAAGCCGCGCTTTTCCAGGATGTGCTTCAGGTCGACCAGCAGGCCGGGGCTGCCGCACAGCATCACGCGGTCTTCCTCGACGTTCAGCGGGGGCAGGCCCAGGTCGTCGGTGAGCTTGTTGCTCTCGATCAGGTCGGTGACGCGGCCCTGGTTGCGGAACTCCTCGCGCGTGACCGTGGGGTAGTACAGCAGCTGCTTGGCGATCATCTCGCCCAGGATCTCGTGCTTGGGCAGGTGGTCGGTCACGAGGTCGTGGTACGCCAGCTCGTCGACCTGGCGCACGCCGTGCACCAGGATGACCTGCTCGAACTTCTCGTACGTGTCGGGGTCGCGGATGATGCTCATGAACGGCGCCAGGCCGGTGCCCGTGCCGAACAGGTACAGGCGCTTGGCCGGCAGCGTGTAGTCGATCAGCAGCGTGCCGGTGGGCTTGCGGCCCACGATCACGGTGTCGCCCACCTGGATGTGCTGCAGCTTCGAGGTGAGCGGGCCGTCTTCCACCTTGATGCTCAGGAACTCCAGGTGCTCCTCGTAGTTCGGGCTCACGATGCTATAGGCGCGCAGCAGGGGCTTGTTGTTGACCTTCAGGCCGATCATCGTGAAATGACCGTTCGAGAAGCGCAGCGCCGGGTCGCGCGTGGTGGTGAAGGTGAACAGGCGGTCGGTCCAGTGGTGGACGCTCAGGACGCGTTCTTCGCTGAATGCACTCATACAGAACTCAAGTGTTGGTTGAAGACAGAAAAGGGTGGCTGAGCCGAAATGCACGCCTTTGGGGCGTCCGCCATCGGCCGGCTAGCAACCCTCCATTGTCGTTGGTCGGAAAAACCCCGATGAACACCGCGAGAAAACACCATTGCAAGCATCGGGCCTGTTTGCTACATTGACATTTGATGTAGTGAACGCAACATGAAAGTGTAGGGGATGCTACACAAACGAAAGCCGCCGCACAAGCACCTGCACGGCACGTTTGTTGCAAACCTCCGGGGCCTGAAGACCCGCTCCGACAGCACCACACCACGAGATCGCCCCGATGACTGAACACACCAAGACAGACGGATTGCCCGGCATCGACATGCCCCTGGTCGCGCAGGCCGGCGGCGCCGCCTTCGGCAAGGCGCCGCCGCGCAACGAGAAGATGAGCACCGCCAAGGTCGAGTGCAACGCCTGCCCGGTGCTGTGCCAGATCTCCGACGGCCGCACCGGCGCCTGCGACCGCTACGCCAACCGCCAGGGCGTGCTGGTGCGCGTCGACCCGGTGGTGCTGCTGCGCCGCACGCTCGCCAGCGAGCAGCCGGCGCTCGTGCCCTTCGACCGGCCCGGCGCCGACGCGGCCGAGGCCCATGCTGCGCCCGACTGGAACGGCGACCTGCTGCACGCCGACGAGGTCTTCGTCACCGGCGTGGGCTCGTCCACCACCTACCCCGACTACAAGCCCGCGCCCTTCATCGTGGCTTCCAAAGCCCAGGGCGTCGACATGGTCACCGTGGTCACCGAAGGCATCTTCAGCTACTGCAGCTTCAAGGTGAAGATCGACACCGACCGCTTCCTGGGCGCCGAGCAGGCCAACGTGCGCTACAAGGGCGAGGTCGTGGGCCATGTCACCACGGCCGAGTACGGTTCGCAGATGCTGTCGCTGGGCGGCGTGCACCACCTCACGGGCGGCAGCAAGAAAGAGGGTCGCATGACGGCCGAGCTCATGCAACTGCTGGGCAACAAGCAGGCGGTCGAATGCACCATCGACGGCGGCGCCAGCCTCGTCATCCAGGCCGGCAAGGCGCCCATCGTCAACGGCGTGGAAGAGCAGCGCATGCGCGTGGGCTGCGGCTCGGCCGCCGTGGGCATCTTTGCGCGCCAGTTCGCCGGCGTGGCCGACGAGGTGGTGGTGGTCGATGACCACATCACCGGCGTGCTCACCGAGCACCAGGCCGGCCGCTGCCTCGACATGACGCCCTCGGGCATCCAGATGCTGGGGCGCAAGTCGACGCCGGGGCGCTACTTCCAGGTCGCGAATCCCGGCAACGGCTGGGGCGGCACCGACATCGCCGACCCGCTCGCGATCATCGAAGGCTGGGAAGAGGGCGTGGCCCGCCCCGGCCTGCGCCTGCTCATGACCTCCACCACCGGCGAGCACGCGCAGTGGTACGTGCTCGACGAGGCGCTCAAGCCCATCGAGCAGCCCATGCCGCCCGAGGTGCGCCGCATCGTCGACCGCATCGGCGAGAACTGCGAGCCCTCGCTGTGCACCGTGCTGTTCCTCGGCGGCGCCGGCGGCAGCCTGCGCGCGGGCGTCACCGAGAACCCCGTGCTGCTCACGCGCGCCATCAAGCGCGCGCTGGTCAACGTCACCTGCGGCGGCGCGCCGGCCTATGTGTGGCCCGGCGGCGGCATCACCGTGATGGCCGACGTCATGCGCATGCCCGACAACAGCTTCGGCACTGTGCCCACGCCGGCCATCGTCGCGCCCATCGAGTTCAGCATGCGGCGCGACGACTACGAGGCGCTCGGCGGCCACGTCGAACACATCTTCCCGCTCGAACAGGCGCTCGCGCGCGGTGCGTGGCAGGAAGACGGCGCACCGCTGGCGCGCCAATGGCTCGTCATCGACGATGCCAATCCGTGGCCGCTCGGCCACGCCCCCATGCTGGGCTGAAACCATGTCCGCCCAACGCACGGCGCTCGACGCGGGCCGCTGGCATTTCAACCACGGCCCGATCGACATCGTGGCCGAAGCGCACGGCGACCCGTACGCCGTCGCCGCCGCGCACGATGCGGCCTGGGCGCGCTTCGGCCATGTGCTCGACGAACTCGTGCGCGAGCTGCCGCAGCTGCGCCTGCCCGTGGCCGCACGCCAGCGCCCGCGTGGCGTGGTCGCGCGCCGCATGTGGGACGCCTGCGATGCCTTCTCGCCGCTGTTCCTCACGCCCATGGCGGCCGTGGCCGGCAGCGTGGCGCAGGAACTCATCGCCTTCTACGACCGGCCCGGCATCGAGCGCGCCTGGATCAACAACGGCGGCGACATCGCGCTGCACCTCGCGCCCGGCCACACGGCGCGCGTGGGCTTGTTCGCCGACCTCGCGCGCTTCGACTGGCGCGACAGCGGCATGCTCACGACCGATGGCCAGTTCGAGCTGCACGCCGACCAACCCGTGCGCGGCGTCGCCACCAGCGGCTGGCGCGGGCGCAGTTTCTCGCTGGGCATCGCCGACAGCGTGACGGTGTTGGCCGCCACCGCGGCGCAGGCCGACGCCGCCGCCACCGTGATCGCCAATGCCGTCGACGTGGCCGACACCGCCATCCAGCGCCTGCCCGCCAGCGAATGCAAGGACGACAGCGACCTCGGCGACACCCTCGTCACCGTCGACGTGCCGCCGCTGGCGCCCGCGCAGGTGCACCATGCACTCGATGCGGGCGCGGCGTGCGCCCACGCGTTGCAGAAAAGGGGGCTCGTGTGGGCCGTTCTGCTCGTTTGCCAGGGGCAGTGGCGGCGGGTGGAACCCTTATGCTCGAAGTCGCTGGACATCGCGCTGCCCGAAGCAGTTGGTTCAGTATTTGCTTAACGAAAAGCAAGGTTCTTTTTCATGATCGAAATCCGTCGCGTCTTCACCCATGTCGAGCACATCCACCACGAGTTCGGACCGCGTGCCGACACGCCGCTGGTGCGCGGTGCCATCGGCGCGGTGCTGACCAATCCTTTCGCGGGCCGCTACGAGCCCGACATCCTGCCGATGATGGCGCTGCTCGACCCCGTGGGCGTCGACATGGCGCACCAGCTGCACGCCGCCATGGACGTGCCGCTCGAGCAGATCGCCACCTACGGCAAGGGCGCCATCGTCGGCGCCGACGGCGAGCTGGAGCACGGCGCGCTGTGGCATGTGCCCGGCGGCTACGCGATGCGCGAGCTGCTCGGCTGGAAGGGCAGCCGCGCCGCCTACACCGCGGGCAAGGCCGAAGAGAAAACCGGCCAGCCCGGCAACGCGCTGTCGATCGTGCCCTCGACCAAGAAGGTCGGCCCGCCCGGCGCCGCGCTCGACGTGCCGCTCACCAACATCAACGCCAGCTACGTGCGTGGCCAGTTCGACGCCATCGAAGTGCGCGTGCCCGGCGCGCCGATGGCCGACGAGATTGTCTTCATCCTCGCGATGAGCACGGGCTACCGCGTGCATGCGCGCGTCGGCGGCCTGCTCGCCAAGGACATCAGCAAGTGGGACGGCCTGCGCTGACCGCACAAGACAAGAGACAAGACAACAAGGAACACACAGACATGACCGCCAACATCCGCAAGCTCGTCATTCAAGTGGACGAAACCCGCAAGGAAATGGGGCAAGACGTGACGCCGCCCACGCGCCGCGCCGTCGCCATCGCCGTCATCGAGAACCCCTACGCCGGCCGCTACAGCGAGAACCTCGACGAGCTCATCGCCATCGGCGAAGAGCTCGGCGCGCTGCTCGGCCAGAAGGCCGTGAAGGCGTTGGGTATCGAGCCCGGCCAGGCGCAGAGCTACGGCAAGGCCGCCATCGTCGGCGAGCGCGGCGAGCTGGAGCATGCCGCCGCGATCCTGCATCCCAAGCTGGGCGCGCCGCTGCGCGTGGCGGTCGAGAAGGGCGCGGCGCTCGTGCCCTCGGCCAAGAAGCAGGGCACGCTGGGCACCGCCATCGACGTGCCGCTGGGCCATAAAGACGCCGCCTTCGTGCGCAGCCACTTCGACGCCGTCGAGGCCCGCGTGAGCGACGCGCCGCGCGCCAACGAGATCGTCGTGGCCGTGGCCGTCACCGACAGCGGCCGTCCGCTGCCGCGCGTCGGCGGCCTGCAGGCCAGCGAGATCAAGGGCGAAGACGGTCTTCGCTGACCTGTCATTGCATCGTCACCCGCATCGTGTTTTCTGTTCGAACTTCTAGGAGCTTCCCGATGAATCCATTGCGCCTTGCCTTCTGCGCCGCTTCCGTCGTCACGCTGGCCACCGCCCTCGTCCCCGCGCATGCGCAGGGCGTGATCAAGATCGGCGAAATCAACAGCTACAAGGCGCAGCCCGCCTTCCTCGAGCCCTACAAGAAGGGCATGGAACTGGCGGTCGACGAGATCAACGCCAAGGGCGGCGTCAACGGCAAGAAGCTGGAGCTCATCAGCCGCGACGACAACGCCAACCCCGGCGACGCCGTGCGCGTGGCCGAAGAACTCATCTCGCGCGAGAAGGTCGACGTGCTGGCCGGCGCCTTCCTGTCGAACACCGGCCTGGCGCTGACCGACTTCGCCAAGCAGAAGAAATTCTTCTACCTCGCCGCCGAACCGCTCACCGACAAGATCGTCTGGAGCAACGGCAACAAGTACACCTACCGCCTGCGCCCCTCGACCTACATGCAGGTCGCGATGCTGGTGCCCGAGGCCGCCAAGCTCAAGAAGAAGCGCTGGGCCATCGTGTACCCCAACTACGAGTACGGCCAGTCGTCGGTCGCCACCTTCAAGACGCTGCTCAAGGCGATCCAGCCCGACGTCGAGTTCGTCGCCGAGCAGGCGCCGCCGCTGGGCAAGGTCGATGCGGGCAGCGTGGTGCAGGCCCTGGCCGATGCCAAGCCCGACGCCATCTTCAACGTGCTGTTCGGCGCCGACCTGTCCAAGTTCGTGCGCGAAGGCAACACGCGCGGCCTGTTCAAGGACCGTGAGGTCGTGAGCGTGCTGACCGGCGAGCCCGAGTACCTCGACCCGCTGAAGGACGAGGCGCCCAACGGCTGGGTCGTCACCGGCTACCCCTGGTACGGCGTGAAGACCGCCGAGCACAAGGCCTTCAACGACGCCTACCAGGCCAAGTTCAAGGACTACCCGCGCCTGGGCTCGGTGGTGGGCTACAGCGCCATCTACTCGATCGCCGCCGGCGTGAAGAAGGCCGGCAGCACCGACACCGAGAAGCTCGTGGCCGCCTTCAAGGGCCTGCAGGTCGACACGCCCTTCGGCAAGATCAGCTACCGCGCGCAGGACAACCAGTCCACCATGGGCGCGTACGTCGGCAAGACCAAGAACGACGGCGGCAAGGGCGTGATGGTCGACTATGTGTACCTCGACGGTGCCAAGTTCCAGCCCACCGACGACGAAGTGAAAAAGATGCGCCCTGCGGACTGACCGCACGGCTCCTGCAACGCGTCCGCCGCCGCTTCTTGAGCGCGGCGGGGCGCGGTGTCTCCAGTTTCCTCAGGGTCCCTCATGAGCTTTTCAGGCTTCGTTGTTCAGTTGCTCAACGGGTTGGCCGGCGCGTCTTCGCTGTTCTTGGTGGCGGCCGGCCTCTCGTTGATCTTCGGCGTGACGCGCATCGTCAACTTCGCCCATGGATCTTTTTTCATGGTGGGCATCTACGTCGCGTACACGCTGGTCGAGAAGCTCGGCCCGAGCGTGGGCTTCTGGCCTGCGCTGTTGATCGCCGCGCTCGCGGTGGGCGTGCTGGGTGCGCTCATCGAGGTGCTGCTGCTGCGCCGCATCTACAAGGCGCCCGAGCTGTTCCAGTTGCTGGCCACCTTCGCGCTGGTGCTGGTCATCAAGGACACGGTGCTGTGGCTTTGGGGGCCTGACGAACTGCTCGGCCCGCGCGCGCCGGGCCTGAAGGGCTCGGTCGAAATCCTCGGTCGCCAGTTTCCTTCCTACGACCTGTTCCTGATCGTCGTCGGCCCGCTGGTGCTCGGCCTCGTGTGGCTGCTGCTCACGCGCACGCGCTTCGGCACGCTGGTGCGCGCCGCCACGCAAGACCGCGAGATGGTCAGCGCGCTGGGCGTCAACCAGGCCTGGCTCTTCACCGCCGTGTTCGCGCTCGGCGCGCTGCTCGCGGGCCTGGGCGGCGCACTGCAATTGCCGCGCGAACCCGCCACGCTCGAGATGGACCTGAACACCATCGGCGCCGCCTTCGTCGTCGTGGTGGTCGGCGGCATGGGCTCGCTGCCCGGCGCCTACGTGGCCGCGCTGCTCATCGCCGAGATCAAGGCCGTGTGCATCTGGCTGGGCGTGGTGCAGATCTTCGGCATCGACGTGTCGTTCTCCAAGCTCACGCTGATGGTCGACTTCCTCGTGATGGCCATCGTGCTGGTGTGGCGCCCCTGGGGCCTGTTCGGCCGGCCGCAGGCGCCGAGCCGCTACGTCGGCATGCAGGAAGAGCCGCTGCGCCGCCCCAGCACCGCCTACATCGTGGCCGCCGCCGGGCTGGCGCTGGTGCTGGCCGCGCTGCCGCTGCTGACGGCCGGCTCGCCCTACACCACTGTGCTGATGATCGACCTGCTGATCGCCGCGCTGTTCGCCACCAGCCTGCACTTCATCATGGGGCCGGCCGGCATGCACTCCTTCGGCCACGCCGCCTACTTCGGCCTCGGGGCCTACGGCGCGGCGCTGCTGGTGCGCGCGCTGCACCTGCCGATGGAGCTGGCGCTGGTGGTCGCGCCGCTGGTGGCGGCACTCGGCGCCTTCGTCTACGGCTGGTTCGCGGTGCGGCTGTCGGGCGTGTACCTGGCGATGCTCACGCTGGCCTTCGCGCAGATCACCTGGGCCGTCACCTACCAGTGGGACAGCTTCACGGGCGGCAGCAACGGCCTGACCGGCGTGTGGCCTTCGGAGTGGCTGTCGAACAAGCAGGTGTACTACTGGCTCACGCTGGTGCTCGTGGGCGCGGGCGTGTGGTGGCTGCGCCGCGTGCTGTTCTCGCCCTTCGGCTATGCGCTGCGCGCGGGCCGCGACTCGGTGCTGCGCGCCGACGCCATCGGCATCGACGTCAAGCGCATGCAGTGGGCGGCCTTCGTCATCGCCGGCACCGTGGCGGGCCTGGCCGGCGCGCTCTATGCGTTCTCCAAGGGCAGCATCTCGCCCGAGAGTCTGTCGGTCGGCAAGTCGGTCGACGGCCTCGTGATGGTGCTGCTGGGCGGCATCCAGACCCTGGCGGGGCCGGTGGTCGGCGCCGTCACCTTCACCTGGCTGCACGACACGGTGGCACGCAACACCGACTACTGGCGCGCGATGCTCGGCGCCATCATCCTGATCCTGGTGCTGCTGTTCCCGCAGGGCATTGCAGGCTCGATCAAGCAGCTCGTCGACCGGTGGCGCGCACCGAAGCATGATGAAGCAGACGCCAAGCTCAAGGAGGTGAAGGCATGAGCCTCCTCAAAGTAGAAAACCTCGGCAAATCGTTCGGCGGCGTGAAGGCCGTGGACGGCATCAGCTTCGAGCTGCCACCCGGCGAGCTGCTCGCGCTCATCGGCCCCAACGGCGCCGGCAAGTCGACCACCTTCAACATGGTGAACGGCCAGCTCAAGGCCGACCAGGGCTCGATCACGCTCGACGGCCACGAACTCGTGGGCCGCAAGCCGCGCGAGATCTGGCGCAAGGGCGTGGGCCGCACCTTCCAGATCGCCGAAACCTTCGCCTCGCTGACCGTGGTCGAGAACGTGCAGATGGCGCTGCTCTCGCACGACCACAAGCTGTTCTCGATGTGGCGCCGTGCGGCCGACCACAAGCGCGACGAAGCGCTGGCACTGCTCGACCAGGTCGGCATGAAGGCGCAGGCCGACCGGCCCTGCAGCGTGCTGGCCTACGGCGACGTGAAGCGCGTCGAACTCGCCATCGCCATGGCCAACTCGCCCAAGCTGCTGCTCATGGACGAGCCCACCGCCGGCATGGCGCCCCAGGAGCGCAACTCGCTCATGGCGCTCACCAAGGACCTCGTCATCCAGCGCGGCATGGCCGTGCTCTTCACCGAGCACAGCATGGACGTGGTGTTCGCGTACGCCGATCGCATGATCGTGCTGGC
Source organism: Variovorax boronicumulans NBRC 103145 (assembly GCF_001591345.1). Lineage (GTDB taxonomy): Bacteria > Pseudomonadota > Gammaproteobacteria > Burkholderiales > Burkholderiaceae_C > Variovorax > Variovorax boronicumulans. Next base: position 39,835 of record NZ_BCUS01000029.1, on the reverse strand, counting down.
GCGCGGGCGCCTCATCGCGCAGGGCAAGCCGCTCGAAATCCGCGACCACCCGAAGGTGCAGGAGGTGTACTTCGGCAGCGGCAAGACCTTCGAGAAGATTGCAGAGAAAGCCGCAGCGCTGGGAGTCACCGCATGAGCACGCACGAACCGCTTCTGGAAGCCAAGGCGCTGTGCGCCTGGTACGGCGCCGCGCAGATTCTCTACGACGTCGACCTCGAAGTGCGGCGCGGCGAAGTCGTCGCGCTCATGGGCCGCAACGGCGCGGGCAAGTCGACCACGCTCAAGACGCTGATCGGCATGCTCACCAAGCGCCGCGGCGCCGTGTGCTTCCTGGGTCACGACATTTCGAAGAGCGAGCCGCACCACGCGGCGCGCCTGGGCCTGGGCTTCGTGCCCGAAGACCGGCGCGTGTTCACCGACCTCACGGTGATGGAGAACCTCGAGGTCGGCAAGCAGCCCGCGCGCCAGTGGGCCGACGGCACCGCCGCGCCGCTGTGGACGCCCGAGCGCCTGTTCCAGCTGTTCCCCAACCTCGGCGAGATGCCCAACCGCCCCGGCGGCCGCATGAGCGGCGGCGAGCAGCAGATGCTCACCGTGGCGCGCACGCTGATGGGCAACCCCTACCTCGTGCTGCTCGACGAACCTTCCGAGGGCGTGGCCCCGGTCATCGTCGAGCAGATGGCCAACATGATCCTCGAGCTCAAGGCGCAGGGCGTGAGCATCCTGCTGTCGGAGCAGAACATGCACTTCGCCGAGCTGGTCTCCGACCGCGCCTACGTGCTCGAGAAGGGACAGATCCGCTATCACGCGACGATGGCCGAGTTGGCGGCCAACGAAGAAGTGCGCAGGGCCTACCTCAGCGTCTGACCGTTTTCTTTCCTCAACCACCGGAGTCCACACCATGCATCGCAGAACCGTCTTGAAGTCCGCCGCTGCCCTGGGGCTCGCCGGCAGCCTCGGCAGTTTCGGCCTCTCCGCTTTCGCGGCCGGCAAGATCAAGCCCGGTGGCAAGGCCGCACTGATCGTGGTCGATGTGCAGAACTGCTTCCTCGACGGCGGCACGCTCGCGGTGAAGGGTGGCAACGAAGTGATCCCGGTCATCAACGCGCTGGCGCCCGCGTTCCAGAACATCGTCGTCACGCAGGACTGGCACACGGCGGGCCATGCCTCCTTCGCCAGCACCTACAGCGGAAAGAAGCCCTTCGAGACCACCAAGCTCAATTACGGCACGCAGGTGCTGTGGCCCGACCACTGCGTGCAGGGCACCGAAGATGCCGCGCTCGGCAAGGAGCTGAAGGTGCCGACCGCGCAGCTCATCATCCGCAAGGGCTTCCACAAGGACATGGACAGCTACTCCGCCTTCGAGGAGGCCGACCACAAGACGGCCACCGGCCTGGCCGGCTACCTCAAGGCGCGCGGCATCAAGACCGTGTTCGTCACGGGCCTGGCCACCGACTTCTGCGTGGCCTGGACCGCGATGGACGCGCGCAAGGCCGGCTTCGAGGCCTACGTGATCGAAGACGCCACGCGCGGCATCGACCTCAACGGCTCGCTGGCCGCCGCCTGGAAACAGATGACGGCCAAGGGCGTCAAGCGCATCCAGTCCGGCGACATCCAGGCCGGCTGACGACGACGAAGTCCGCGGCGCCGCCGCGGCAACACCCCTCCGACGACAACAACAAAGAGACAGACGACGCATGAAGCTTTCGATTTCAAGGCGCACCCTGGTGGCGGGCGGCGCGGCCCTGGCGCTCGGCCCCGGCCTGCTGCGGCCGGCGCGCGCGGACAACGGCGTGAGCGACACGGCGATCCGCATCGGCCAGTCGGCCGTGTTCAGCGGCCCGGCGAAAGACTTCGGCGTCGACTACCGCGCGGGCATCCAGCTGTACTTCGACCGCGTCAACAAGTCGGGCGGCATCCACGGCCGCAGGATCGAACTCGTCACCTACGACGACGCCTACGAGCCCGCGAAGACGGCCGTCAACACGGCCAAGCTGATCGACGAGGACAAGGTCTTCGCGCTCACCGGCTACGTCGCCACGGGCAACCTCGCGGCCGCGATGCCGCTGGCCGAGAAGGCCGGCGTGCCGATGTTCGCGCCGCTGGTGGGCACCACGTCGTTCCGCACCAAGACCAACCGCTACCTGTTCCACGTGCGCGCGGGCTACGACCTGGAGCTGCGCAAGATCATCAGCCACCTCTCGACGCTGGGCATCCAGTCGATCGCCGTGGTCTACCAGGACAGCGCCTTCGGCAAGTCGAACCTCGCCACCTGCGAGCAGCTGGCCGCCGAGTACAAGGTGAAGGTGGTGCAGACGCTGCCCATGGCCATCGCGGCCGAAGACGCCAAGCAGGTGATCGGCGGGCTCGCCGAAGGCCGCCCCGGCGCCGTCGTGATGATCATGGCCGGTCGCATGACCGAGGTCTTCATCCGCGACTACCGCGCGAGCGGCGCGGCCGCGCCGCTGTACACGCTGTCGGTCGGCATCACCGACGCGGCGGGTTCCGCCAAGCGGCTCGAAGGCAAGCTCGCCGGGCTGGTCACGGCCAGCATCGTGCCGCCGCCCGGCGCGCAGCGCGTGCCCATCGTGGCCGACTACCAGCGCGACCGCGCCGAGTTCGGCCAGAAGATCGACAGCTACACCGCGCTCGAGGGCTACATTGTCGCGCGCGTGATGGCCGAGGGCCTGCGCCGCGCGGGCAAGGCGCTCACGCGCGACAGCTTCATCGCCGGGCTCGAGAGCATCGGCAGCACGCGCTTCGGCGACTTCCCCGTCGACTACAGCGCGAAGAACCACAACGGCTCGACCTTCGTGGACCTGGAGATGTACACCCGTGACGGCCAGTTGCGGCGCTGAGCCGCTGCACCTGCAGGTCAACGGCCGGGCGCACACGCTCGCCGGCGTGCCGCGCGAAGCCACGCTGCTGCACCTGCTGCGCAACGACCTCGGGCTCAACGGGCCCAAGTACGGCTGCGGACTCGGGCAGTGCGGCGCGTGCACGGTGCATGTCGACGGCGTGGCCGCGCGGTCCTGCGTGATTCCCGCGTACGGCGTGGCGGGGCGCAGCATCACCACCCTCGAAGGCCTGGGCATGCGCGGGCGCTGGCATCCGGTGCAGGCCGCCTTCGAAGACGCGCAGGCCGCGCAGTGCGGCTACTGCCTCAACGGCATGGTCATGCAGGTGGCGGCACTGCTCACGCGTGATCCGCACGCGAGCGAGGCGCGCATCCGCAGCGAGCTGTCGGGCAACCTGTGCCGCTGCGGTACGCACATCGAGATCCTCGACGCCGTGCAGCGCGCCGCCGTGCGCCTGCGTGCGGCCCCGCCGGACGCCCCCGCCGCATGACGCGCCGCGCCGACCTGCCGCAGACCCGCGCGGAGTTCCTCGCCGCCGACGGCGTGCTGCTGGTGGTGCGCGAGGCACCGCCCCCGCCGCCGCCCGCCAAGGGCCAGCCCGCCTTCATCGCCAGCCACCCCAGCGAAGGCGACGAGGTGCTGCTCGCGCTGTGGGACGACGGCAGCGTCTCCGCGCTCAACGGCCACGTCGACCTGGGCACCGGCATCCAGACCGCACTCGCGCAGATCGTGGCCGAGGAGCTCGACCTCGGCATGCCCTGCGTGCGCATGATGCTCGGCGACACCGCGCGCGCGCCCAACCAGGGCGCGACCATCGCGAGCGCGTCGATCCAGATCCACGCGCAGCCGCTGCGGCTGGCCGCGGCGCAGGCACGCGCCTGGCTGCTGGCGCGCGCGGCCGAACGGCTCGGCGTGGCCGTCGATGCGCTGCAGGTGCGCAACGGCGTGGTGCGCGTGGCCGAGGCGCCGGACCGTCACGTCAACTACGCGGACCTCGTGGCGCACCAGCGCACGGTGCTGCGGCTGGACCTCGACGCCACCCCCAAGAACCCGGCCGACTACCGCCTCGTCGGCACGCGCCAGGCGCGCGTCGACATCCCGGCCAAGCTCGCGGGCGACCTCGTGTTCGTGCACGACATGCGCGTGCCCGGCATGCTGCACGGCCGCGTGGTGCGCCCGCCGTACGCGGGCGCGGACCACGGCGAGTTCATCGGCAACACGCTCGAAGCGGTCGACGAAGCATCGATCGCGCACATCCCCGGCATCCGCGCCGTGGTCGTGGTGCGCGACTTCGTCGGCATCGTCGCCGAGCGCGAGGAGCACGCCGAGCAGGCGATGCGCGAGCTGCGCGTGACCTGGAAGCCCTGGCCCGGCATGCCCGACCTGCGCGACGTGGCGCAGGCCCTGCGCGACAACCCCTCGACGCAGCGCCTGCTGGTCGACGAAGGCGACGTCGACGGCGCCATGGCCGCCGCGGCGCAGCCGATGCAGCGCACCTACGTGTGGCCCTACCAGATGCATGCGTCCATCGGCCCGTCGTGCGCGCTGGCCGAGTGGCAACCGGCCGACGGCAGCGGCATGCAGCTGCGCTGCTGGGCCGGCTCGCAGAACCCGCACGTGCTGCGCGCCGATCTCGCCAAGCTCATGGGCGTGGACGACGTGCAGGTCGATGTGGTGCGCATGGAGGCCGCGGGCTGCTACGGCCGCAACGGCGCCGACGACGTGGCGGCCGATGCCGCGCTGCTCGCGCGTGCCGTGGGTGCGCCGGTGCGCGTGCAGCTCTCGCGCGAGCAGGAGCATGCGTGGGAGCCCAAGGGCGCCGCGCAGCTCATGGAGATCGACGGCGGGCTCATGGCCGACGGCCGCGTGGCCGCCTACGACTTCGAAACCTCGTACCCCTCGAACGGCGCGCCCACGCTGGCGCTGCTGCTCACGCGCACGGTCGAGCCCGTGGCGCAGGCCTACGAGATGGGCGATCGCACCGCGCGCCCACCCTACACCTACGACAACCTGCGCGTGAAGGTCAACGACATGGCGCCGATCGTGCGCGCCTCGTGGCTGCGCGGCGTGTCGGCGCTGCCGAGTTCGTTCGCGCACGAGTCGTACATCGACGAGCTGGCCACGGCCGCCGGCGTCGACCCCGTGCAGTTCCGCCTGCGGCACCTGGACGATCCGCGCGCGGTCGAGCTCGTGCAGGCCACCGCGCAGAAGGCCGGCTGGCGCATGCGCACCGGGCCGCAGGAGAACGCCGACGGCGGGCTCGGCGAAGGCGGCGACATCCTCTTCGGCCAGGGCTTTGCGTACGCGCGCTACATCCACAGCAAGTGGCCGGGCTTCGGCGCCGCATGGGCCGCGTGGGTGGCCGACGTCGAGGTCAACCAGAAGACCGGCGAGGTGCATGTGCGCCGCGTGGTGGTGGGGCACGACGCGGGGCTGCTGGTCAACCCGGCGGGCGTCGAGCACCAGGTGCACGGCAACGTGATCCAGACCACGAGCCGCGCGCTCAAGGAGCAGGTGCAGTTCGCGCCGCAGCAGGGCGCCGCAACGGGCGGTGCGCAGTTGCCGGGCGTGCTGCCTTCGGGCGTGGTCGCGAGCCGCGAGTGGGGCAGCTACCCGATCCTCAATTTCCGCGACGTGCCGGTGATCGAGGTGATGCACATGCCGCGTCCCGGCGAGTCGTCGCTGGGCGCGGGCGAGTCGTCGTCGGTGCCGGGCACGGCGGCGATCGCGAATGCGATCTTCGATGCGACGGGCGTGCGCTTCCGCTCGCCGCCGTTCACGCCGGAGACGGTGCTGGCGGAACTGAACCGGGGTTCGCTGCCACCGCCTCCGGGCCAGGGCGATGGCCACGCGAAGGGCGATGCCGCCGGACCCTCTTCCTCAGCTGCCTCGAGCGCAGGCGTGAGCAACGCCCTGTGGCCGCGTCGCAAGGGCCTGTGGGCCACCGGCGCCGCGCTCTTCATCGGCGGCCTCGGCGTCATCGCCGGCCTGCTCGGCTGGCGCTCCGCCATCGCGCCCGTGTCGCTCACCGCACCGGTCTACAGCGAGTCCACCATCGAACGCGGCCGCGTGCTCGCCGCACTCGGCGATTGCGCCGTGTGCCACACCGCGCCGGGCGGCGCACCCAATGCCGGTGGCCGCGCGATGGACACGCCCTTCGGCACGCTCTACACCACCAACCTCACGCCCGACGCCGAGACGGGCCTGGGCCGCTGGTCCTTCAGCGCCTTCCAGCGCGCGATGCGCGAAGGCGTCTCGCGCGACGGCCACCACCTGTACCCCGCGTTCCCCTACACCGCCTTCGCGAAGACCAGCGACGACGACCTGCAGGCGCTCTATGCGTACTTCATGTCGATGCCGGCGGTGCGTGCACCAACGCCCAAGTCCGAACTGAAGTTCCCGTTCAACCTGCGCCCGCTGATGGCCGGCTGGAACGCGCTGTTCCACGACCCCGCGCCGCTTCCGCCCGTGCCCACGCAGAGCGCCGAATGGAACCGCGGCGCCTACCTCGTCAACGGCCTGGGCCACTGCGGCGCCTGCCATACGCCGCGCAACGCGCTCGGCGCGGAGCAGGGCGGCGGCGCGTTCCTCTCGGGCGCGATGGTCGATGGCTGGGAAGCGCCCGCGCTCACGCAGCTGTCGAAGGCCGCCGTGCCGTGGGACACCGACGCGCTGTACCGCTACCTGCGCAACGGCCACTCGCCGCGCCACGGCATCGCGGGCGGGCCGATGGCCGAGGTGGTGCGCGAGCTTGCGCAGGTGCCCGACGCCGACGTGCGCGCAATGGCCGTCTACCTCGGCGCGTTCAACCCCGCGCCGGTCGCGCAACCGCAAGCGCTCGCGCAACAGGCCATCGACAACGCCGCGCGCACGCAGGGCCAGTTGCTCGGCCCCGCGCAGCGTATGTTCGACAGCGCGTGTGCGTCGTGCCACCACGACGGCGACGGCCCCACGCTGCTGGGCGTGAACACGCCGCTCGCACTCAACAGCAGCCTCACGAGCACACGGCCCGACAACCTGCTGCGCACCATCCTCGATGGCGTGCGCGCGCCCGCGCACCGCGACATCGGCTTCATGCCCGCGTTCCGCGAGGCGCTCGACGACCGCCAGATCGCCGACCTCGCCGGCTACATGCGCGCACGTTTCGCACCACAGGAAGCGCCGTGGCCGAACCTGCCCGCCGAGGTGGCGCGCGTGCGGGCCACGCCAGGCCACTGACACACAGCGGTTCCCGGGGCGCGGCTACGATGGCGCGCAGACCTTATTCACGGAGACACCCCACTATGCCTTTGGACCTTTCGACCGCTTCCAGCCTGCCCCGCGACGCCGAGCGCGCCACCCTTGTCGGCCGTCTCTGGCAGCCCGGCGTGGGCCCGGTGCTGGTGGCCGTGCAAGGCGATGGCCTGCACGATCTGTCGACGCTCGCGCCCACGATGAGCGACCTGCTCGAACGCCAGGGCTCGCCGGCCGAGGCCGTGCGCGCTGCACTGCAGAGTGGCACCGCGCCACGCATCGCCGCACTCGATGCCGTGCTCGCCAACAGCGACGAAAGCACGCGCGACAGCCACCAGGCCTGGCTGCTCGCCCCCTGCGACCTGCAGGTCGTGAAGGCCAGCGGCGTGACCTTCGTCGCGAGCCTGCTCGAACGCGTGATCGAAGAACAGGCGCGCGGCGATGCCTCGCGCGCCGAGGCCACGCGCGCGGCCATCGGCGACGTGCTCGGCGACAACCTCGCCGACATCGTGCCGGGCTCGCCCGAAGCCATGAAGGTGAAGGACGTGCTCATCGCGCAAGGCATGTGGTCGCAGTACCTCGAAGTGGGCATCGGCCCCGATGCCGAGGTCTTCACCAAGGCACCGGTGCTCGCGGCCGTGGGCACGGGCGCCGACGTGGGCATCCACGCGGACTCGGCCTGGAACAACCCCGAGCCCGAGGTCGTGCTCGCAGTGAACAGCCGCGGCGAGGTGCTCGGCGCCGCGCTCGGCAACGACGTCAACCTGCGCGACTTCGAAGGCCGCAGCGCACTGCTGCTGGGCAAGGCCAAGGACAACAACGCCTCGTGCGCCATCGGGCCGTTCATCCGTCTGTTCGATGCGCACTTCGGCATCGCCGATGTGCGGCGCATCACGGTCGCGTTGAACGTGACGGGGCCCGAGGGCTTCACGCTCGAAGGTTCGAGCTCGCTCGCGAAGATCAGCCGCGATCCACTCGACCTCGTGGCGCAGACACTCAACCGCCACCACGCCTACCCAGACGGTTTCATGTTGTTTCTGGGAACGATGTTCGCGCCGACACAAGACCGTCACGGACCGGGGCAAGGATTCACGCATGTCGTGGGCGACCATGTGCGCATCGCGGCCCCTGAATTGGGTGCGTTGAACAACCGCGTGGTGCATGCAGACCAGGCGCCGCGGTGGTCTTTCGGCCTCGGTGCGTTGATGCGCAACCTCGCGTCGCGTCGGCTGCTGTAGCCCGTACTTCTGCACTTTAAAAGCAGATGTACTCCTTTGGAATTCAGAGGCTGCACTTTGCATTCTGTTGCGGTTGACCATGCCTCTTCTTACCCTCAAGATGACTACCATCGCGAGTGGATAAATCAAGGGAGTCGTGGTTGCTGCCGAATGAGATCGATCTGTTGCAGACGCCCGTCGAGGGCCCGCTTCCCTGTGGTGAAGATCTGGAATACGACGCCGATTTCATGGCGCTCCAACAGGCGGCCACGGGCAAGCGCGAGCAGCAGTTCGGCGACACCATCATTCCCGCCGAGCCGCCCGACTGGGCGCGCGTAGACCGCATCGCACGACAGCTGTGCCTGCGCACGCGCGACCTGCGCGTGCTGGTGCCGCTCACGCTCGCATGGACCGAAAGCCGCGGCTTGCCCGGCTACGTCGACGGGCTGCGCCAGGTCGATGCGGTGCTGCAGACTTTCTGGAACGACGTGCATCCGCGCGTCGTCGATGGCACGAACGAAGACCCGCTGCCGCGCATGAATGCGCTGGCCGCACTGGCCGAAGCCGAAGGGCTCGGACGCAGCGTGCGCGATGCGCGGCTGCTCGAAGACGGCGGCACGGCGATGAGCCTGCGGCAGGTCGAGGCGCTGCTCGATTCGAGCAAGAGCGACCAGGTGGACTACCCCGGCGGCGTCGGCCGCCTGCGCGAGGCCGCACGCCGCGCACACGACAAGGCGGCGGCGCCGGTCGTGGCCCTGCGTGAGGCTTTGGCACTCCTGCAGCGCATCCGCGAGACCTGCGAGCGTGCGCTGGGTCAGAGTTGGGCGCCCGATTTTTCAAGACTCGAACGGTCGCTGCGCACCGTGGGCCAGTTGCTGCCGGAGCAGCCGCACAGCGAAGTGCCGCAGGCGTCGGCAACGGGCCGTGCAGAAGACACAAGCGGTGCGGCGCAGGTGCACGCACCCGCAGCGCACGTTGCAGCGGCCACGCAGGCTGCGGTGCGTCCGCTGCGTATTCAAGAGATTGAAATATCGGCTCGTGAAGATGTGCAAGTGTTGTTGGAAAAAGCATGCGAGTTCCTGGAACGAACGGAACCGAGCCATCCGGCACCCATGCTGATCCGCAGGGCCCAGCGGCTGATGGACCTCAACTTCTTCCAGATCATCGAAGAGCTCGTGCCCGAGGGATTGCAAAAGATAGAAAGCCTTGCCGGCCGCCCGTTGAACGGCGACGCCGCATTGCCCTAGCGGCCGTTGCTGCCGGCGAGCAGGAACAACGCGCCGGCACCGGTCGACCGGTACGACCCATGCATTCAGTTTCAAGAGGACGCTTATGGCAGACAACCGTGTCAGGAACAGTGGTCAGAAGTTCATCGCGCGCAACCGGGCGCCGCGCGTGCAGATCGAGTACGACGTCGAGATCTACGGCAGCGAACGCAAGATCCAGCTGCCCTTCGTGATGGGCGTCATCGCCGACCTCGCAGGCAAGCAGACCGACCCCATGCCCGACCTCGCGGAGCGCGAGTTCATGGCGGTGGACATCGACAACTTCGACGAGCGCATGAAGTCCATCAAGCCGCGCGTCGCGTTCCAGGTGCCCAACACGCTCACCGGCGAAGGCCAGATGAACGTGGACATCACCTTCGACAGCATGGACGACTTCTCGCCCGCGCGCATTGCGCGCCAGGTCGATGCGCTGCAGCAGTTGCTCGAGGCGCGCACCGAGCTGTCGAACCTGCTCTCGTACATGGACGGCAAGAACGGCGCCGAGCAACTCATCGCGCAGGCGCTGCAGAACCCGGCGCTGCTCAAGTCGCTGGCGTCCGCGCCCAACCCCGCGGTCGCGCAGGCGGCCGCCGATGCTGCAGCAGCCAAGCAAGCCGACGACAGGACCGCACCATGAGCACCGCATCCCAGCAAGGCGCACGCGCCCGCACCGCCACCGTCGAAGCGCTCGAGCCCAACGAGTTCTCCGACCTCCTGCAGCGCGAGTTCAAGCCCAAGACCGAGCAGGCGCGCGAGGCGGTGGAGAACGCCGTCAAGACGCTGGCCGTGCAGGCGCTCGAGAACACCGTCACCATCTCGAACGACGCCTACCGCAGCGTGCAGGCCATCATCACGGAGATCGACCGCAAGCTGTCGGAGCAGATCAACCAGATCCTGCACCACGAAGACTTCCAGCAGCTCGAAGGTGCATGGCGCGGCCTGCACTACCTCGTGAACAACACCGAGACCGACGAGCAGCTGAAGATCCGCGTCATGTGCGCATCGAAGCGCGAAGTGGCGCGCTCGCTCAAGCGCCACAAGGGCATCGGCTGGGACCAGAGCCCGATGTTCAAGAAGATCTACGAGGCCGAGTACGGCCAGTTCGGCGGCGAGCCCTTCGGCGCGCTGATCGGCGACTTCCACTTCGACCACAGCCCGCCCGACGTCGAGATGCTCGGCGAGATGGCCAAGATCGCCGCCGCCGCGCACTGCCCCTTCATCGCCGGCGCCTCGCCCACCGTGATGCAGATGGACTCGTGGCAGGAGCTGTCGAACCCGCGCGACCTGACCAAGATCTTCCAGAACACCGAGCACACCGCGTGGCGCTCGCTGCGCGATTCGGAAGACGCGCGCTACATCGGCCTGGCCATGCCGCGCTTCCTGGCGCGCCTGCCGTATGGCGCGCGCACCAATCCGGTCGACGAGTTCGAGTTCGAGGAAGAAACCGATTCGGCGCTGCACACGCGCTACACCTGGGCCAACTCGGCCTATGCGATGGGCGTGAACATCAACCGTTCGTTCAAGCAGTTCGGCTGGTGCACCTCGATCCGCGGCGTGGAGTCGGGCGGCGCGGTCGAGAACCTGCCCACGCACACCTTCCCGACCGACGACGGCGGCGTGGACATGAAGTGCCCGACCGAGATCGCCATCAGCGATCGGCGCGAGGCCGAGCTCGCCAAGAACGGCTTCATGCCGCTGGTGCACCGCAAGAACTCCGACTTCGCGGCCTTCATCGGCGCGCAGTCGCTGCAGCAGCCGGCCGAGTACTACGACGCCGACGCCACGGCCAACGCCAACCTGGCGGCGCGCCTGCCGTACCTGTTCGCCTGCTGCCGTTTCGCGCACTACCTGAAGTGCATCGTGCGCGACAAGATCGGTTCGTTCCGCGAGCGCGAGGACATGGAGCGCTGGCTCAACGACTGGATCATGAACTACGTCGACGGCAGCCCCGGCACCTCGTCGCAGGACACGAAGGCGATGAAGCCGCTGGCGGCGGCCGAAGTCCAGGTGGAAGCCATCGAGGACAACCCCGGCTACTACGCCGCCAAGTTTTTTCTCCGGCCGCACTACCAGCTCGAGGGGCTGACGGTGTCGTTGCGGCTGGTTTCGAAGTTGCCGTCCAACAAGAAGGACAGCAGCTAATTCCACTGTCCCGCTACCGGGCAATTCATCGATAACTTTTGGGGGTCAATCATGGCAGTAGACATGTTCATGCGCGTCGAGGGTGCAAACGGTGAGTCCAAGGACTCCAACCACAAGGACTGGACCGACATCAAGTCGTTTGCATGGGGAGCGACGCAGCCTGGCAACATGGTCAGCGGCGGTGGCGGCGGCGTGGGCAAGGCCAGCTTCAACGACCTGCAGGTGCTCGCGCGCATCGACAAGGCGGCGCCTTCGGTGCTGAAGAACTGCGCGAGCGGCAAGCACCTGAGCAAGGTCGAAGTGGCCGTGTGCAAGGCCGGCGGCTCGCAGATCGAATACACGCGCGTCACGCTCGAAGAGGTGCTCGTCACCTCGGTGCAGTACACGGCCGAGCAGGGCGGCGATGCGGTGCTCGTGCAGTACGCCTTCCAGGCCGCGAAGGTGAAACAGCAGTACTGGGAACAGACCGACAAGGGCGGCAAGGGCGCCGAGACGGTGCTGGGCTGGAACATCAAGGAAAACAAGGAAGCCTGATTTCCTTGTTGCGCGGCGGGGCCGTGGCCTTCAGGGCCACGCAGCCCCCGCCGGCGGTCCACAGCCGTTTGTCTGTCTCCTGCGGCGCCCCTTCGCGGCGCGCCGCCTTTCACCTTTCAGCCAGTCAACGGGGAAGTTTCATGGGCGATGGGTTTGCAGTGCTGGGCGAGCGCTCCGTGGCCGAGCACACCGAATGGGTACAGCGGCAGATCCGCGCCAGTCCCCAGAATGCCGGCCTGCGCCTTGCCCTGTGCCACTTCCTCGCGCTGCGCGGCGAATGGCAGCGGGCCGAAGACCAGCTCAAGCTCGCGACCAAGCTCGACCCCACGTTCACGCCGGCCAGCGTCACCTGCGCGATGGCGTTGCGCGGCGAGCGCGAGCGCACCGACTTCTGGGCCGGCGGCGGACGCACGCCGGCCATCGTCTCGGGCAATGCCGACTGGGTCGAGCAGCTGCTCGGCGCCGCCGTGTTGCCCGCCGAACGTGCCGACGAGGCCGCGGCACTGCGCGAAGCCGCGCGTGACGCGGCGCCCGCGCTGCAGGGCACGCTGACCACCGTCGACCGCTCCGATGCGCGCGCCGTGCAGGCGCTCGACGGCGAGCCCGCGGCACACAGCGACTTTGCCTGGCTGTGCGACGGCGACGCGCGCATCGGCGCTGTGCTCGAACTGTTCACGCCCTCGGGCTATGCATGGCTGCCGTTGCCGGCGGTGCGCCGCATCAAGTTCTCGCGCCCGCAGCACCTGGTCGACCTGCTGTGGGCGCCGGCCGAGATCGAGCTGCACGACGGGCGCGGCCTCAACGGCCTCGTGCCGGTGCGCTACCCGGGCGCGCTCGACAGCCTCGACGACGAGACCGCGCTGGGCCGCCGCACCGACTGGCAACCGCTCGCGGGCGACGACCAGTTCGCGGGCATCGGCCAGCGCACGCTGATCAGCGAGGCCGGCGACCACTCGCTGCTCGACCTGCGGCGCATCGAGTTCGAAGCCGCAGTGGCGGAAGGCGCGGCCCCATGACACCCGCCGTCACCACCGACATCGACGGCGACGCCCAGGAAAGCGTCGCGCGCGACCGCCTGCAGCCGGTGCTGCTCGACCGCCTCACCGACAAGGCGCCGCAGAACGGCCAGGAGCGCGCGGGCGCCTTCCTCATGAGCGGCAAGCTGCTGCGCGACTCGGTGCTGCGCGACCTGCAGTGGCTGCTCAACACCACCAACTTCGGCGCCGACCACCGCATCAACGGCATGCCGCGCGCACGCGGCTCGGTGGTGAACTACGGCGTGCGCGGCTGGGCCGGCGGGCGCATGTCGGAGGTCGACTTCGCCGACGTGGAGGCGGCCATCCGCGCGGCCATCATCGACTTCGAGCCGCGCATCATGAAGGACAGCATCGACGTGCGCTGCGTGACCGATGCGACCGACCTGGAGCACCACAACCTGCTCGCACTGGAGATTCGCGGCACGCTGTGGTCGGTGCCGTACCCGATCGAGTTCATCCTGCGTTCGGAGCTGGACCTGGAAAGCGGGCACATGGTGCTGCGACCGACAGGAGGGCTGTGATGCGACTGCATGGGTCCTCTTTTCAAGGAACACCGTGGAACCGGCTTTGCCGGGCCACTGGTGTTGCCCCCGGTGAGGGGGTAGGAGTAGCGACACGAAGTGCGCGAAGCCTGGGGGAGAGCCACTGATGGACGCCAAGCTCCTCGACTACTACAACCGCGAACTCACCTACATGCACGAGCTCGGGGCCGAGTTCGCGCAGCGCTACCCCAAGATCGCGGGCCGCCTGGGCATGCGCGGCATCGAGGTCAGCGACCCGTACGTGGAGCGCCTGCTCGAAGGCTTCAGCTTTCTCACGGCGCGCATCCAGCTCAAGATGGACGCGGAGTTTCCGCGCTTCTCGCAGCGCCTGCTCGAGGTGGTGTACCCCAACTTCCTCGCGCCGCTGCCCGCGATGGCCGTGGTGCAGATCGACGGCAACCTCAACGAGGGCTCGCTGAAGGCGGGCTACGAGCTGCCGCGCCACACGCTGTTGCGTGGCCGCATGATCAAGGGCGAGCAGACGGCCTGCGAGTTCCGCACGGGCCACGCCGTCACGCTGTGGCCCATCAAGATTGCCGAGGCGAGCCTCGGCCCGGTGCCGGCCGAGATCGCGCATGCGCTGCCGATGGCGGCGCGCCAGGCCAAGAGCGCGATCACCATCAAGCTCGAGGCCGTGGGCGGCGCGCGCTTTTCGGAGATGCCGCTCGATCGGCTCGAGTTCTTTCTCTCGGGCGCGGAGCTGCACGCGCTGCGCGTGCTCGAACTGGTCGCTCACCACAGCGTGGCCACCGTGTGCCGCGCCGGCCCCGGCAGCACGGCGCGCATCGTGCCGCTGGGCGACGAGGCGATCCGCCACGAGGGCTTCGACCCCGAGCAGTCGCTGCTGCCCTACGACGCGCGCTCGTTCCAGGGCTACCGCCTGCTGCACGAGTACTTCGCCTTTCCCGAGCGCTACCTCTTCTTCAGCGTGAAGCACCTGCGCGCGGCGGCCTCGGCCATCGGCGGCACCACGATGGAGATCGTGATCCTGCTCGATCGCGCCGACGCCGACCTGGAGCGGCTGGTCGATGCCAGGCACTTCTCGCTGTTCTGCACCCCCATCATCAACCTCGTGCCGCGCCGCAGCGACCGCATCCCGGTCGGGCCGGGCCAGCATGAGCACCATGCGGTGATCGACCGCACGCGCCCGCGCGACTTCGAGATCTTCACCGTCGAGCGCGTCACGGGCCACATGGCCAACGGCTCCGAAGAGCGCGAGTTCCGGCCCTTCCTCGGTTCGTTCGCGTCCGACGACGGGGACTTCGGCGCCTACTTCTCGCTGCGCCGCGAGCCGCGCCTGGTGTCCGACCGTGCACGCGCGCAGGGCACGCGCACCAGCTACACCGGCAGCGAGGTGTACGTGTCGCTGGTCGACCAGCACGACGCGCCGTTTCCGCACAGCCTGCGCCACATCACCATCGACGCGCTGTGCACCAACCGCGACCTGCCGCTGCTGCTGCCCACCGGGCTCGAATCGGACTTCACGCTGCGCGTGTCGGCGCCGGTGCGCGGCGTGCGCATCCTGCGCGGGCCGTCGCGGCCGTACCCGGCGCTGGCCGAAGGCGCGCTCACCTGGCGCCTCATCAGCCACCTGGGCCTGAACTACCTGAGCCTGACCGACGTCGATGCCACGCAGGGCGCCGCCGCGCTGCGCGAGATGCTCGACCTGTACGGCAACCTCGCCGACCCGGCCGTGCGCCGGCAGATCCAGGGCGTGCGCTCGATGGCGCTGGCGCCCGTGTTCCGCCGCCTGCCCGAGCCGGGGCCGATCGTGTTCGGGCGCGGCGTGGAGATCGCGCTGCAGATCGACGAGGTCGCGTTCTCGGGCACGAGCCCGTACCTGTTCGGCGCCGTGCTGGAGCAGTTCTTCAGCCGGCACGTGTCGCTCAATGCCTTCACCGAGTTCGCGCTGTCCAGCCTGCAGCGCGGCGAAATCGCGCGCTGGACCCCGCGCGTGGGACGCCGCCCCACCGTATGAGCACGACCGGCCTCACCGACGACGCCATGCTGCAGGTGCTGCCGGCAGAGGCCGAGGCGCGCGACGAGGCGGCCGTCGATGCGCGCAGCCCAGTGCAAGCGAAGGCGAAAGCCCCGCCGCGCCGTGGCGTGCCCGAGGCCGACCCCGCGCTGTGGGCCCGGCTCGTCGAGCAGCCCTTCGAGCACGACCTGTTCATGCTGCTGCGCCGGCTCGACGCGCAGGGCGACCATCCGCTGCTGGGCCGTGCGCCGCGCCCGCGCGACGAGCCGCTGCGGCTGGGGCAGGAGCCCTCGATGGCCTTCGCGCCGTCGAACGTGTCGGGCGTCGAGGTCGACGAAGACGGCGCGCCGCGCATCTCGATCTACGGCTTCGGCCTGTTCGGCCCCAACGGCCCGCTCCCGCTGCACCTGACCGAGTACGCGCGCGAGCGCAAGCGCCACCACGCCGACAACACGCTCAGCGCCTTCGCCGACCTGTTCCATCACCGGCTGATCCTGCTGTTCTACCGCGCCTGGGCCGACGCGCAGTCGGTCAACAGCCTGGACCGCACCGACGGCCACCGCTTTGTCGACTACGTGGCCAGCCTCATGAACATGGGGCAGCCCGGCCTGAAGGCGCGCGACCGCATCGCCGACCATGCGCGCACGCACATGGCGGGGCACCTGGTGCGCCAGACGTGCAACCCCGAAGGGCTGATTCAGATTCTTCGCCTGTACTTCGACGTGCCCGTGCGCGTGGTCGAGTTCGTGAGCGACTGGGTGCACATCGACGAGCGCCAGGTCAGCCGCATCGGCCAGCTCGGGCGCAACCACCGGCTGGGCAGCGGCGCCACCATCGGCCTGGCGGTGCGCGATGCGCAGGGCAAGTTCAGGCTCGAACTCGGCCCGTTGTCGCAGCAGCAGTTCCGCGAGTTCCTGCCGGGCAGCCCGCGGCTGCAGCAGGTGGTCGACTGGGTGCGCCAGTACGTCGGCATCGAATTCGCCTGGGAGCTGCGGTTGGTGCTCAGCAAGCCCGAGGCGCGCGGCATGCGGCTGAGCAGCGACCAGCGCCTGGGCTGGGGCAGCTGGCTCGGCACCCGCCTGTCCGACACCGACGCCGGCGACATGGTGTTCCAGCCCGAGGCGCTCTTTTCCCGCAACGCACCGGCTTCCTCATGACCGACATCCGCCGCGTCTCTCTGTTCTCCAAGTTGAACCCGATGCTCTACAAGGCATTGGAGACCGCCACCGCCTTCGCCAAGCTGCGCGGCAATGCCTACGTCGAGCTCGTGCACTGGCTGCACCAGATCCTGCAGCTGCAGGACAGCGACCTGCTGCGCATCATCAAGCGCGCGGGGCTCAACCTCGACGCGGTCGAGCAGGACCTCGTGCGCGCGCTCGACCGCCTGCCGCACGGCGCCACGTCGATCAGCGACATCTCCGAGCATGTTGACCACGCCGTCGAGCGTGCGTGGGTCTATGCCAGCCTGCGCTTCGAAGCGACGTCGATCCGCGGCGCCTACCTGCTCGCGGGCATCGTGAAGACGCCGGGCCTGCGCCAGGTGCTCTCGGGCATCTCGCGCGAGTTCGACAAGCTCGTGCCCGATGTGCTGGTCGCGCAACTCGCCGCATGGACCGAAGGCTCGCCGGAAGACGACTACGACGCCGCGTCGGAGGCGGGCGGTGGTGCACCGGTGGCGCAGCACCAGGGCGACACGCCCGCCGCTGGCGGCTCGGCCCTGGCCAAGTACGCGAGCGACCTCACGGCCAAGGCGCGCGCCGGCGAGCTCGACCCCGTGTACGGCCGCGACGACGAGATCCGCCAGATCGTCGACATCCTCATGCGCCGGCGCCAGAACAACCCGCTGCTCACCGGCGAGGCCGGCGTCGGCAAGACGGCCGTGGTCGAAGGCCTGGCCTCGCGCCTGGCTGCGGGCGACGTGCCGCCGTCGCTGAAGGACGTGTCGCTGTGGGTGCTCGACCCCACGCTGCTGCAGGCCGGCGCGGGC
Source organism: Variovorax boronicumulans NBRC 103145 (assembly GCF_001591345.1). Classification (GTDB taxonomy): domain Bacteria; phylum Pseudomonadota; class Gammaproteobacteria; order Burkholderiales; family Burkholderiaceae_C; genus Variovorax; species Variovorax boronicumulans. The sequence continues at coordinate 22,042 of NZ_BCUS01000029.1, read as the reverse complement.
GTGAAGGGCGAGTTCGAGCAGCGGCTGCGCCAGGTGATCGACGAGGTCGAGAAAAGCCCCAAGCCCATCGTGCTGTTCGTCGACGAAGTGCACACGCTGGTCGGCGCGGGCGGCACCGCCGGCACAGGCGACGCAGCCAACCTGCTCAAGCCCGCGCTCGCACGCGGCCGGTTGCGCACCATCGGCGCCACGACGTGGTCGGAGTACAAGAAGTACATCGAGAAAGACCCGGCACTCACGCGGCGCTTCCAGACCATCCAGGTGCACGAGCCCACCGAGCCCAAGGCCGTGGTCATGCTGCGCGGCATCTCGGCCGAACTGGAGAAGCACCACGGCGTGCTCATCCTCGATGCCGCGCTCGAAGCGGCCGTGAGCCTGTCGCACCGCTACATTCCCGCACGCCAGTTGCCCGACAAGGCCGTGAGCCTGCTCGACACCGCGTGCGCGCGCGTGGCGCTGAGCCAGCATGCCTTGCCTGCGGCGCTCGAAGATTTGAAGCGGCGCATCGAGGTGCTGGGCATCGAGTCCGGCATCGCGGGGCGCGAGGCGGCGATCGGGGTCGGCGAGCACCAGCGCGTCGAAGACATCGCGGCGCAGGTGGCTGCCGCGCAGGCTGAACTTGAACTGCTGGAGCAGCGGCGCGTGGAAGAGGCCGCGCTGGTCGAGCGCATCGTCGCGTTGCGCAAGCTGCTGTCGCCTGCGGCGGTGCCGGTGCAATCTGAAGCGGAAGATGACCGCGAAGAGAAACCGCCTACCGAGCCCGAGCGAACGCCCGAGGCCATCCGCGCCGAACTCAACGAAGCGCAAGACCAGCTCGTGCAATTGCAAGGCGAGACACCGCTCATCCTCGCGGCGGTGGATGCGCAGGCCGTCGCCACCGTGGTCGCCGACTGGACCGGCATCCCCATCGGCCGCATGGTGCGCGACGACGCGCAGTCGGTGCTGCGCCTGGGCGAGATCTTGTCGGCCCGCGTGGTCGCGCAGCCCGATGCGCTGGAGACCATTTCGCGGCGCATCCGCACCGCGCGTGCGCGGCTGGACAACCCCAACAAGCCCGTCGGCGTGTTCTTGCTGTGCGGCCCCTCGGGCGTGGGCAAGACCGAAACCGCGCTCGCGCTGTCGGAGGCGCTGTACGGTGGCGAGCAGAACCTCGTCACCATCAACATGAGCGAGTTCCAGGAGTCGCACACCGTCTCCACGCTCAAGGGCGCACCGCCCGGCTACGTGGGTTATGGCGAAGGCGGCGTGCTCACCGAGGCCGTGCGCCGCCGGCCCTACAGCGTGGTGCTGCTCGACGAGATCGAGAAGGCCCACCCCGACGTGCATGAGATCTTCTTCCAGGTCTTCGACAAGGGCTGGATGGAAGATGGCGAAGGCCGCCACATCGACTTCCGCAACACCGTGATCATCATGACGTCGAACGTCGGCACCGACCTCGTCATGCAGCTGTGCGAAGACCCGACGTTGCGCCCCGACCCCGAGCCGCTGGCGGCGGCACTGCGCGAGCCTCTGCTGAAGGTGTTCGCGCCCGCGCTGCTCGGGCGCCTGGTGGTCGTGCCCTACTACCCGCTGCAGGCCGACGCACTGCACCGGATCATTCGCCTGCAGCTGGACCGCATCGCGGCACGCCTGCAGGCCAACCACGGCATTGCATTGGCTTACAACGACAGCGCCGTCGCGCTTGTCGCGCGCCGCTGCACGGCCATAGAGTCGGGTGGCCGGATGATCGACGCGATCCTCACGCACACCATCCTGCCCCGGCTGAGCGAAGAAGTCATCGGCGCCACCGTCAGTGCGCGCAAGCTCGCCGGCGTGCAGCTGGGCGCAGCGGGCGACGACTTCCAGTACGAGTTTTCAGAACGCCCCGCGTAGACACAAGGGAGAGCCGCATGGACAGAGTCGTCAAAGCCCACACCCCGCTTGGAGAGGAACAGCTGCTGTTCCGCTCGATGCACGGCAGCGAAGGGCTGTCGCAGCTGTTCGAGTTCGAGGTCGACCTGCTGAGCCCGAACACCTCGGTCGACATGAAGGGCCTGCTCGGCAAGCCACTGGCGCTCGAGATCCAGACGCTGAGCGGCACGCCGCGCTACCTCAACGGCCAGATCACGCGCTTCACCATGATCGGGCGCGAGGGCGGCTCTTCGCGCTACACCGTGTACCGCGCCGCGGTGCGGCCGTGGCTGTGGTACCTCACGCGCACCAGCGACTGCAAGATCTTCCAGAACAAGTCGGTGGTCGAGATCCTCGAAGACGTGCTGGGCGAGTACGGCTTCGCCTTCGAGAAGAAGCTCAGCGCCTCGTACCGCCAGTGGGAGTACTGCGTGCAGTACCAGGAGACCGACTTCGCCTTCGTGAGCCGCCTCATGGAGCACGAGGGCATCTACTACTACTTCAAGCACGACAAGAACCAGCACACGCTGGTGCTCGCCGACGACATGAGCGCGCACGAGACGCTGCCCGGCTACCCGAAGATCGGCTACCTCGCGAGCGACCGCGCCACCGACCCCGGCCGCGAAGTGATCGACCAGTGGGAAGTCACCGAAGAGATCCGCCCCGGCACCTACGTGGTCGACGACTTCGACTTCAAGAAGCCCCGGGCCGACCTGCTCAACACGCGCAGCCAGCCGCGCGGCAGCGACCACGGCCGCTACGAGATGTACGAGTGGATGGGCGGCTACAGCGACGCGGGGCAGGGCGAGCACTACGCGCGCATCCGCCTCGAGGAAGCGCAGGCCCAGGCCGAGGTCGACACCGGCCACACCAACGTGCGCGGCATGGCGCCCGGCTACCGCTTCACCATGCAGAACGCACCGCGCAACGAGGACAACCGCGAGTACCTCGTCGTCTCGGTGATGTACAGCCTGCGCGAGGGCGGCTATGCCAGCGGCGGCATGCCGGGCGAGTACAGCTTTCACTTCGGCGTGCAGCCCACCTCGTTCCCGTTCCGCGCGCGCCGCATCACGCGCGTGCCGAGCACCCAGGGCCCGCAGACCGCCACCGTGGTCGGGCCGCCCGGCGAAGACATCTGGATCGACAAGTACGGCCGCGTGAAGGTGCAGTTCCGCTGGGACCGCTACGGCCAGCGCAACGAAGACAGCTCGTGCTGGGTGCGCGTGTCCAGCGCCTGGGCCGGCTCCAACTTCGGCGCGGTGAACCATCCGCGCGTGGGGCAGGAGGTGATCGTCGATTTCATCGCGGGCTGCCCCGACCGGCCGATCATCATCGGGCGTGTCTACAACGCCGACCAGATGCCGCCGCTGGAGCTTCCTGCCAAGGCGACGGTCAGCGGCTTCATCAGCCGCACCGTGAAAGGCGATGGGGAGTTGGCCAACCATTTTGTGATCGACGACGACCCGAGCAACGAGTCGATCAAGATCCATGCACAGAAGGACTTCTTCATCGAGGTCGAGAACGACGAGACCCACACGGTGGAGGGTCACCGCACCACCAACGTCCACAAGAACGACGAGCTCACCGTGGACCAGGCGCGGACCACGACGGTGGTCAACGGCCTCGATCACGCGATCTACAAGTCGGGCTCGAAGCTGGAAGTGACAAAGAAGGCCGAGCACTTCTTCAACAACGCCATCGCGATCACGACCAAGGAGGGGGCCACGGAGACCGTTGAGACAGGCGACTCCAACGTGCACGTGATGGCCGGCCTGCGACAGGAGAATTTCGACAACGCGCTGCACGTCGACGTGAAGAACGGCATGACCGAGCACGTCTACACCGGGGACTCCAGGCTGGAAACCTGGGCCGGCAAGCGGTTCGAGAGCTACAAGACAGGGTGGGAGCGGGATGTCCTGGGCGGCGGCGGCAAGGACACGATCAAGGGTGGCCTCACGGAGACGATCGAAACGGGCGACCACACGTCCACCGTGTCGGCGGGCGACTACGTGGGCAAGGCCAAGAACGTGTCCATCGACGCCGAGACGAACTTCAACGTCAAGGCCAAGAAGATCCTCCTGCATTCGACCGAGAAGCACACCAACAAGTACGACGGCAGCATCGAGACCGTGGCGGGTGGCAGCGCCACGACCAAGGCGTCGAGCTACATCCGCTCGCAGGCCAAGCTCATGTTCTCGTTCGCCTGGGTGAACTCGCTCACCTACGCCACCCTGTCGGAGACCTTCAATGCGGTCTCCACCAACATCGGTGGGGCGAGTTTCGACATCAAGGCCTATCGCTGGTCGAACCAGGCCTTCAACCAGAAGGCCGAAGCCAAGGTCTCGATCGGCACGGTCTACATCGACATCAAGATCCTCGTGCTGATCCCGTGATGACCGCAACCGCGATGCCCCATCGACGCGCGATCCGAGTCCTGGGCGCCGTGCTGGTGGCGGCGGGCCTGCTGCCGCTCCTGCTGCCGATGGAAACCCTCTCGATGTGGCTCGTGCTGCCCTGCATCGCATCGATCTTCGCGGGCTCGGCCTTGCTGTGCGGCGCGTGGGAGTTGCTGTCGATCCGTCGCCGCGAGGCGCGCAGCCGCGGCTTCGACGCGCAGGCGCAGGGCGTCATCGTCGGCAGCGAGGTCGGCGGCGCCTACAGCGATACCAGCCCGCTGATGAATCTCACCGTGCGCTTCGCCGACCGCGACGGCGTCGAGCGGCAGGTCGTCGTGCAGAAGGTGGTGATGCTGAACGAGCTGCCGTTGTACGCGATGGGGCGGCCGGTGCTCGTGCGCTTCGCCTCCGCATCGCCCACCACCGAGCTGGTGATCTCGCCGATCGTCGCGCCGGGCGGTTTTTCCTTCTGATTCCGCGCCCCCACCGCGCACTGCCCACACCCGAAGCCGACCTTGAAGATCGTCAAGCCCTTTCGCCTCAGCCTTCTCACCCGCCCCTACCGCTGGCGTTCCCGCAACCAGCTGGGCATTGCTGTGCTGGCCTGCGCCAGCCTGGAGGCCGAGTCGCGCCTGCAGCCCGAGCAGGAGCTCTGGCAGATGGCGGGCGATGTGCTCGATCCCGGCAGCGTGCTCGACATGAGCATGCCCAAGGGCGAGGCCGAGGTGCTGGCCAGCGGATTCGCCTACACGGCGCACCAGGACGACAAGACCCGGTGCGCGGTGCGGTTGCGCGTCGGCGGGGTCGACCGTTCGCTGGCCGTGTTCGGCGACCGTTTCTGGTTGGGCGGGCGTATTACCGAGCCGGCCGCATTCGAGCAGATGCCGCTCGACTGGCGCCACGCGTTCGGCGGCCCCAATGTTCCCGACAACCCGTTGGGGCTGGGCACGGTCGACGAACTCGTCAATGGCGTACAGACCTGCCGGCTTCCCAATGTGGAGGTGGTCGGGCAGCAGATTCAGCGCCGCGGGCAGCGCTCGCGGCCGGCCTCGTTCTCGGGCTACCTGCCCGATGCACCGCAGCGCATGGCGCTGGCCGGGACGAAGTACGACGATGCATGGCTGCAGACGGGATTCCCCGGCTTTGCCGACGACCTGGACTGGCGCTTCTTCAATGCCGCCAGCCCCGAGCAGCGCTGGCCCGGCCAGCCCGTGCTTCCCACGGGTGCGCCCTACGAGCTCTGGAACATGCACCCGCGCATCCCGGTGCTGCGCGGCAACCTGCCCGCGTGGCATGCGGTCTGCCACCTCAATTTTTCCAAAGAGGTCGGTGAGTTGCGCCGCGTCGACCTCGGACTGAGCACCGCCTGGTTCTTTCCCGACCGCGAACGGGTGGTGCTGGTGTGGCACGGCACCACCCCGATCCGGGAGGACGATGCCGCGGACGTGACGCACATCATGCCGTCGATCGAACTGCCGGACGCGCCGCGCACGCTGACGCACTACGCCGACGTGATGCGCAAGCGCATCGACCCGGAAAAGAGCAGCATCCACGTCCTGCGCGACAGCGATCTGGTGCCGCGCCCGCTGCTCGCGGAATGGACTGCGATGCGCATGCCCGATACCTTGGCCGAGCCCTTGCCGCGCAACCTGCAGGCCGGCATGCGCAGGCACTACGAGAGCCAGCGTGCCGAGTTGCTCGCACAGGGGCTCGACCCCGGCGACTACCTCACGCCGCCGCCGGCGCCCGAGGTCCTGCCGGCCTTCGACGACCTGCCCGAGTACCTGGAGCGCGCCGAGGCGCAGGCGGTCCAGACGCGCGCGCGGCTGGAGGGCGAGGTGGCCCGGGTCGAGGCCGAACGCGCATCGGAGCCCGAGGTTCCCGAGGGCGCCGAGGCCCCGGTGCCTTCGGTATTCGAGGAGGAGGCAGAAGGCTCGCGCGAGGAAAGCGAAGCGAACGAAGAGAGCGTCGATGCCCCGGTGGAGACCGATCCGCTGAAGCTTCAGGGCCGCCTCTATTCGGCGCACCTGACCCCGACGCCACCGCGCGTGCCGAGCTTCAGGGCTGCCAAGTTGCGCCGCAGGCTGGCCGCGGCGGAGCCTGGGCGGCGCCACTTCTCGAAGATGAATCTCACCGGTGCAGACCTGTCGGGCATGGACCTGCGCGGGGCCGATTTCACCCACGCGGTCCTGGCCGATGCGAACCTGCAGGGAGCGAATCTCGAGGGCTGCGACTTCTCCGAAGCCGTGCTCGCGCGGGCCGTTCTCACGGACACACGCCTCGTGGGCAGTCGGCTGGACAAGGCCAACCTGGGTGGCGCGCGCCTCGAAGATTGCGATCTCGCGTCGGCCAGCCTGCGCGAGACCCTGTGCCATGGCACGCGCTTCAGGGGCTGCAGCCTGCGTGGCGCGCAGCTCGATCAGACCCAGCTGCACGAGACCGAAATGGTGGAATGCGCCATGCAATCCTCGCGCTGGACGCAGGTCGCGCTGCGCCGCATGACGCTGCGCGATCTGGTGCTGGACCAGGCCGAGCTGAACCAGGTCGTGCTGCTCGAATGCAGCCTGGAGCGTGTGTCCTTGAAGGCCGCGCGATTGGTGCGCTGCGGCTTCGTCACGGTCACGCTGGTTGCGGATGTCGACTTGTCCCATGCGCGGTTCGATGCCTGTGGTGTCGCGCTCGGCAGCTCATTCGCCGGCGCGACGGCCGTGGGAATGTTCATGAAGCAGTGCGGGCTGCGCGGCACCTCCTTCGCGGCAGCGGACCTGACCGCGGCCCGTCTGGAGAACTGCGACCTTTCGGAGTGCGATCTGTCCGATGCGCGGCTGGACGGCTTCGTCGCCGGCGAAAGCCTGTTCGTGCGCGCAAACCTCGCGCGCGCCTCGCTGCGCAAGGCCCACCTGATCGACGCCAACCTCTCGAAGTCGAACCTGCTCGGCTGTGACCTGCGCGAGGCGAACCTGTTTCGCGCCGACGTGTCGCAGGCCTTCATCGATGCCACCACCTTGCTCGACGACGCCTACACGCAGCATGCCAAGGTCTGGCCGCGGCGCGACCCGGAGGCGGCATCATGACTCCCGAGTCCTTGCTGGACGACGTGCGGCACGGCGTGCAGCTGCACGGACTCGATTGCCGCGGCTGGGATCTGCGCGGGCTCGACCTCTCGGGGGCGCTGTGGGACCGCATCGACTTCACCGGCGCCGATTTCCGCGGCGCCGATCTGTCGGGCAGCGTCATCACCCATTGCCCGATGGACCGCTGCGATTTCTCGGGTGCGACGGGCAAACAGGTACAGATGTTCCGCGGGCGCTTCGAGGGCGCGAATCTCTCGCAGGCCATGCTCGAGCAGGCGTCGTTCGTCGAGTCTCATCTGGCGGGCGCCCGCTTCGACGAGGCGGTGCTCGATCGCGTCACCTTCTTCCGCTGCGACCTGGCGGACGCCTCGTTGCGGACCCGCCGCATGGCGCAGGCCACGGTCATGGAATCGAACCTGGCGCGCTGCGATCTCACCGGTGCGAGCCTGAACACCGTGACGATGTTCAAGCTCGACCTGCGCACCGCCGTCTTCGCACAGTTCGAAGGCGAGGGCGTGGTGTTCCTCGAATGCGACCTCGCGCGCCAGCACTTGGCCGGGCTCGTGCTGCGCCGCTGCCAGTTCACCGACTCCAAGCTCGACGAAGCGGATTTCCGCCATGCCACGCTCACGCAGAGCAACTTCAAGGGGGCCTCGCTGCGCGGCGCCCGCTTCACCGGGGTCGAGGCCGGCATGACGATCTTCGCGGAAGCCGACCTGGGCGGTGCCGACTGCACCGCGGGGCGGTTCGACCAGTCGCTGTGGGTGGATGCCGCGCTCGAGGGGGTGAGCTTCGCGCAGGCGCGGCTGCCGCTCAGCGTGTTCCAGCGCGCACGCTGCAAAGGCAGCAGCTTCGCGCAGGCCGACCTGCAAGACGCAGACTTCTCCTATGCGGACCTCACGGACGCGGACCTCAGGGACGCCCGCTTTCTGCGCACCCGCCTGCACCGCGCCGTCCAACAGGGGACCCGTTTTTCCGGGCGCGGCGGCATCATCGAAAACGATCCGGACCTGCACCGCGCACAGTCGTGGTCCGACGCTCGCTGATGGCTCGCCATCCTTTCATACGAGGGCCGAAGCCTCGTCCAGTTCGAAAAGGGAAATCATCATGAATGTTGTTCCGCTGCGCGTCGCATCCGACGCCTCATCCCCGGTTCATTCGATCGGCACGGTTCGCCGCCTGCTGGACGACGGGCAGTTCGCCGTCGAGGACGAGGCCGGTGGCGTGCGCACCTGCCGGCGTGCGGCCAGTTGCCTGCTCAAGCCGCAGGTCGGCGACACCGTGCTGCTCTCGGGGCCGGACTCCTACCGCGTCTTCCTGATCGCGGTGCTCGAGCAGGCCGATGCCGCCGTCAGCCGCATCGAGGTCGATGGCGCACTGGTGCTCGGCGGCAATGCGCATCCGGTCGCGATCGAGAGCGAGGGCGAGGTGCGCCTGCGCAGCGGCACCCGGCTCGCCATGAGCGCCGGGCAGTGGGCCTTGCAGGCCGACACTGCCGATTGCCGCACCGACGAATTGCGCTTCACCGCGAAGTCCGTCGAGGCGACCGCAGGAACGACCAGGTTCTTCGGCAAGGTCCTCGAGACGGTGGCCGACCGGATCGTGCAGATGGCACGCAACACGTTGCGGATCGTCGACGAGATGGACCAGTCCCGGGTCCGGCACCTCGACTGCAAGGCCAGCGACACGGTGCGTATCCATGGCCGGCACACGATGGTCACGGGGCAGGACCTCGTGAAGGTCGATGCCTCGCAGATCCACATGGGCTGAGGAGGTCGCACGATGTTCGCCAATTGCCAACTCATGGGGATGGATCTCGCGTTTCCCGACGTGTGCCGCACGCCGGTTCCCATCCCTTTCCCCAACATGGCGTTGGGGCCGATGGCCATTCCCAATGCATGGAACATCCTGTTCGCGGGCATGCCGGCCCACAACATGGCCACGGTGACACCGATCACGCTCGGCGATCAGCCGGGTGCGCTTGGCGGTGTGGTGTCCCAGACCTTCATGCAGCAGTCGCGCCACCTGACGGGCGCCTTCACCGTGCTGCTCAAGGGCACGCCAGCCACGCGCGTTACAAGCATCACGTTGCAGAACCGCTGCAACATCGTCGGCATGCGGTTGGTGCCAAGCCAGTTGAAGGTGCTTGTGCTGGCGGCCTGAGGCGCCGCCCTGTCGAGCGGTGCGCGACGGGGCTGTTTCCCCGGCTTAACGGGGCGCGACTGGCTGCGCTGTCGAAGTTGCCCCCGCCAGCGTCACCTGCTGCGGCGACCCCACCCACACCGCCAGCGCCGAGTAGTTGTCGCGCGACTTGTCGGCCTTGGCCTCGGCCGCGCGGCGCAGCAGGGCGAGCCACTCTTCCGCGCTGTCGGCCAGCTGCAGCGATCGTTCCATCACCTGCTGCGAGATGAGCTGCCAGAGCCCGTCGGTGCACAGCAGGAACGCATCGCCATCGGCCAGCCGCTGCGGTGTCGACACCGAGGTCTCCGCCGTCGCGCGCGCACCGAGCGCGCGGTACAGCAGGTTGCTTTTCACCAGGCGCTCGCCGCCGTTGGCGCCCTGGCCCGCGGCGGCTTCGCCGGAGCGTTCGGACAGGCTGTGGTCTTCGGTGCGCTGCATCAGCGCGCCGCGGCGGAACCAGTAGAGGCGGCTGTCGCCGACGTGGGCCCAGCAGGCTTCGCCGGTGGCGCGATCGACGAACAGTGAGACGATGGTCGCGCTCATGCGGCTCTGGTCGGCCAGCTCGCGCTGCTTGGCGAGCACGGCGTCGTTGGCTTCTTTCACCGCATGGCGGATGTCGTCGGCCGCGACGGACGGGTGGTCGACAAAAGTGTTGAGCGCGGTGTCGACCACGATGCGCGAGGCCAGCTCGCCGCCCGCGTGGCCGCCGACGCCATCGCTCACGACGAAGCAGGCGTTGCGTTCGTCCAGGTGATAACCGATGGCGTCCTGGTTGCCGCTGCGTTCGCCCACGCACGAGAACTGCGAGGTCGAGATAGGCACTGCGAAGGCGTGGGTGGCTTCAAGCACGGCGCGCCTCCTTCAAGCGTTCCATCTCGCGGTCGTAGGCCTGCTGGAAGGCGCGGCCGAAGACGGCCTGGAAGTCGTCCTCGACGGCGGCGGTGGTGCTGGCGTGCAACTGCTTCAGCTGGCGCCACAGCCGCGCTTCGCGACCGCCGGGTAGAAACTTCTCGCCGAGCCCGCCGTCGTGCGGCGTGGCCTTGTCGAGGCCGCCCGGATCGAAGCGATGCAAGAGCGTGAGCAGTGCGGCGCGCATGCCGGCGACCATGCCGAGCTGGTGCGACTGCAGGTCGCCCAGCGCATCGTGCACGGCGGCCTCGGGCGTGAGAAAGCCGGGCATGCGCGCGCCGAACATCTGCATCAGCACGGCGCGGCCGTTGGGCAGGATCTTGAAGGGGTTGTTCTCTTCATCCACGATCATGGTGATCTCGGCGCGCACCTCGCGCTTGAGCATCGCGCGCGACGACAGCAGCTCGATGGTGCCGTCGGTGAAGGCGCGCATCAGCCGGCCGAGGTGGCGCATCGCCTCGGCATCGAGCGGCTGCTGGCCCGCGATCTCGGGCACGCCGGCGCCTTCGAGAAACGCCTTGAACAGGTCGTCGCCGGAGGAGGGGGCGCGTGGTGAGGTCGGCACCGGCGCAGGGACTGCAGCGACGGGCAAGGCAGGCGGCGCTTCTTCTTCAAGCACGGCGGGCTGCGCCACGGCGGCCGGAATCTCCGGCGCTGCGACAACGACAGGCTCCTCTTCAACCGGCACAGCCTCTTCCACAGGCTCCGGCACGGCGACCGATGGCGCAACTGCCACCGGCTGCGGCGGATTGAACTGCGACGTCATCTCGCGCGCATGGTTCGCGAGGCTGTGGCCCGACGCCGCGGCCGGCGGTCGCGCGATCAGTTCCATGGCCGGGTGCACGTCGTCGAGCGGGTTGTCCTGCGTCAGCGCCGTGGGGCGCGGGTCGGACAGCGGCGAGGGCGCATCGCGGTCTTCGGCGAAGAAGGAGAGCGGGTCCATGCTGCGCTTGAGCGCGAGGTCCGACAGGCCTTGCGTCGCCTGCGGATCCAGTTCGGCGAGCGGATCGACGGGGTTGCGCTGCGCCTGCGAGGGCAGGGCGAAGGGCTCGTGCGCCAGCGGGTCGGGCATGGGCGCTGCCGCATCGTCGGCGCGGCGCGGTGCGTTCGCGAGGATGGCGTCCCAGTCGGCGGCCGACGGCATCTGCGCGGAGACCTGCGTGGTCGTGGAGGTTGCTGCAGCAGTAGAAGACAACGGCGGCGGTGCAGGTAGCGGCGCAGGGGCCGGTGCATTCACCGGCGCCGGCGCGAAGGTCGGCATCGCGACCGTCTTCTCGGGCGGTGCATCACCAAGAGGCAGCGCGCCTTCGCCGAACAGGTCCGCGAAGACATCGGAGGCCGGCGCTGCAGTGGGCAGCAGCGCGCTGATCGACGGCGCCGATGCGAGGTTCGATGCCACAGGCGGAGCAGACACCAACTGCGACAGCGACGGCTCGGTGATCGGTGCGGCCGGTGGCTCCGTGAGCGGCTCGGTGATGGGCGCCTCGGCGATCGCAGGCGGTGGGGCCTGGCTTGCACTCGCGGCTTCGAGCACGTAGCTGCCGATGGTCACGCGGTCGCCCAGCGCGACGCGCGATTCTTCTTCGTGGCGCAGCGTGCGTCCGTTCACGCTGATCGGCAGCACCGCACTCATGTTGCGCACCACGGCGGCGCCGTCGTCGTCGAAGCGCACGGTGGCCTGCAGGCGCGAGATCTGCCGGTGTTCGTCGGGCAGCACGAGGTGGTTGTCGGGGCTGCGGCCGATGGTGCCGCCCGGGGCGGCGAGCAGTGCCGAGGGCCCCGAGGCCACGGGCATGCCGCCGTGTTCAATCACTGTCCAGCGCATGGCATCTCCATGTTCGTCGCGGTGGGCGCGAGCGTGCCCGGGCGCGGCCGTGGCCGGCCGCGTGTCATCCGCGCTTCATCTTCTTCGCGGCCTCGAACGCGGGGCCCCACACGGGGTGGGTGCGTTCCGCGACATTCAGGTCGAAGCTCGGGAACACATCGAGGAGCTTGCGGAATTGCGTGCGGCATTCCGCGATCTGGTTGTTCACGCAGTAGCTGAAGGCTTCGAGCTTGAGTGCGGCCAGCCGCGTCGCGGGCTCGGCCCCGTCGAACACCGACACGCCGCCGCTCTTCAAGGTGGAGATGGCCTTGGCGTAGTCGCCCGCATCGTAGGCCTGCTGCGCGCGTTCGAGCGTGGTGCGTGCCACTTGCTGGCTCAGGCGTTCGGGTTGCTGTGAGGCATCCGGGGTGCTCTGGCAGCCGCTCAACAGCGCAAGCATGAAGGCAAAAGACAGAACAGGCAGGCAAGACTTCAATCTTTTCTCCTACTTCGCGAGAGGCAATGCGTGAGAGAGGGCGTGCTGTTGCATCACGATGCAACAGCACGCAATGCACACCGTGCGCGTGCATGGTTTCGATAATATAGATCGCGAAGCTTTCAGGGAGATCTCATGCATCGACGGACCTTGATTCAAGGCGCATTGGCCACATCGCCGTTGCTCGCAGGCCTCGCTGGTTGCGCATCGACAGCGAAGTCGATGCCCACGCCGTATGCCATCACCGTGCGCATCGACGACGGCGTGAATCCCGATGGTCGCGGCCAGGCCGCACCGATTCTCGTGAAGGTCTTCGAACTGAAATCTTCCGGCAACTTTGAAACGGCAGACTACTTCGCGCTGCAGGACCGCGACCGCGAGACGCTCATGACCGAACTCGTGAACGCGGACCAGGCCATCTTGCGCAGCGGCGAGGAACGCGTGTTCAAGCGCGAGGCCGGACTCGACTCGCGCGCCATCGGCGTGATCGCCGGCTATCGCAAGCTGGAAGCGGCGCGGTGGCGCATCGTGTTGCCGTTGAAGGAACCGAAACAAACGAATCTTTACAAGGTGTGGCAGTTTTCTCCGAGCGAGCAGAGCGTGCGCATCGCGGTGCGCAAGAGCGGCCTTGAACTGCTACCAAGTCGTTAAGTTTCAGCACGCGCTAATACGAAAGTGCGGCGCATTCGCCTCTGAAAAGGCATGCAAAACGCAAGAGGCGCCGTGTAGCATCAGACGCGAAAGAAGATCGAGCGGGGAGCCGCTGTACAGCGCATTTCCCGCCTCCGTGTGAGCACTCCAGGAGGTTCTTTGGTGACAGTTCGCAACGCGGGCGCAGCCGGTCAGGGCGCCCAATCTCAGGCATTGGCGAATCGCGTGGTGTGGTCCGAAGGCATGTACCTGCGGCCCCAGCACTTCCAGCAGATGGAGCGCTATGTCGAGCAGTACGTCACTCGCCGCACCGCGGGCATGCAGGGTGCCTACTGGGGATGGCTGCACCTGGACATCGACCGCGATGCCTTCGCGCTCGGGCGCGTGTCGCTGCTCGGCGGTGCGGGCGTGCTGCCCGACGGCACGCCGTTCTCGTTCGGCCTCGAAGACGCACCGATGCCCTTCGACGTGCCCACCGACCTCACCGACGAACTCATCGTGCTCGCATTGCCGCTGCGCAGGCCCGGCAGCGAAGAGGTGATCTTCTCGGAGGACGAAGGCTCGGCCGCGCGCTTCGGCGTGGTCGAGCGCGAAGTGGCCGACGGCAACGCGGTGGCGCTCGGCCCCGCGGTGCTGCAGCTGGCGAAGCCGCGCCTGCGGCTGGCGCGCGCGTCGTCGCTCACGGCCGAGTGGCAGGCCATCGGCGCGGTGCGCGTGATCGAGCGGCGCACCGACCACAAGCTGGTGGTCGATGCCAACTACATTCCGCCGGTGCTCGATGCCTCGGCGCACCCGATGCTGCGCAGCATGACGGCCGAGCTGCACGGCCTGCTCACGCAGCGCTCCGAAGCGCTGGCCTCGCGGCTGTCGCAGCCGGGGCGCGGCGGCGTGAGCGAGGTCTCCGACTTCCTGCTGCTGGAGCTGGTCAATCGCTACCTCGCGCTCACCTGGCATGCGCAGCAGGCGGTGCAGGTGCACCCCGAGACGCTGTTCGTCGACTGGCTCAAGCTGGCCTGCGACCTGGCCACGCACACCTCGCCCACGCGCCGTCCGGTGGTGTGGCCGGTGTACGACCACGACAACCTCAACGAGAGCATCCGCCCGCTGATGGAAGAGCTGCGGCGTTCGCTGTCGGCGGTGCTCGAGCAGAGCGCCATCGCCATCGAACTCGAAGAGCGCAGCCACGGCGTGCGCGTGGGCCGCATGCCCGACCCGGTGCTGGTGCGCAACGCGGCCTTCGTGCTCGCCGTGCATGCCGACCTGCCGGCCGATGCCGTGCAGCAGCGCTTTCCGACGCAGGTCAAGATCGGCTCGGTCGAGCGCATCCGCGACCTCGTGCAGTTGCAGCTGCCCGGCGTGGTCGTGCGCTCGCTGCCGGTGGCGCCGCGCCAGATCCCGTACCACGCGGGCTACCACTACTTCGAACTCGACAAGGGCGGCGACATGTGGCGCCAGCTCGAGAAATCGGGCGGCGTCGCCATGCACCTGGCCGGCGACTTTCCGGGGCTCGCCATGGAGTTCTGGGCCATCCGTCCGTGAGGGACCCTATGAACGGTGCCAATGACATGGCCGTCGGCCCGGGTGGCTTCGTGCCGCCCAATCCGGGCGGCGGCGCGACCACGCACAGCGGCCCGGGGCCGCAACCCCAGCAGCAACCCCAGCCCGATGCCTTCACCGCATGGCACGACGCGCGGCGCCCGCATGCGGGCGACACGGCGCTGGCGGGCAACAACCCGCTGGTGGCGGCGGCCAACCCGCTGCTCGACCTGATCCCGCAGATCCGCGCCACCGGCCACCACCCGTCGCCCGCGCAACTGCGCGAACACCTGGTCGACGAAGTGCGGCGCTTCGAGACACGCGCGCAGCAGGCCGGCATCGCGCCCGAAGTGATCATCGGCGCGCGCTACTGCCTGTGCACCGCGGTCGACGAGGCCGCGGCACTCACGCCGTGGGGCGGCAGCATCTGGTCGTCGCAGAGCCTGCTCGTGATGTTCCACAACGAGACCTGGGGCGGCGAGAAGTTCTTCCAGCTGCTGTCGCGTCTGGTGCAGAACCCGCAGCAGCACCTGCACCTCATCGAGCTCATCTACTTCTGCCTGGCCATGGGCTTCGAGGGGCGCTTTCGCGTCATCGACAACGGCCGCTCGCAACTCGAGACGCTCAAGCAGCGGCTGCTGCAGATCATCCGGCAGGCGCGCGGCGAAATCGCGGCGCCGCTGTCGCCGCACTGGCAGGACGCGAGCGCGCCTGTGCGCCGCACGCGCCACTGGCTGCCGGTGTGGGCCGTGGGCGCGGTGGCGGCGGTGCTGCTGGTGCTGGTGTTCGCGGTGCTCACCTTCAACCTCGCGGGCCATTCCGACGGCGCGTTCTCGGCCGTGAACGCGGTGCGCCTGCCGCAGACGCAGCGCGCGGTGGCGGTGCCCGCGGCGCAGCCGCGCCTGCAGCGCTTTCTCGAGCCCGAGATCCGCGACGGCCTGCTCACGGTGCGCGACGAAGCCGATCGCAGCGTGGTGGTGCTGCGCGGCGACGGCCTGTTCGCCTCGGGCTCCGACCGCGTGCTCGACCGCTACGCGCCGGTGCTCGCGCGCGTGGCCGACGCGCTCAACGCGGTGGAAGGCAACGTGCTGGTCAGCGGCTTCAGCGACGACCAGCCGATCCGCAGCGTGCGCTTCCCGTCCAACTGGCAGCTCTCGCAGGCGCGCGCCGATGCGGTGAAGGCCATGATCGCCACGCGCCTGAGCCGGCCCGAGCGGCTGCGCGCCGAAGGCCGCGGCGACGCCGATCCGCTGGTGCCCAACGACTCGGCGGCCAACCGCGCGCGCAACCGGCGTGTCGAGGTGACGCTGCTGGTGGCGCCGGTGGCGGGCGTGCCGGTGCCGGGGTCTGCGCCGCAACCACGGCAGCAACCACAAGGAGGAACACGCTGATGCTGCGCGCGCTCTTCCGTTTTCTCGTCAGCCGCGACCTCTGGGTCTTCTTCGGGCTGGTCGCGCTCGCGTTCCTGATCTGGGTCATCGGCCCGGTGATCGCCGTGGGCCGCTACCGCCCGCTCGAAGGCGAGTTCGTGCGCATCGTGGTCATCGCGCTGATGTTCGGCGTGTGGCTGGTGCGCGTGGCCTACCGCAAGTGGCGCGAGCGCCGCCTCAACGCGCAGCTGCTGCACCAGCTGCGCACGCCGTCGCCCAAGGCGAAGGAGGCCAAGCCCGAAGAGGCGCCCGAGATCAAGGAGCTGCACAGCGGCTTCGCCGACGCCACCGCGGTGCTGAAGAACATGCGCTTCGGCCCAGGCCCCGGCGGCAAGGCGGCCGGGCGCTTCGCGCTGTTCGACCGGCAGTACCTTTACCAGCTGCCCTGGTACATCTTCATCGGCGCGCCGGGCTCGGGCAAGACGACGGCGCTGGTCAACTCCGACCTCGACTTTCCGCTCGCCGACCAGCTCGGCAAGGCCGCGGTGCGCGGCATCGGCGGCACGCGCAACTGCGACTGGTGGTTCACCAACGAGGCCGTGCTCATCGACACGGCCGGGCGCTACACCACGCACGAGAGCCACCGCGAGACCGACGAGGGCGAGTGGAAGGGCTTCATCGAGCTGCTCAAGAAGTTCCGGCCGCGCCAGCCGATCAACGGCGCGATCCTCACCATCAGCATCGCCGACCTGCCGCTGGCCGACGACGCGCAGCGCGCGCGCCATGCGATGGCGCTGCGCAAGCGGCTGCTCGAGCTGCGCAACGACCTGGGCATCAACTTCCCGGTGTACGTGCTGGTCACCAAGACCGACCTGCTGGCCGGCTTCAACGAGTACTTCGGCTCGCTGGGCCGCGCCGAGCGCCAGCAGGTGTGGGGCTTCACCTTCCCCATCGAGGGCAACCCCGCCGACCCGGCCAAGGCCGACCTGCGCGAGCGCTTCCACCAGGAATACAAGCTGCTGCACCAGCGCCTGGACGAGCGCCTGCCCGAGCTGATGGCGACCGAGCCCGACCCGATGCGGCGCGCGCAGGCCTACCTGCTGCCGCAGCAGTTCGCGAGCTTCGAGGACATCCTGGGCACCTTCCTGGCCGACGTGTTCAACCCGTCGAAGTTCGAGGTGGCGCCGCTGCTGCGCGGCGTGTACTTCACCAGCGGCACGCAGGAGGGCACGGCCTTCGACCGCGTGATGGGCGCCATCAAGCGCTACCTGCAGGTGAACGCGCCGCCCGCGCCGCCGCCGGGCCCGGGCAAGAGCTACTTCCTGAAAGAGCTGCTGCAGCAGGTGATCTTCCGCGACGCGGGCGTGGCCGGCACCAACCTGCGCTGGTACCGCCGCCGCCGCGCCATCGACCTCGCGGGCTACGCGCTGGTGGGCGTGCTCGCGGTGGTGCTGCTGGGCGCGTGGGCCAACAGCTGGCGCCACAACAAGGCCTACGTGGCCGAGGTGGACGGCAACGCCAAGGCCTTCAACAAGGCCGCCGCGCGCGGCGAGCTGCCGACGGTGGTCGATTCGAGCGGCGACATCGCGAGCTCGCTGCTCATCCTCGACCGGCTGCGCGACCTGCCGAAGTCGGCCGAGTTCGACATCGGCGATCCGCCCGTGGGCTACCGCTTCGGGCTCTACCAGGGCGAGAAGCTGCAGGCCGCGACCGACGGCGTGTACCAGCGCGCATTGGAAACCGTGCTGCTGCCGCAGGCCGCGCAACGCGTGGAGCAGTCGCTGCGCGAGGCCGCGAAGGCCGATGCCGAATACAGCTACGAGGCGCTCAAGGCCTACCTCATGCTGTACGACCCCGAGCGCTACGACGCCGACTTCCTGCAGGCCTGGCTGCTGACCGACGTCGACCGCAAGATCGGCGCCTCGCTCACGCGCGAGCAGCGCACGAACCTCGAAGCGCACCTGAAGACGCTGTTTGCCGACCGCGTCGTGAGCTCGCCCTTCACCAAGGACGACAAGCTCATCGCGCAGACGCGCGAGCGCCTGGCCGGCGTGCCGCTGGCGCAGCGCTCGTACGCGCGGCTGCGCCGCATCCTGCTGCAGACCAGCGCGCCCAATGCCTTCACCATCGCCGAGGCGGGCGGCGCGGAGTCGGCGCTGGTGGTCCGGCGCGCCAGCGGCAAGCCGCTGACCGACGGCATTCCCACGCTCTTCACCTACCGCGGCTACTGGGACATCTTCGACAAGCGCATGGCCGAGACCACGCTGGCGCTGGAGCAGGAAGACCGCTGGGTGCTGCAGATCCGCGCGCCGGGCATCGCCGACATCACTTCGCGCGAGCTGCTGCTGCGCGAAGTGCGGCGCCTGTACCTCAGCGACTACATCCGCACCTGGGACGAGTACCTGGCCGACATCCGGCTGGCCGAGAGCAAGTCGCTGCTGCAGAGCATCCAGATGACGCGCGTGCTGTCGACCGGCGAGTCGCCGATGTCGCGCCTCATCCGCGGCGCGGCGCGCGAGACCGACCTGCTGCGCAACCACGACGAGGCCACGCGCAGCCTGCTCGACCAGGCGCAGAACCGCGTGACCAGCACACGCGAGCGCATCGAGCAGCTCATCGGCCAGCCCGACGGCAGCCAGCGCCGCAACACCGCGCCCGACCGGCCCGAGTCGCTGGTCGACAACCACTTCGCGCCGCTGCGGCGCATGGTGACCGCGCCCAAGGCCGGCGGCCAGACGCCGCTGGACCAGACGGCCGCGCTCATCAACGAGCTGTACACCTTCCTCACCGCCACCGACACCGCGCTGCGCAGCGGCAACATCCCGCCGCCCGGCGATGCCGTGACCAAGCTGCAGGCCGAAGCAGGGCGCCTGCCGGTGCCGTTCCAGGGCATGCTGAACGACCTGTCGGCCACCGCGTCGTCGAAGGCCGCGGCGGTGACGCGGCAGAACATCGGGCAGAACGCGGCCGCGACCATCGGGCAGTTCTGCAGCCAGGCGATCGCGGGGCGCTACCCGTTCGCGCGCGGCTCCAACCGCGACGTGGCGGCCGGCGACTTCGCGCAGCTGTTCGCGCCCGGCGGGATGATGGACGACTTCTTTCAAAAGAACCTCGCCTCGCAGGTCGACACCTCGGTCAACCCGTGGACCTTCAAGCGCGGTGTCGACGGCAGCGCGTCGGGACGCTCGGCGTACCTCGATGCGTTCCAGAAGGCGCAGGCGATCCGCGACGTGTTCTTCATGGGCATGGCGGGCGGGCGCACGCCCTCGTTCACGCTCGACATTCGGCCCGAGGACATGGACGCCACGCTCACGCAGTTCACGCTGGACATCGACGGCCAGACGGTGCGCTACGCCCACGGCCCGCAGGCGCCCAGCAGCATCAAGTGGCCCGGCCCGCGCAACAGCAACCAGGTGCGGCTGCAGGTCACGGTGGCCAACGGCACGCCGGCCGGCGGCATCGTGACCGAAGGGCCGTGGGCGCTGCACCGGCTGTTCGACAAGGCCTCGATCTCGTCGGGGCGCACGCCTGAGTCGTTCAACGCGACCTTCGACCTGCAGGGCAAGAAGGTGGTGCTCGCGGTGACGGCCAACAGCGTCTACAACCCGCTGCGGCTGTCGCAGATGAACAGCTTCTCCTGCCCCGGGAAATCCTAGGATGACGCCTCCCCCGCACGCCTGGTCGCCGCTCGACGAGCAGATCGGCTGGTACGGCAAGCTGCCGTCGGCCGGCGACTTTCTCTACCGCCGCATGCCGCGCGAACTGCAGGCCTGGTGGGACCGCTGGATGCAGAACGGCCTGGGCAGCTTCAAGCGCTGGCCCGACGCCATGACGCGCCACTACGCGGTGGCCCCGGTCTGGAACTTCGCCATCCCCGCGACGCACGGCGTGAACGCGGTCCAGTTGGGCTGCATCGCGCCCAGCTGCGACCGCGTGGGCCGCTACTACCCGGCCTGCGTGGCGCTGCAGGTGGACGCGGCGCGCTACCACCCCGCGCTGCTCGAAGGTTCGGCCGCCTGGTACTGGCAGTGCGGCAGCGCGCTGCTGCAGGCCATCCGCCACGGCGTGGCGCCCGACCTCTTCGACGGCCAGGTGCTGGCCGCGGGCCGCACGGGCTTTCGCACCGCCAGCGGCGGCTCGGACGACATCCTCTCGATCCTCGGCGCGGCCGCCGGCCCGGCCAACGGTGCGCGCGGCGCGAGCGCGCAGCAGCGCCTGGGCTGGCCCGAGCTGCCGCTGTGCTTCGACCCCTTCGGCGGCACCAGCTACTGGTGGACCAACCAGGCCGACGGCTCGCCGCTGCGCACCGCGGCGCACGGCGGCGGGCTCAACACGCCGCTGTTTTCGCAGTTGTTTTCGCAAGGCCACGTGCCATGGGCATGACGCGCCCGACCCACCCGCAGGAAGAAGAGACACCCCATGACGACGCCCGCCAGCCCTAGCGCGACGCCCGACCCGCAGGAGGAGCGCCCCCATCCCCTCGGCACGGGCCACCGGCTCGACGAGTTCGAGCTGCTCGAAGTCATCGGCGAGGGCGGCTTCGGCATCGTCTACCGCGCCTACGACCACTCGCTGCAGCGCGAGGTGGCGGTCAAGGAATACATGCCCTCGATGCTCGCGCGCCGCGTGGGCGACAACAGCGTGCACGTGCGCTCCGAGCGCCTCACCGCCACCTTCGCGGCCGGCCTGCGCAGCTTCATCAACGAGGCGCGCACGCTGGCGCAGTTCAGCCACCCGGCGCTGGTGCGGGTGCATCGTTTCTGGGAGGCCAACTCCACCGCCTACATGGCGATCCAGCTGTACAAGGGCCGCACGCTGCGCCAGCTGGCCGAGAGCGAGCCGGGCACGCTGACCGAGCCCTGGCTGCTGGGCATGCTGGGGCCGCTCTTGGGCGCGCTCGACACGCTGCACCACAGCCAGTGCTTCCACCGCGACATCGCCCCCGACAACATCTTCATCCAGCAGCAGGACGACCGCCCGGTGCTGCTGGATTTCGGCGCCGCGCGCAAGTCGATCGCCGACCTGGTCGACGAGGTCGCGGTGATGGTGAAGTCGGGCTACTCGCCGATCGAGCAGTACGCCGACGACAACACGCTGCTGCAGGGCGCGTGGACCGACCTCTATGCGCTGGGCGCCGTGCTGTACCGCGCGGTCACGGGGCACCCGCCGCCCTCGGCCGTGGTGCGCAGCGTGCAGGACGCCTACGTGCCGCTGTCGTCGCTGGACCGCGACGACCTGAGCCCGGCCTTCTGCGCCGCGGTCGACCACACGCTGGCCGTGCACAGCAAGGACCGCACGCAGACGGTGGCGGCCTTTGCGGCGGAGTTGGGGTTGGTGAAGCTGGGCGATCTGTACGTGGTGGACCGGGCGGCGCCGCCGGCGGCGGTGGTTGCTGCTGTTGTCGTGCCCGTCGCGCCGCCCGTGCCGCAGGAGCCGCCTGCGCCAGAGCCGGAGGAGGAAGCGCCACCGCCCGCGCCCGAGGTGCAGCCCGTGCCCGTGGAAGCGGCGACCGCGCGCGTGCAGGCACCACCGCCGCCTGCGCCGCCATCGCCTGTCGCACGACCGAAGAAGGCATCGAAGCGCCCGCCGTGGTTCCTTGTCGGCGCGCTGGTGCTCGCGTTGTTCGCGGTCGGCGGCTGGATCGGCTGGCGGCTGACGGCCAAGGCGCCGTCCGATCCGATGATTGCGGCTGCGCCGCCGCCGGGCACGCCGATGTCCGATCCGGGCGCGCCCCC
>NZ_BCUS01000028.1 GCF_001591345.1 Variovorax boronicumulans NBRC 103145 | reverse complement strand
CGGCCGGGTCGCGGTAGGCCGCGAGGTCGACCGACACATGGCCCTTCACGCGGTAGGTGAGCGCGTGCAGCAGGCGCGGCCCCGCGCCGCTGCGCACCTCGGCCACCAGCCGCGCGGCGGCGGCATGCACCGCGAACACGTTGTTGCCGTCGACCTGCGTGGCCGCGATGTCCATCGACGCGGCGCGCGCCGAGGCGCCGTCGCCGGCCGTCATCGGGCCGCTTGCGGTCGTGGCGCTCCAGCGGTTGTCCTCGCAGACGAAGAGCACGGGCAGGTCGTACACGCGGGCCCAGTTCAGCGCTTCGAGGAACGGGCCGCGGTTGATCGCGCCGTCGCCGAAGAAGCAGACCGTGATGTCGTCGCCTCGCTTCAAGAGTTTTTGCGCATGCGCCGCGCCGACGGCGATCGGCAAGCCCGCCGCGACCACGCCGTTGGCGCCGAGCATGCCGACCGAGAAATCCGCGATGTGCATCGAGCCGCCCTTGCCGCCGTTGAAGCCCGTGGCCTTGCCGAACAGCTCGCACATCATCCGCGTGAGGTCCGCGCCCTTGGCCAGCGTGTGGCCGTGGCCGCGGTGCGTGGAGGTGAGGTAGTCGCTCGCGCGCAGGTGGGCGCACACGCCTGCCGGCACCGCTTCCTGCCCGGTCGACAGGTGCAGCGGCCCGCGCACCTTGGCGGCGCCGCCCGCCTGCTGGCCGTAGGCGCTGACCCCGCCCTGGCTGGCGGTCTCGGCGGCGTTCTCGAAGGCGCGGATGCGCACCATGACGCGGTACAGCGCCTCGCCGGCGCCTGGGGGGTTGCTCGGGTCCATCTTGTCTCCAACGCCCTTGGGATCGGCGCTTTGAGAAAAATCGTATCAACCGAGACGGATTCGACCTACCGGGCTAACCCTTCGACCCCCCGCCCGGCCTCTTTTTCGGGCGCGGGCTTCCTGCTCTCTTCTCTATTTATTCTTCTTATTTAAGTTAGTAGTAGTAGATAAGGGTAAACCCGCCCTGTGGACAGGGCACTTTTTCCCTTGTCTGACAACAACTTGTCACACCCCGGACACTGTGTGCTCCTGTGCTTTCGCGGTGCTATCAAAACAGGAACAACTTGGGCGAGGTCGCTCCCGCTGTGGATAACAGGGGGCTTGTCCGGAAACTGTCCCCAGAGTTTTCCATTTGTATCCGCGGGGGCGCTGCATGGCATGGTCAATCGGTATGGTTTTTTTTTCGGGGGCTCAAAATCACCCCTCTGACAAAGCAGATGCCGTGATCGGCAGCTCCGCTGCCTAGGGCTCCCAGTGTTCTTCGAGGTGCCAGAACGGACGGTCGGCGACTTGATGCCGGAGTTGGGCGATTAGCACGATGTACCTGCTTCTATCCAGTTTTTGCCATTTGAAGCTGCTCGCGTGCTTTGTGCCGAAGCGCGCGTCAACGCCTTTGAGTAGCAGTGAATCGATCGGTGGATGGAGCCGTTCGGCCAATTTGCAGTCGGGGCCCGCATGCAGAACGTAAATGCCCTTGGCGTAGACAGAAATCAGCTTGGCCGCGATGCCGAAGGACACCGGTTTTCCGAACTCATGCTCCAACGTGCGCATGGCCGCTTCCACCCAGTCGTAGAACAGCAAGTCGAGTGCGCTCTGCTCGATGGGCTCATGTGTCGGTTGCGCGAGGTAGGTGACAACTCCGCAGGTTTCGAGTGCACGCATCATCTCGGAGCGTTTGGCTTTCGCGGAGCCTGCCTGTGCCGCCCGACAAGCGGCCCAGGCGTAGAACCGATGTCGCGCCTGTGGAAGGCCGTAGACGGCCGAAGCCTGCACCGCATTCATTTCGGCTTGCGCTTTTCGAACCCGATGCTCTCCTGGACGAACCGCGTGCCCGGCGGCAGCGTCGACACGACGTACTCGGTACTGATACGGGTGCCCGCGACGTTGATCAACGGATGCCCGTCTTCTAGGAAGGAGCGGATCAATACACGCTCGATGGTCTTGATGCACCTGCCGGCCACTTGACCCCGCAATGCCTTGAAGACGCCCGGCACCATGAAGCAGCTGCCTTTATGGGAGAGCAACGCCATCATCAACTTGTGATTGTTCTGGTGCCCCGTCAACCGCTTCTGAAGTTTGGCGGAGCTTCCGGCGTAGACCACACGGGTCGTGTTGGTGCCGATGCGCACGAAGAAGACGTAGACCCCGGGCACGTTCGGGACGTCGCTCGTGTCAAAAATCAGGCTGCTCTTGCGCGGGACTTTCGGAAGTTGGATCGGCCTCTGCCAATCAATATGCAAATTCGCCATGGCGCTAGTTCCTCCCTGTGATTTGAAATTGATCGTAGCTTCGTGCAACAGAAATTTGTCCCTGTGGCGAATCCCTTTCCGTCCGGGAATTCCCGGGTGCCCGGAACCCCCCGCCGATGGGATAGTTAGTTCGCCACTCAAACTAACTACCCCCGGCACACCGTTCTGAGGAGAGACACCGATGCAACTGACAACGAAACACACCCTGGCCGCCCTGGCGTTCGGTCTCACGGCCGTGGGCGCGATGGCGCAGACCGTGGTCGGCGTGAGCTGGTCCAACTTCCAGGAAGAACGCTGGAAGACCGACGAGGCCGCGATCAAGGCGCAGCTCGAGAAGCTCGGCGCGAAGTACATCAGCGCCGACGCGGGCGGCTCGCCCGAGAAGCAGCTGGGCGACATCGAGGGGCTGATGTCCAAGGGCGCGAAGGCGCTCATCGTGCTGGCGATGGACAAGGACGCGATCCTGCCCGCCGTGACGAAGGCCACGCGGCAGAAGGTGCCTGTTGTTGCTTACGACCGGCTGATCGAGGCGCCGGGCGTCTTCTACATCACCTTCGACAACGTCGAGGTCGGGCGCATGGAGGCGCGCGAAGTCCTCAAGGTCAAGCCCAAGGGCAACTACGTGATCATCAAGGGCTCGCCGAGCGACCCGAACGCCGACTTCCTGCGCGCCGGCCAGCAGGAGGTGCTGGACGCCGCGATCAAGAAGGGCGACATCAAGATCGTCGGCGACGAGTACACCGAAGGCTGGAAGCCCGAAGTCGCGCAGAAGAACATGGAGCAGATCCTCACCAAGAACGGCAACAAGGTCGACGCGGTGGTGGCGGCCAACGACGGCACGGCCGGCGGCGCGGTCGCTGCGCTCACGGCCAAGGGCCTGCGCGGCATTCCGGTGTCGGGCCAGGACGCCGACTTTGCTGCGCTGAACCGCGTGGCGCTGGGCACGCAGACGGCGACCATCTGGAAGGACTCGCGCGAGCTCGGCCGCGAAGCCGCCACGGCCGCGGTGTCGCTCGCAGCGGGCAAGCCGGTCGAGAAGGCCGCGCCTTGGGCCGGCGGCGCCAAGAAGATTTCGCTGTCCTCGCGCCTGCTCACGCCGGTGCCGATCACGCGCGACAACCTCGACGTGATCGTCAAGGCCGGCTGGATCAAGAAGGACGAGCTGTGCAAGGGCGTCTCGGGCGCGAACGCACCCGCGGCCTGCAAGTAACGCCGCAACCACCGGCGCGTTCGGCCCCTTTCTGAACGGCTGAACGCGCCGCTCCATCTCTTCGCAACGCAGCTTCCGGCCGACCCGCAAGGGCCAGCCGGTGGGCGGTTGCGCACCTGTAGTCCGTCCCGAGGGGGCTTGAAAAAAATGAGCGATCCAACACCCGGCTGGTGGCGCCGCACCGGCATCGACCTGCGCTTGCTCCTGATGTGCGTGCTGCTGGCCGCGATGGCGGTGGCGTTCAGCGTCATGTCGGGCGGCGTGTTCCTCTCGCCCGAGAACCTCTACAACGTCGCGCAGCAGACGGCCGTGGTCGGCATCGTCTCCACGGTGATGGTGCTGGTTATCGTGGCGCGCCACATCGATCTGTCGGTGGGCTCGGTGATGGGCTTCGTCGGCGTGCTCATTGCCTACCTGCAGTACACCTCGGGCTGGTCGTGGCCCACGGCCTGCCTGGCGGGGCTCGCGGTGGCGCTGCTGGTGTCGATCTACCAGGGCTGGCTCACGGCGGTGCTGGGCGTGCCGTCGTTCGTGGTCACGCTGGGCGGGCTGATGTCGTTTCGCGGCGCGGCCTTCCTGGTGGCCGACGGCAAGACGCAGCCGGTGAACGACGAGTTCTTCCAGCGCCTGGGCGGCGGCTACGACGGCGGCATCGGCGTCACGGCCAGTTGGGTGCTCGCGGGGCTGGTGGCGTTGGTGCTGTTCGGGCGCATGGTGCAAAAGCGCCGCGCGCGCCAGCGCTACGACATGCCGACCGAGGCGCTGTGGCTCGATGTGCTGCTCACGGCGGTGCCGGTGGCGGTGGTGGTCGGCTTCGCCTGGGTGATGAATAGCTACCAGATCTCGTCCAAGAGCGAGCCGCAGGGCATTCCGATCCCGGTGCTGATCTGGGCGGCGGTGGCGATCGTGCTGTCGTTCATCGTGCATCGCACGCGCTTCGGCCGCTATGTGTTCGCGATGGGCGGCAACCCCGACGCGGCGGCGCTGGTGGGCATTCCGGTGCAGCGCGTCACGCTGATGTTGTTCGCGCTGCTGGCGGTGCTGGTGACGGTGGCGGCGATCGTGTCGATCGCGCGGCTCAACGCGGGCACCAACTCGCTGGGCACGGGCATGGAGCTGTACGTGATCGCGGCGGCCGTCATCGGCGGCACAGCGCTGGCGGGCGGCAGCGGCTCGATCTTCGGCTCGGTGCTGGGCGCGCTGATCATGCAGTCGCTGGACAGCGGCATGCTGCTGCTCGACGTGCCCATCGGCAAGCGCATGGTGATCATCGGCCAGGTGCTGATCGTGGCCGTCGTCTTCGACGTGCTGTACCGCCGCAAGTTCGGGGAGAGCTGACATGGCCGACATCGACAAGACAAAACCACTCGTCGAGCTGCGCGAAATCCGCAAGGCCTTCGGTGGCGTGAAGGCCGTGGACGGCGTGAGCATCAACCTCTACCCCGGCGAAGTGGTCGCGCTGCTGGGCCACAACGGCGCGGGCAAGTCCACGCTGATGAAGATGCTTGCGGGTGCCTACCCGATCGATTCGGGCGACACGCTCATCGCGGGCGAGAAGGTCCACATCCGCACGCCCTCCGAGGCGCAGGCCCAAGGCATCGAGACCATCTACCAGACGCTCGCGCTGGCCGACAACCTCGACTCGGTGGCCAATCTCTTTCTGGGCCGCGAGAAGATGACGGCGTGGAACACGCTGGACGACCACTTCATGGAAGTGCAGGCGCGCAAGGTGTTCCAGCGCCTGAACAAGAACTTCACCAACATCCGCATCCCGGTGCGGCGCCTGTCGGGCGGGCAGCGGCAGGTGGTGGCGATCTCGCGCGCGCTGTACTTCAACGCGCGCATCCTCATCATGGACGAGCCCTGCGCCGCGCTCGGCCCCGAAGAGACGGCGATGGTCGGGCGCCTGGTCAAGCAGCTGAAGGACGACGGCGTCGGCATCTTCCTGATCACGCACGACATGCCCGACGTGTTCTCGCTGAGCGACCGGCTCGCGGTGATGAAGAACGGCAAGCTCGTGGGCACCTACCGCACGGCCGACGTGACCGAGGACGAGGTGCTCGGGATGATCATCGCCGGCAAGCGGCCCGAGGGACGCGAACAGGCGCACCACGCCGCAACCGCGGCCACTGCAGCGGCATGAAGACCATCGGCGACCAGCAGCTGCTCAAGCGCCTGAACCGCAGCGTGCTGCTGCGGTTGCTGCGCGCGCAGCCGGGCTTGTCGCGTGCGCGCCTTGCGAGCGAAAGCGGGCTCACCAAGTCGACCGTGAGCCTGCTGGTGCGCGAGCTGCTCGACGAGGGCTGGTTGAGCGAATCGGGCGCCGCCGTGGCCGACGGGCTCGGGCGGCCGTCCACGCCGCTGCGGATCAACGTCGGCGTGCGCGCGCTGATGGGCGTGGAGATCGCCGTCGAAACGCTGCGCCTCGTGTGCGTCTCGCTGCAGGGCGAGGTGCTGCACGCGCAGGCCGAGCCGCTGGACGACGGTGAGCCCGCCCGCGTGTGCGCGCAGCTTGCGCGCATGGCGGCGGCGGCGCACGCGCAGCTCGACCAGCGCGGCCTGCGCCTGTCGAGCATCGGCGTGTGCGTGCCGGGCGCGGTGGACGACTGCACGGGCGTGGTCCGCTTCGCGCCCAACCTCGGCTGGCGCAACGTGAACCTGTTGCCCGCGCTCGAGAAAGCACTGGCTGCGGCGGGCCTGCCGGGCGTCACCGTGCAGCTGCAGAACGACGCCGATGCCGCCGCGCTCGGTGAGTACGAGTTCGCGGCGGGCGAAGGCGAAGACCCGCTGATCTTCGTCAACAGCGACGTCGGCGTGGGCGCGGGCGTGGTGCTGAACGACCGCCTCTTCACCGGCGCGCAAGGCATGGCCGGCGAGATCGGCCACACCATCCTGCAGCTGGACGGGCCGCTGTGCTCGTGCGGCCGGCGCGGCTGCGCCGAGGCCTTCTTCGGTTCGCGCGTGCTGGCGCGCGAGGGCGCGGACATGGCGCGCGCTGCTGCGTTCTTCGGCGTGCTGCTGCAGAACCTGTGGGTCACCTTCAACCCGCGCGCGATCGTGCTCGGGGGCAAGGTCTGCGCCGAGCATCCGGAGTTCGCGCAGGCGGCGTTCGAAGGCGTGAAGGGGCACGCGGAGCGCGCCGGCATGCCTGCGCCGGAACTGCGCACGGCGCGCTATGAAGAACTCGCTCCGGCCGTGGGCGCGGCGGCACTGGCGTTGCACGACTACCTGCGGCCGTTGCAGCCCGATGCGAAGGCGCGCCGCGCGCGTGCGCTGGCCCGCGCCGGCGCCTGAACCGTCAGTCCGCTACCGCGCTGCTGTCGTCGTCGCGCCAGCCGCGCAGCCGCCGGTACAGCGTGCCGCGCGACACGCGCAGCTGCCGCGCCGCCTGCGACACGTTGCCGCCGTGCGCCGCGAGCGTGTCCTCGATCAGCTTGCGGCTGTGCTCGCGCAGGGTTTCGGTGGGCGGCACCGGCTCGATGTCGCTGGCGGGTGCAAGCGCCACGGGCTGCTGCGCCTGCACGTCGATCGCCACGGGCGCATCGACCGGTGCGCTCGCCATCTCCGGCATCGCCACCGCGTGCCGGAAGTCCGCGCCGTCCGCGCCCTTGAGCTGGGCCTGCATCCACACGCCGAGCCCGCTGGCCAGCCGCAGCGGCTGCGCGGCCTCGCGCCGGCCCAGCCGCAGCAGGCTCGCAAGGTCGTGGCCCAGCAGGCATTCCACGTCGCGGTCGTCGGGGGCCTCGGGCAGCCGCCCCAGCAGCCGCGCGCCGGCGTTGTTGAGCCATGCGATGGTGCCGTCGGGCGCGATGCCCGCGAGCGCCTCGAGCGGCGTGCCCAGCAGCGTGGGGCTGGCCTGGAAGCGCAGGATGAGGTGGTCGCGCGACTGCGCCTGCAACAGCCGGTTCTCGATGATGGTGGCGTGCAGCGCGACCATCGAGGCCGCGTCGAAGCCGAAGCGCCGCGCCTCCACCGTGAGGTCGAGCACGCCCGCGAGCTGGCCGCTCACGTCGCGGATCGGCGCCGCGGCGCATTGCATGTGGCACAGCACGTCGTAGTAGTGCTCGGCGCCGTCGACGGTGCAGGCCTGCCCGGTGCTGGCCACGATGCCCGGCGCCGTGGTGCCCACCACGCGCTCGGAAATGTTCACGCCCAGGCGCGCGGTCTGGCGCAGCACGGGCTGGTGTGTGCCGGCGGGCTGGCTCGTGACATGCACCACCACGCCGTCGCGGTCGGTGAGGATCACGCGGCAGTCGGTGCCCGCGAGCATGTGCTCCATCTGCACGAGTTCGTGCCGCGCCACGTCCAGCAGCTCGCGGTTGCGCGCGAGCGTGGTGTGCAGCCGGCTGGGCGTGACGGCGTCGAAGGCCACCACGCGCTGCCGGTCGGCGTGGGTGCGGCTGCAGCGCATCCACGACTGGATGACCGCCTCGCCGACCAGCCCCGAGGGGCGCACACCTTCTTCGAAGAACTGCTGCCGCGCCAGCGCCACGCGCTGCGCCGGCGTGCTGGCAAAGAGTTGGCGCGGCGCATCCGCCGTGCCGAGCCTGTCGAGCGCCATGGGTTCGCCACCTCTTCCGGGTTCAGGGACCCTTTCGAATGTGTTCCGCAATGGAACAAGGCTTGATTGGGGAAATCCCGGGGGTGAAGGCCGATGCCGTGCGAACGATCCTTGGGGCAGAACGAAGAAGGAGACAGACCCCGATGAAGACGACAACGACACAGCCTCTTTCCGGACGGCGCCTGCTTGCGGGCGCCTTGCTGTGCCTGGGCCTGGCGGCCCCGGCGCTGGCCCAGACGGCCGCCAGCCCGCAGGACCGCGCCGGCGCGGCCGCCAAGCGCGTCGACGGCAACTTCGTGCGCGCCAACGCGGCGAAGAAGACGCCCGACTGGCCCAGCTACGGGCTGGACTACGCCGAGTCGCGCTTCAGCAAACTCGACCAGGTCAACACCGGCAACGTGAAGCAGCTCGGGCTGGTCTGGTCGTACAACCTCGAATCGACGCGCGGCGTGGAAGCCACGCCGCTGGTGGTCGACGGCATCATGTACGTCACGGCCTCGTGGAGCATCGTGCATGCGATCGACACGCGCACCGGGCAGAAGATCTGGACCTTCGATCCGCAGGTCGACCGCACGAAAGGCTTCAGGGGCTGCTGCGACGTGGTCAACCGCGGCGTGGCGCTGTACGAGGGCCGCGTCTACGTGGCCGCCTACGACGGCCGGCTGATCGCGCTCGACGCCGCCACCGGCCAGAAGGTGTGGGAGAAGAACACCATCGAGGGCCAGAAGGGCAGCTACACCATCACCGGCGCGCCGCGCGTGTTCAAGGGCAAGGTCATCATCGGCAACGGCGGTGCCGAGTACGGTGTGCGCGGCTATGTCACCGCCTACGACGCGAAGACTGGCGACCAGAAGTGGCGCTGGTTCGTGGTGCCCGGCGACCCGAGCAAGCCCTTCGAGGACGAGTCGATGGCGCGCGCCGCCAAGACCTGGGACCCGAGCGGAAAGTACTGGGAAGCCGGCGGCGGCGGCACCGCCTGGGACAGCTTCGCCTTCGACCCCGAGCTCAACCTGATGTACGTGGGCACCGGCAACGGCTCGCCCTGGGCGGCCAAGGCGCGCAGCCCCAAGGGCGGCGACAACCTGTACCTGGGCTCGGTGGTGGCGCTCGACCCCGACACCGGCAAGTACAAGTGGCACTACCAGGAGACGCCCGGCGACAACTGGGACTACACCTCCACGCAGTCGATGATCCTGGCCGACGTCAAGCTGAACGGCAAGGCGCGCAAGGTGCTGCTGCATGCGCCCAAGAACGGCTTCTTCTTCGTCATCGACCGCACCAACGGCAAGTTCATCTCGGCGAAGAACTTCGTCGCGGTCAACTGGGCCACCGGCTACGACAAGAACGGCCGGCCGATCGAGGTCCCCGCCGCGCGGCAGAACGAGAAGCCGGGCGACAGCATCCCGGGCCCGTTCGGCGCGCACAACTGGCACCCGATGTCCTACAACCCGCAGACCGGCCTGGCCTACCTGCCCGCCCAACACGTGCCGATCAACCTGATGGACGACAAGGCCTGGAAGTTCGACGAGAACGCGCCTGGGCGCCCGCACGCGGCGCTGGGCTGGAACCTGGGCAAGTTCGCCAACGTCGAGCCACCCACGAGCAAGCCCTTCGGCCGCCTCGTGGCCTGGGACCCCATCAAGCAGAAGGAAGCCTGGGGCGTGGACTACGCCTCGCCGTGGAACGGCGGCACGCTGACCACCGCCGGCGACCTGGTGTTCCAGGGCACGGCCGACGGGCGCCTGGTGGCCTACCACGCGAAGACCGGCGAGAAGCTCTGGGAAACGCCCACCGGCACCGGCGTGGTGGCGGCGCCCGCGACCTACATGGTGGACGGCAAGCAGTACGTGTCGGTGGCCGTGGGCTGGGGCGGCGTGTACGGCCTGGCGCAGCGCGCCACCGAGCGCCAGGGCCCGGGCACGGTCTACACCTTCGCGGTCGGCGGCACGGCCAAGATGCCCGCGTTCGTCGAGTACCGCATGGCCAAGCTGGTGCAGGGCGTGAAGTACGACCCCGCCAAGGTCCAGGCCGGCACCATGCTGTACGTGAGCAACTGCGTGTTCTGCCACGGCGTGCCGGGCGTGGACCGCGGCGGCAACATCCCGAACCTGGGCTACCTCGACCCGGCCTACATCGAGAACCTGGACAAGTTCGTGCTCAAGGGCCCGGCCATGTCGCGCGGCATGCCTGACTTCACGGGCAAGCTCTCGGGCGACGACATCGAGAGCATCAAGGCCTTCATCCAGGGCACGGCGGACGCGATCCGGCCGAAGTAAAGGCATCGCGGACTCAAACAGAAAAGGCGCCATCGGCGCCTTTTCTTTTGGTGCAGGGCGGTGGTCAGCCCGCCAGCCGCAGCTCGTGGATCAGCCCCGCCACGTTGCCCACCTGCAGCTTGTCGTAGATCGACTGGATGTGGTTGCGCACCGTGGCCGGCGAGCGGTTCAGGATGGCGGCCACTTCCTTGTGGGTGTCGCCGCGCGCCAGCAGCTCGGCGATGGTGTGCTCGCGCGGCGTGAGGCTGTCGGCGCGGCAGCGGTGGCGGCACTTGAGGAACAGCAGGCGCTGCTCGACGCGGTGCGTGACCACGATCTCGCGCCCGTTGAAGCGCGCGTGGCCCTGCAGGAAGTGCTGCAGCAGCGCATCGGGCAGCGTGCGGCCGTGCCAGGCCGGCCACTCGGCCTTCAGCATCGCCTCGAACAGCCGGTCGGCGTGGTACAGCACGCCGCGCAGGTCGCCGATGGCCGAGCCGCCGGGCGACGCGCTGCCCGCTTCGAGGCGGTCCAGGTGCATCACGCGGTTCAGCGCCAGCGCCTGCATCACGTGCGGCGCGAGGCTGGCGAGCAGTTGCCGCTCTTCCTCCGTGCCGTGGGCTTCCGGGTCGGCGCGGAACAGGCTGAGCCAGTGGACGAAGCTCGTCTGCGGGTTCGAATCCGAGGTGATGAAGAAGTTGGCCTGCTCGAAGCGGCGGCCGTAGTCGCGCAGCTCGGCCTGGTCGTCGCGGCAGAACCACGCCTGCGCATTGAAGGCGAGCGTGGCGTTCGATTGCTTGGCCACCTCGCCGGCGGCCGTGTCCATGTGCTTGACCTGCTCGTAGGCCGTGACCATCTCGAGTGGCTGGTTGTGCAGGTGGATCGTGTGGATGTCGATCCCGTGGTCGGTGCGGGTGGCGGTGCCCCACATCGACGAGTCGAAGGGCAGCACGGGCTTGAGGAGGTCGAGCGCGGCGTCCTGAAAGGCGTCGATGGGCAGCTCGTGCGAGAGGCGGTACAGCCGCAACAGGAGGTCGCTGAAGTCGCGCGGGACACCGGCCGTGAAGGTCATGCGGGGAGTCTTCCAGTCCCGCCGCCGCATGCCCATCCCATGTTCCGGTGACGCGCGCGGGGCTCGGCCGCACGGTTTCAAGAATGGTGCATTTGCATCATTTGATTTCCAAAAGCGAAAGCTATTGTTTGCAGCGCCCTCGGTTGCTGACCAGGCCCTTTCCCTTTTCGAGAGACCCACGATGCCCCACCCCACCTCCAGAATCCCCCACGCCCTGTCCCTTGCCACCCTGTTGATCCTCGGCGCCTGCGGCGGCGGTGGGGGTGGCGGAGGCGGCGGTGGCTTCGCATTTCCCGTCGGTACGGGCGGCAACGGCGGCACGCCGCCCGCCGCCGAGTCGCCCGGCACGCTGAGCGGCACCGTGGCCACCGGCGCGGCCTTTGCCGGCGCCGCGCTCACCGTGTTCGACCAGACCGGCGCCAAGGTCTGCGAAGTGACCGTGCCGGCCGAGGGCACCTACAGCTGCGTGCTGCCCGCGGGCACCAAGGCGCCGCTGGTGATCCAGGCCGTGCGCGACGACCTCACGCTCTACAGCACCACCGCCAGCACCGCCACCGGCACCACCAACGTCACGCCGCTGACCACCGTGGTGGTGGCGCAGCTGTCGCCCAACGGCGATCCGTCGAAGCTCGCCGCCGCGGTGCAGGCCGACGCCGGCGCCGTCACCCCGGGCGCCATCAGCGACCAGGTGGCGAAGCTCGTGGCCGCGCTCAAGCCGCTGCTGGACGCGCTCAACACCAGCATCGACCCGATGAGCGGCACCTTCCAGGCCAACGGCACGGGCCAGGACCGCGTGCTCGACACGCTGAACGTCTCGGTGCGCCCCGACGGCACGGCCGCCAACATCGAGATCACCGTCAAGGCGCAGCCCGCGAGCGAAGAGAGCGCGCCGGTGTCCATCGTCTTTCGCACCGGCGAGAGCAGCATCGCGCCGCTGCCCGCGGTCGATGCCGCGGCCCTCGTGCAGCCGCCCACGCCGGCGATGGTCAAGGACCTGCTGGACCGCCTCAACGCCTGCTACGCGCTGCCGCTGAACGAGCGCGTGGACAGCACCATCGGCTCCGACGGCAACGCCTTCGGCGAGGCCGCCGACGTGGTCGCGCCGGCCTGCCGCACGCTGTTCGTGGGCGACGACCCGGCCAGCTTCGTCGCGGCCGGCCTGCACATCGGGCGCGCGTCGAGCGGCCCGCGCCGGCCTTTCGAAAGCCTGTTCCGCTTCGGCCCCACCAACCTGAAGCACGACCGCGGCAACTTCGAATACTTCCACCCGGGCGGCGACATCGCGCTCACCTACCGCTGGACCGACAGCGTGGGCAACACCGACAACGACGTGTTCAACGCCAGGATCGTGAATGGCGCGCTCAAGCTCACCGGCAACAGCAACGCCTACCGCGCCGCCGTGCGCCCGCAGCAGGAGCTGAAGGACTTCCTCAAGCACGCGAACCTGAAGTACCACGCCGCGGGCTACAACGTGTCGGTGGACAACGTGCTCGACGGCAATGGCGACTCGATCTTCACGAAGGTGGTGGCCACCTCGTCCGCGCTGCCCGGCCGCGAGCTGGTCCTCGTGCCCCGGGCCGGGCTGACCACCCTGGTGCTCACCACCGACGGCACCGCCAACGGCGCGCTGAACTCCTCGCTGTGGCGCATGGCCGCGCGCTACGTGGACCCGGCGCAAGGCGGCAACCCGAGCAGCGTCGAGCCCGGCAATCTCTTCGCAGCGCCGCAGTTCGACGACGCGCAGCTGAGCGCCATTCCCGATCAGGCGGTCTGGAAGCTCGAGTTCTTCCTGGCGGCCGGCGGGACCAACCCGGTGCAGTACGTGCGCACCTTCTCGCGCGCGCCGACCCTCGCCGAGGCCGTGCAACTGCCGACCGTGGAAATGACGCCGGCCCTGCGCGCCGAGCTGATGTCGGAAATCGACGGCGTTCCGCGCGGCATCGTGTTCGGCGCGCCGGTTCCCTCCGACCCCAGCGCCAACAACATCGACTTCAGCGCCGAGGGCAACCTCGACGGCTGGTCGGTGCCGAACGGCGCCTACGCCCCGACCACCTTCCTGGTGGCCGGCCGTGGCCCGAACAACAACCGCTTCACCGACTCGATCACCGTGCGCACCTCGGCGCGCAAGGCCGTCATCTACTGCCAGCCGGTGAACTCGCCGAGCGACAACCACTGCACGAGCGTCGGCAACAACGCCTACCAATACGCGCAGGGCTCGTCGGTCAGCAGCTTCATCTTCACGGCACGCACCGCGCGCCAAGTCGACGTGCGCAAGAACTTCGAGGCGTGGACCGTCTCGCTCCCCTGAGCCTTCCTGCTGTCACCACCGCATGAAAAAAGCCGCCGACCCGAAAGGGCCGGCGGCTTTTTCTATGGGAGATCGAAAGGATCAGTCAGCGTACACGCCGGCGGCCTTGATGATCGGGCCCCACTTGGCGATTTCGGCGGCAACGAACTTCTTGTGTTCGGCCGGCTCGACGCGCTTGTCGGTGGTGATCACGGCGCCCAGGCCTTCTTCACGCTTGATGAACGCCGGGTCCTTCATGGCGGCCCGGATGGCTTCGTTGATCTTCTTCAGCACCGGTGCGGGCGTGCCCTTGGGGGCATACACGCCGTGCCAGATCGACACTTCGAAGCCCTTCAGGCCCGACTCGTCGAGCGTGGGCAGGTCTTTCAGCGCGGGCGTGGTCAGGCGCTTGCTGGTGGTCACGGCGTAGGCCTTGACCTTCTTGGCCTCGATCTGCGACGTGGTGTTGGTGGTCTGGTCGCACAGCAGGTCGATCTGGCCGCCCAGCAGGTCGGCGATGGCCGGCGCGGTGCCCTTGTACGGCACGGGCGTCATCTCGATCTTCAGCGCGCTCTGGAACAGCAGGCCGCACAGGTGCGAGGCGGCGCCCAGGCCGGCGTTGCCCAGGTTGATCTTGCCCTTGTTGGCATTGATCCAGGTCGTCAGTTCCTTGTAGTTGTTGGCGGGCAGGCCGGGCTTGCCGATGAGCGTCATCGGCACTTCATTGACCATGCCGAGGTATTCGAAGTCGTTCTCGACGTTGAACGGCAGCTTGCGGTACAGCGCCGGCATCGTCGACATGCCGATGTGGTTCAGCAGCAGCGTGTAGCCGTCGGGGTTGGCGCGCGCCACCTTGGCGGTGCCGATCGAGCTGCCGGCGCCGGCGGTGTTGTCCACGATGATCGTCGTGCCCAGCGTCTTCTGCAGCGATTCGGCCAGGTCGCGGGCCACGCGGTCGGTCGGGCCGCCGGCCGAGAAAGGCACCACCAGCGTCACGGGCTTGCCTGCGGGGAAATCCTGGGCGTGTGCGCCGACGGCGGCCGCGGCAATCGCCGCGAGGGCAAACAGTTTCTTCATGATGTCTCCGACGGAGTTTTTAAATGGAAAGGGTCGCGATCTTATCGGCTGACCGGGGGCTGACCCATACCGAATAGCCCTTAGGAATGTCACCGTTTTCGCCCCATGCTGGGGCATGATCACGCCCGTCCCGCGCACCCGCGCCGGGGTGATGACAACCACAAACAGGCCAGCCCGACGGGCGGCATCGAGGAGAAGAAACCAATGGATCCCTGGGTCTATCCGCGCGAGCGCTGGCTCGGCAAACTCACGCTCGTTCTGGGCCTGCTGGCCTGGACGCTGATCGTCGTGGGCACGCTGGGCATCGCGCTCGTCTACGTGCTGCTGGGCTTCATCGGCTACGTGTTCGCGCAGTCGGCGGTCATCGCCTGGATCAAGGGCACGGGCGTGAAGCTGTCGCCCCAGCAGCTGCCCGAGCTGCACGCGCGCTTCGTCGACTGCTGCACCCGCCTGGGCATCGCGCAGCCGCCCGAGGCCTACCTGCTGCACGGCGACGGCATGTTCAACGCCTTTGCCACGCGCTTCTTCGGGCGCAACTTCGTGGTGCTGCTGTCCGACGTGGTCGACGCGATGGAGGCGCAGCCCGACGGCATCCACTTCTACATGGGCCACGAGCTGGGCCACATCCGCCGCGGCCACCTCACGGGCCACATCTGGCGCGCGCCCGTGCTCTGGCTGCCGCTGTTGGGCGCGGCCTATGCGCGCGCCAAGGAATACACCTGCGACCTGCACGGTGCCGCCTGCTGCCGCGAGGTCGACTCCGCACCGCGCGCGCTGGTGGCGCTGGCCGCCGGCGCGCAGCAGTGGCGCAACGTGAACCTGCAGCGCTACGCCGCCCAGTCGGCCGGCAACCGCGGCTTCTGGGGCTCGTTCCACGAACTCATCGGCGGCTACCCCTGGCTCACCAAGCGCGTCGCGCGCGCCATCGACCCGGGCGCCAAGCTGCCCGAGCGCAATCCGGTGGCCTACCTGCTCGCGCTCTTCGTGCCGTATGCCGGCCGGGCCGGCGGCGGCGCGGCAGGGGTGCTGATCGTGGTGGCTGTCATCGGCGTCATGGCGGCTGCAGCCATCCCGGCCTACCAGGAGTACCAGACCCGCGCCGTCGTCGCCCAGGCCTGGGCCGAGGGCGCGCCGGTGCGCAACGCGCTCACGCGCCACTATGAAGAAAAGGCCGAGATCCCCGACACCCTGGCCGCCGTCGGCCTGCCGGAGAACCTGCCCAACGGCGCCACCCTCACGCTCGACCCAGACAGCATGGTGGTGGAGGTGGCCACGCCCAAGGGCACGCTGCGCATGGAGCCGTCGTCGACCGACCGGGGCATTGCGTGGCATTGCAGCGCGGGTGAGGGGTTGAAGGACAAGGCGTTGCCGGCGAGCTGTAAGAAGTAAGTGGCCGTCCGTTGGCTTCGATGACGTCTTCCGCTTCACTCGCGAATGCGTGGCGCTTGCCGCGCGACTTCGCGCTCATCACCCTGGCCGTCGAAGTCGCGTTGGTGTTGTTCCACTTCGGCAAGCAGCTGTGGCCCGGCATGCCGGACAGCCAGCAGATGCTTGCCAGCTATGCCCAGCCGGACGTGTGGGTTCCCATGATGGCCAACCTCTCGATGGCCTGGGTGCTGGCGGCGGCGCTGGCCTGGAGCCATGCCCGCCAGGCACTGGAGGTGCGCGGCGCCGCGAGCGTGGCGCAACTGCCCGGCCCGCACCTGCGTTATGCCGCGGTTTATCTCATCGCGCTGCTGCTGAACCACTACGCGCTGGGCCCGCTTCTCTACAAACTGCAGCAGATGCTCTTCTCGGGGAGCTGGCTTCAGGCGGTCTTCGGTGGCTTCGCGGTGACTTCGACGGCGGTCGTGTACGAAGCGGTGCAGCTGGTCGTGCTTGTGTTGAGCGTGTGGCTTGCGGCCTGGGTGGCACTGCGAGCACCGGCTGCGGCGCCGTCCGGCGACCGCGAGGTGGCAGATGCGGTGCAGGCGGGTGTGTCGCCACGCCGCGCGGTGGCAACGCTGGTCGCTGTCGTGTTCGCGTCGCTGCAGGCGCGCTGCATGATGGCCGCCAACATCGGGACGGCGATCGTCGATCCGTCGAACGGCGTCGCGCTCCTGCTGTTCTGGGGCGGTCCGCCCCTGGTGATTTTCGCGCTGTCGTACTGGGGCGGATGGCTCGGCACCGCGTCCGGCCTGACGCAGGTCCGGCCCTTCCGGGCCGTGGCGGCGTCGGTGCTGGCCTTGGTGGGGGTGTTTGCGAGCTGCGTCGTCGTCTTCGTCGTGGGGCTGCCACTGATGGTGACGTCGTCATCCGGCTTTTCCGGCGCCGTCGGCTTGATCATGCTGCTGGCCGCGCTCGTGCCGCTCTACCCCTTACTGACCGTGCTGCTCACGCGCTTCATCACGCGTCGCCTGTACCGCCCCTACTTGTAGCTGCGCGCGTCCTCGATCACCTTGCCGTCGTTCGGCAGGGTGCCCGGCGCCACCAGCTCGATGGTGCCGCGCAGCTTGGTCACTTCGCGCACCGCATCGGCGATGCGTGCGTCGAGCCCGGCCGGGGCGCCGGCGCATTCCAGCTTGAAGGTCATCTGGTCGTCGCCCATCTCGCCCGACACCACGAGCCGCGCGCGCACGATCTCGGGAAAGCGCCGCACGACCTCGGCGACCTGCGAGGGGTGCACGAACATGCCGCGCACTTTGGTGGTCTGGTCGGCGCGGCCGAGCCAGCCCTTGATGCGCTTGTTGGTGCGGCCCGTGGGGCAGGTGCCCGCGAGCACGGCCGAGAGGTCGCCGGTGCCGAAGCGCACCAGCGGGTAGTCGGGGTTGAAGGTGGTGACGACGATCTCGCCCACTTCGCCGTCGGGCACGGGGTCGCCGGTGCCGGGACGCACGATCTCGACCAGCACGCCCTCGTCGATCACCAGGCCCTGGCGCGCGCTGGTTTCATACGCGATGAGGCCCAGGTCGGCGGTCGCGTAGCACTGGATGCCCTGCACGCCGTGCGCGGCGATCCAGTCGTGCAGGCTGGGCGGAAAGGCCTCGCCGGACACCAGCGCCTTGGTGAACCACGGCAGCTTCTGGCCCTTCTCTTCGGCCTTCTCCAGCAGGATCTTCAGGAAGCTCGGCGTGCCCGCGTAGCCGTCGGGCTTGAGGTCGACGATGGCTTCGAGCTGCTGCTCGGTCTGACCCGTGCCGCCCGCGAAGATGGTGCAGCCCATGGCATGCGCGCCGCTTTCCATGATGGAGCCGGCCGGCGTCATGTGGTAGCTGAAGCTGTTGTGGATCAGCTCGCCGCTGCGAAAGCCCGCCGCATGCAGGGCGCGCGCGGTGCGCCAGTAGTCGCGCGCCTCGCCCTCGGGTTCGTAGATGGTGCCGGGGCTCGCGAAGATGCGCGGCATGCGCGGCCCGCGCACGATCGATGCGAAGCCGCCGAAGGGGTCGTCGGCGCGGCGTGCCTTCTGCAGCTCGAGCAGTTCCGACTTGCGGGTGACGGGCAGCTTCGCGAGGGCTTCACGCGAGGTGACGTCGGCGGGCTTCACGCCGTCGAGGATCTTCGTGAAGGCGGACGTTGCAGTCTGTGCCTGGGTGATCTGCCGGGGCAGCGCGGCCAGCAGGTCACGTTCGCGTTCGGCAGGGTCGCGGATTTCCAGTTGGTCGTAGTGGTCGTTCATGTCCGTACCCTTCGTCTATCGATTCGGTCGCTCTGGGGTGGGTACTTCAGGCCAGCCAACGCTTGCGGCGCTTGTAGCTCTTCACATCGCGGAAGCTCTTGCGGTCTGCGCCGCCCACGCCGAGGTAGAACTCCTTCACGTCCTCGTTCTCGCGCAGGCTCTTGGCCTCGCCGTCCATCACGATGCGGCCGTTCTCCAGGATGTAGCCGTAGTCGGCGTAGCGCAGCGCCATGTTGGTGTTCTGCTCGGCCAGCAGGAAGGTCACTTTTTCCTTGGTGTTCAGGTCTTTGACGATCTCGAACACCTCTTCCACGATCTGCGGCGCCAGGCCCATCGAGGGCTCGTCCAGCAGCACCATGGTCGGGTTGGCCATCAGCGCACGGCCGATGGCGCACATCTGCTGCTCGCCGCCCGAGGTGTAGGCCGCCTGCGAGGTGCGGCGCGTCTTCAGGCGCGGGAAATACGCGTACACCTTCTCCAGCGTCTCCTGCACCGAGGCCTTGCCGTCGGTGCGCGTGTAGGCGCCGGTCATCAGGTTCTCTTCGATGGTCAGGTGGGCGAAGCAGTGGCGGCCCTCCATCACCTGGATCAGCCCGCGCTTGACCAGCTCGGCCGGCGACAGCGCCTCGATGCGCTCGCCGCGCAGCTCGATGGTGCCCTTGGTCACGGCGCCGCGTTCGCCCGCGAGCAGGTTGCTCACGGCGCGCAGCGTGGTCGTCTTGCCGGCGCCGTTGCCGCCGAGCAGCGCGACGATGCCGCTTTCGGGCACGGTCAGCGACACGCCCTTGAGCACGAGGATCACGTGGTTGTAGATGACCTCGATGCCGTTGACGTTGAGAAGGATCTTGGGTTCGCTCATGGTGTAGTCCGAAGCATTCGAAAGAACAACGACGCTGTTCTTTCAGATACCCGCTTGACCCACCGCCCTTCGGGGAACACCGCGGAACCGGCTTTGCCGGGCCGCTGGTGTTGCCCCCTGCAAGGGGGTGGGAGAAGCGACACGAAGTGCGCGTAGCCTGGGGGTTAGCTCAAGACTGGCAGTCGGCCGCTTCGCGGCGGGTGAGCTTCTTTTCGCCCGCGTACTTGTCGGCGGCCGCCTTCACCATCGGCTTGATGATCTGGCTGTCGGCCTCGTACCAGTCGGACATGCCGCCCCACTTGGCGCCGTCCCAGGTATGGACGCGCGCCCAGGTCGAGCCCATGTGGTCCTGGCACGAGGTGCTCACCGGACGCATCACGCCCGAGAAGCCCAGGGCATCGAGCTTCTTCTGGTCGAGCGCGAGGTTCTCCATGCCCCAGCGCACCTGCTCGCCGGTCATGACCTTGCCCTTGCCGAAGCGCTCCTGCGCACGACGCACGGCCTCGATGGTCAGCATCTGGATGATCACGCCGCGCGTGTAGAGCACCGAGCCCACTTCGTCCTTCGGACCCGTGCCCTGGCCCTTGTCGTGCACCTGCTTGAGGATGTCCTGGATCACCTTGGGCTGCGTGCCCGAGGTGTTCAGCGCCAGTGCGTTGTAGCCCTTGGCGTTGGCGCCCACGTCCTTCACGTCGGGTTCGGCGCCGGCCCACCACACGCCGTACATCTTCTCGCGCGGGTAGCCCGTGGCCACGGCTTCCTTCAGGGCGGTGGAGTTCATCACGCCCCAGCCCCACAGCAGCACGAAGTCGGGACGCGACTGGCGCACCTGCAGCCAGGCCGACTTCTGTTCCACGCCCGGCGCGGTCACGGGGATCAGAGAGAGCTCGAAGCCGTTCTGCTTGGCGCGCTCCTGCAGCAGCGGGA
Organism: Variovorax boronicumulans NBRC 103145; assembly: GCF_001591345.1. Taxonomy (GTDB): domain Bacteria; phylum Pseudomonadota; class Gammaproteobacteria; order Burkholderiales; family Burkholderiaceae_C; genus Variovorax; species Variovorax boronicumulans. The sequence continues at coordinate 40,308 of NZ_BCUS01000028.1, read as the reverse complement.
TCGGCTCCTTGCCGAACGGCGAGTCGTGGTACACGAGGGCGATCTTCTTGCCCTTGAGCTTGTCCATGCCGCCTTCTTTTTTGCCGATGTGCTGGATCAGGATGTCGGCCGCGGTCCAGTAGGAGCCCATGAGCGGGAAGTTCCACTTGAACACGCCGCCGTCCTGCGAGGCCGACAGGCCGTAGCCCAGCGTGATGAGCGGGATCTTGTCGGTGGGCACCTTGTCGGTCAGCGCGAAGGTGATGCCGGTGGCCTGCGGGTCGAACAGCGTCACGCCCGGGCGGCCCTTCAGGCGCTCGTAGCATTCCACGCCCTTGTCGGTGGCGTAGCCGGTTTCGCATTCCTCGTACGTGATCTTCACGCCGTTGATGCCGCCGGTGGCGTTGATGTACTTGATGTAGTCCTGCTTGCCGTTGGCCCAGGGCGTGCCGTTGGGCGCGTAGGGACCGGTGCGGTACACCAGCAGCGGGAAGAACTGTTCCTTGGCCTGGGCCTGCGCGAGCGAAGGCGCGAAGGCCGCGCCGAGGGTGCTGGCCACCAGGGCGGCGGTCAGAGCGAGCGATTTCAGTGTCATGCCTGTCTCCTTTTGTGGGCACCTCGGTGCCGGGTTTTTACGAACGAACAACAACAAGAACGGGAACCTGTCAGTGCGGGAAGGGCCACAGCCGCAGCTTTTCCTTGGCCGTGGACCACAGCCGCGCCAGGCCGTGGGGCTCGACGATCAGGAAGAACACGATCAGCGCGCCGAAGATCATGGTCTCCAGGTGCGAGGCCAGTGCGGTCGAGATCGAGAAGCCCAGCCAGCCCGGCAGCTGGTTCAGGAAGAGCGGCAGCAGCACGATGAAGGCGGCGCCGAAGAAGCTGCCCATGATCGAACCGAGCCCGCCGATGATCACCATGAACAGCAGCTGGAACGAGCGGTCGATGCTGAACGCCGCCGGCTCCCACGCACCCAGGTGAATGAAGCCCCACAGCGCGCCGGCCACGCCGACGATGAAGCTGCTCACCGCGAAGGCCGTGAGCTTGGCGTACACCGGACGGATGCCGATCACCGCGGCAGCCACGTCCATGTCGCGCATCGCCATCCATTCGCGGCCGATGGCGCTGCGCACCAGGTTCTTGGCCAGCAGTGCGAACACCACCACGAAGATCAGGCAGAACAGGTACTTCTGTACCGGCGACTCGATCGGCACGCCGAACACGTTCAGCCCCGCCACGCTCACCGAACCCGACGACGAGTTGTTGGTGAACCACTGGATGCGCAGGAAGGCCCAGTCAGTGAAGAACTGCGCGGCCAGCGTGGCCACCGCCAGGTACAGGCCCTTGATGCGCAGGCTCGGAATGCCGAACAGCACGCCGATCACCGTGGCGCACAGACCGCCCAGCAGCAGCGAGGCGATGAGCGGCATGCCGTCGATGCGCACCTGGAAGTTGTAGGCCGCATACGCGCCCACCGCCATGAAAGCGCCGGTGCCCAGCGAGATCTGGCCGCAGTAGCCGACCAGGATGTTCAGGCCCAGCGCCGCCAGCGACAGGATCAGGAAAGGCGTGAGGATGGCGCGCATCCAGTAGTCGGACACGCCCATCGGCACCACGACGAACGCCACGAGCAGCAGCACCAGGATCGCCAGGCGGTCCTGCGCGATCGGGAAGATCTGTTGGTCGGCGCGGTAGCTCGACTTAAACTGGCCGTTTTCTCTGTAGAACATGTGCTCAGACCCGATCGATGATTTTTTCGCCGAACAGGCCTTGCGGGCGAACCAGCAGGAAGACCAGTGCCAGCACGTAGGCAAACCAGATCTCGATGCCGCCACCGAGCATGGGGCCGAGATAGATTTCAGACAGCTTCTCGCCGACACCGATCAGCAGGCCGCCGATGATGGCGCCGGGGATCGAGGTCAGCCCGCCGAGGATCACCACCGGCAGCGCCTTCAGCGCCACCAGCGAGAGCGAGAACTGCACGCCGAGCTTGGAGCCCCAGATGATCCCGGCCACCAGTGCCGAGAAACCGGCCACCGACCACACGATCACCCAGATGCGCGACAGCGGAATGCCGATCGATTGCGCGGCCTGGTGGTCGTCGGCCACCGCGCGCAGCGCACGGCCCGTGGCCGTCTTCTGGAAGAAGATCGCCAGCACCACCACCAGCGCGGCGGACACCAGCGCGGCGATCAGGTCTTCCTGGCTCAGCAGCAGGCCGCCCTGGAAGGTGCCTTCGAGCACCATCAGCGGTTCCTTGGGCATGCCCACGTCGATCTTGTAGATGTCGTTGCCGAAGATCGTCTGGCCCACGCCGTCCAGAAAGTAGGCGATGCCCAGCGTGGCCATCAGGAGCGTGATGCCTTCCTGGTTCACCAGCTTGCTCAGCGCCAGCCGTTCGATGAGCCAGGCCACCACGATCATCACCGCCATGGCCGCGATGAAGGCCAGGATGTTCGCGAGGATCTGGCTCTGGAAGCCGAACCACAGCGGGAACCACTCGGCGAAGCGCGCCATGGCCAGCGCCGCGAACAGCACCATCGCACCCTGCGCGAAGTTGAAGACGCCCGAGGCCTTGTAGATCAGCACGAAGCCGATCGCGATCAGCGAATACAGCATGCCGACCATGAGGCCGCCGAAAAGGGTTTCGAGGAAAAATCCCATGGTCAATGCTCCACGCCGAGGTATGCCCGGATCACGTCTTCGTTGTTCCGAACTTCATCCGGCGTGCCGTCGCCGATCTTCTTGCCGTAGTCCAGCACCACCACGCGGTCGGAGATGTCCATCACCACGCCCATGTCGTGCTCGATGAGCACGATGGTCGCGCCGAACTCGTCGTTCACGTCGAGGATGAAGCGGCTCATGTCCTGCTTTTCTTCCACGTTCATGCCGGCCATGGGCTCGTCCAGCAGCAGCACCTGCGGCTCCATCGCCAGCGCGCGGCCGAGGTCGACGCGCTTTTGCAGGCCGTAGGGCAGGCGGCCCACCGGCGTCTTGCGGTGCGCCTGGATTTCCAGGAAGTCGATGATGTGCTCGACGAACTCGCGGTGCTGCAGCTCTTCGCGTTCGGCCGGGCCCCAGCGCAGCGCCTGTGCGAACAGGCCGCTCTTCATCTTGAGGTTGCGCCCGGTCATGATGTTGTCGAGCACGCTCATGCCCTTGAACAGCGCCAGGTTCTGGAAGGTGCGCGCCACGCCCATCTCGGCCACCTGGCGCGAGTTCATGTGCTTGAAGGTCTGGCCGCGGAAGGTGATGGAGCCCTGCTGCGGCCAGTACACGCCGTTGATGCAGTTCAGCATCGAGCTCTTGCCCGCGCCGTTGGGGCCGATGATGGCCCGCACCTCGTGCTCGCGCACGTTGAAGCTGATGTCGGTCAGCGCCTTCACGCCGCCGAAGCTCAGGCTGATGTTCTGGACGTCGAGGATGACGTCGCCAATTTTCCGATTGCTCATGCGGCGGCCTTCACGATGGGGAAGGTCTTGGCGTCGTTGATCTTCAGCGTGGCGCTGACAACCCCCGTGCGTCCGTCCTCGAACTTGACCTGGGTCTCGATGTACTGCGCGGTCTTGCCGCCGTACAGCGCGTCGACCAGCACGGCGTATTTCTCGGCGATGAAGCCGCGGCGCACCTTGCGCGTGCGGGTCAGTTCGTCGTCGTCGGGGTCGAGCTCCTTGTGCAGCACGAGGAAGCGCGCGATCTGCGTCTCGCCCATGCCGTCCTCGGCCGCGAGGTCGGCATTGACCTTGGCGATGCACTCGGCCACCAGCGTCAGCACCTCGGGCTTGCCGGCCAGGTCCACATAGCCGCCGTAGGCCAGGCCGCGGCGCTCGGCCCAGTTGCCGACGGCCTCGAAGTCGATGTTGACGAAGGCGCAGACCTCGTCGCGGCCGTTGCCGAAGCACACGGCTTCCTTGATCTGCGGGAAGAACTTGAGCTTGTTCTCGATGTAGTTGGGCGCAAAGATCGCGCCGCCCACGAGCCGGCCCACGTCCTTGGCGCGGTCGATGATGCGCAGGTGGCCTTCGCTGTCGAGCACGCCCGCGTCGCCGGTGTGGAAGTAGCCGTTGGCATCGAGCACCTCGGCGGTGGCGTCGGGGCGCTTGTAGTACTCCTTGAGCACCGACACGCCGCGCACCAGCACCTCGCCGTCGTCGGCGATCTTCAGTTCGATGCCCGGCGCCGCCGTGCCCACGGTCTGCAGCTTGACCTTGCCGTCCTGCTGCAGGCACACGTAGGCGCAGGTCTCGGTCTGGCCGTAGAACTGCTTGAGGTTCACGCCGATGGAGCGGTAGAAGCGGAACAGGTCGGGCCCGATGGCCGCGCCGGCCGTGTAGGCCACGCGGATGCGGCTCATGCCCAGCACGTTGCGCAGCGGGCCGTAGATCAGCAGGTTGCCCAGGCTGTACATGAAGCGGTCGCCGGTACTCACCGGAGCACCATTGAGGATGTCGGCGCCCACGCGCTGCGCCAGCGCCATGAACTTCGCATACAGCCAGCGCTTGGGCGCGGCCGCGTCTTCCATGCGGATCGACACGGCCGTGAGCAGGCCTTCGAAGGTGCGCGGCGGGCCGAAGTAGTAGCTCGGGCCGATCTCGCGCATGTCGTTCATCACCGTCTCGGCCGACTCGGGGCAGTTGAGCGTGAAGCCGCCCACCAGCCACTGCGCCACCGAGAACAGGTGGTCGCCCACCCACGCCATCGGCAGGTAGCTCATGATGTTGTCGCCGGGGCCGAGCTTGTCGGTCTCGACGCCGCCGCGCCCCGCCGCGATGAAGCTGGCGTGCGTCTGGCACACGCCCTTGGGGCGGCCGGTGGTGCCCGAGGTGTAGAGGATCACGCCGACGTCGCTGGCCTCGCCGCTCGCCACGGCGCGGTCGTAGTAGCCGGCGTTGGCCTTGTCGAAGGCCCGACCCAGCTCGCGCAGCTGCTCGTAGCTCATGAGCCCCGGCTGCTCGTAGTGGCGCAGGCCCTTGGGGTCGTCGTAGATGATGTGGCGGATGCCCTGCTGCTGGCCCTCCTGGCCTTGCTGCAGCTCGCGGCACTCGAGCAGCTTGTCGACCTGTTCCTGGTCTTCGACGATGACGAACTCGATGCTCGCGTCGTTCAGCATGAAGACCATCTCGCTGGCGACCGCGTCCTGGTACAGCGGCACGGGCACGCCGCGCAGGCTTTGCGCGGCGAGCACCGCCATGTACAGGTGCGGCCGGTTGGCGCCGACGATCGCGAGGTTGTCGAAGGCCTTGAAGCCAAGGCTTGCCAGACCGCAGGCCATCTCGCGCACTTCCTGCGCCACGGCGTTCCAGGTCCAGGTTTGCCAGATGCCAAGGTCTTTTTCGCGCACGGCGGGAGCCTCGGGACGGGCCTCGGCATGCGCGAGCAGCAGACGGGGGAAGGTGGGGGCGGTGGTTTGCACAGTGGCCGGATCGTAGGTCCCACTTTGACGCCCGGTTGTCGTTCCAACGACAATCCTAGGGACACTACTCCCCGGAGTTTCCCGATGCCTCCTGGCAACCTCAACCCACAGAACGTGCTCGGCGGTTCCATCAAGGACCGCGTGCGCCCCGCCAATGCGGCTGAACTCGATGGCATTCCGTGGCTGCCCACGCTCACGCCCGCCGAGCGCCGCCGCGCCGAGGCCACGCTCGTGGTGGGCGAGGCCGAGCCCGGCGACCTGGTGTGCCGGGTCGGGCGTTCGCCCACCTACTGGTTCGGCGTGGTCGAAGGGTTGCTGAAGATGAGCAACGACAACGCCGACGGCGGCTCGGTCACCTACACCGGCGTGCCGCCCGGTGGCTGGTTCGGCGAGGGCACGGTGATGAAGCGCGAGCCCTACCGCTACAACATCCAGGCACTGCGCCGCAGCCTCGTGGCGGGGCTGCCGATCGAGAGCTTCCACTGGCTGCTGGACCACTCCATCGGCTTCAACCGCTTCGTGATGAACCAGCTCAACGAGCGGCTGGGCCAGTTCATCGCGGCGCTGGAGATCGACCGCCTCAACAACCCCGACGCACGCGTGGCGCGCAACCTGGTGTCGCTGTTCAACCCGGTGCTGTACCCCGGCGTGGGCGAGGTCTTGCGCATCACGCAGCAGGAACTGGCGTACCTTGTCGGCCTGTCGCGCCAGCGCGTGAACGAGGCGCTCAATGCGCTGTCGGCGCAGGGGCTGATCCGCGTGGAGTACGGTGGCCTGCGCGTGCTCGACCTGCCGGGCCTGCGCGCCACCGCGATGTCCAGCCGCAAGAACAACAGCACCTCGAACTGAAAGAAAAAAACATGGCCCTCTCCGACCACCTGCAGATCGTTCCCGCCGACGCCCAGGCGAGCTTTCTGCCGCCGCAGCAGCAACAGGCCACGCAGGCCCGCAACGAGGAAGACGACGGCCCGACGCTGGAAGAGGCCATCGACCGCGCCGAGGCCTTGGGCGAACAGATCGACGCGCTCAACGAGATCCTGGCGCGCCCGCTCAAGGACATCCTGGCCGACCGCGAGAAGTCGGAAGAAGCCGCGCTGGCCTGGGACCGCTTCGGCGCGATGTGGATGCTGTCGCAGCGCGCCATGCGCCGCGTCGCGCTCGACCTGGCCGCGCAGCTCGGCGTGAGCGAGGAAGAGGTCGTGGCGCGTGCCATGGCGAACGCCAATGCCGTGCTCAACGGTGCGGACGAGGTCGACCTCGGCGGCTCCATCGCGCCCGCGCAGCTGCAGCACATCGCCCGCCACCGCAACTTCCTGCGCGCCCAGTTCCGTACCGGCTGACGCGCGCGGCCTTTCGATATCCCTTAGCCTTGCGGCCTTCTCCTGCTCCCACACCCCCATGACCACCTCCGCCTCTTCCCACCTCACCGTCATCACCGGCGCCTCGCGCGGCCTGGGCCGTGCCATGGCCGAACAACTGCTGCAGGCCGGCCACACGGTGCTCGGCATTGCGCGCAAGTCCTCGCCCGAACTGGCCGAAGCCCCCAAGGCGGCCGGCGCCGAACTGACGCAATGGGAGCAGGACCTGTCCGACCCGGTCGCCGCCGCGGCGCGCCTGTCGGACTGGCTGCGCACGCTGGACGGCCAGCGCTTCGACAGCGTCACGCTCATCAACAACGCCGGCACCGTCGGCAACCCCGCGCCGCTGTCGCGCGCCGTGCCGGCCGAACTGGCGCAGGCGCTGCGCATCGGGCTCGAGGCGCCGATGCTGCTCACGGCCGCCTTCCTCGGCGGCACGCGCGAATGGCGCGGCGCGCGCAAGGTGCTGAACATCTCGTCGGGCCTGGGCCGCAACGCCCTGGGCAGCCAGGCGCCGTACTGCGCGGCCAAGGCCGGCATGGACCATTTCTCGCGCGCCGTGGCGCTCGAGGAGGTGCATGCACCGAACGGCGCGCGCATCGTGTCGCTGGCGCCCGGCATCATCGACACCGACATGCAGGTGCAGCTGCGCGGCGCTTCGGCCGAACAGTTCCCGGACCGCACGCGCTTCGTGAGCATGAAGGAAGAAGGCCGGCTCGACAGCCCCCAGAGCGCGGCGGCCAAGGTGCTCGCCTACCTGACGCGCGCGGACTTCGGCAGCAACCCCGTGGCCGACGTGCGCGACCCGGCCTGAACACGGCGACCACATCATGGCCACCGCAAAGTCCATCGACACCGTCGAATACAAGCTCTTCCCGTCGCCGAGGAACGTGCACCGCATCGTCTTCGAGCACCAGGTGTTCGTGCCGTACCCGTACGCGCTGATCGTGATGGACGAGTTCTATTTCAAGGGCCGCTACAGCCTGTTCTCGGCCTGCCGCATGAGCGACGGGAAGATGGGGCAGGTGGCGACGTTCGAGGATGCGGCGGACGTCGAGATCTTCAACGCCAAGTTCGTGCCTGATTGAGCTCGCCCCCAGGCTTCGCGCACTTCGTGTCGCTTCGCCAACCCCCTACCGGGGGCAACACCAGCGGCCCGGCAAAGCCGGTTCCGCGGTGTTCCTGGTATGAAAACCCCTCTTACTCGATCGTCGCGCCCGAAGCCTGCACGATCCCCTTCCACTTCTCGTAGTCGGTCTTCAGCAGCGCGCCGAACTGCTCCGGCGTCATGCTCTGCGGCTCGGCGCCCTGGGCAATGATGGCCGCCTTCATTTCGGGCGTGGCCAGCAGCTTGTTGACTGCCGCATTCAGCGTGGTGACGATGTCCTTGGGCGTGCCGGCCGGCACGAAGACGCCGTACCAGGTGCTCACGTCGAAGTCCTTGTAGCCCAGCTCGGCCACGGTGGGCGCGTCGGGCAGCGAGGTGCTGCGCTTGGCGGAGGTGACCGCCAGCGGGCGCAGCTTGCCGGCCTTGATCTGCGCCATGGCCGAGGGCACCGACGACACCATCAGGTCGACGTTGCCCGCGAGCACGTCCATCATGGCCGCGTTGGAGCCCTTGTAGGGCACGTGGCGCATCTTGATCTTGGCGGCGCCGTTGAAGATCTCGCCGGCCAGGTGGATGGTGGTGCCGTTGCCCGGCGAGCCGTAGGTGATGGTGTCGGGCGCGGCGCGCGCGGCCTTCACCACGTCGTCCAGCGTCTTGAACTTGGAGTTGGCCTGCGTGACGATCACCACGGGCGTGTAGGCCACGTGGGCCACGGCCGTGAGGTCCTTCACCGGGCTGTAGCTCAGGCTCTTGTAGAGCCAGGGCGCGACGACCATGTTGTCCTTCTGGCCCATCACGATGTCGTAGCCCGTGGGCGTGGCGCGCGCGGCCTCGGCGATGCCGATGGTGCCGCCGGCGCCCGCGCGGTTGTCGGGCACCACGGTCCAGTGGTTGGCCTCGGTGAGCTTCTGCGCGACCAGGCGCGCCAGGATGTCGGTGCCGCCGCCGGGCGGGAAGGGCACGACCATGCGGATGGGCTTGGCGGGGTAGGCGGCGGTCTGGGCGTGGGCCGGGGCGGTGGCCGCCACGGCGGTGAAGGCCAGCGCAAAGGCCAGCGGACGGAGGAAGTTCGATGGGGTCATGGGGGGCATTGTCTCGTTCTGGGGGCAGGGGGGATGCAGTCTGCCGGAAGTGCCGGCGCGGGGTTTTCGCGGTTCGCGATGGCCCTCGTCTCGGCTGGCGGGGGCAGAACACGGGGCGGTGCGTACTTTCGGACGCCTTGACACCGCCCATCGTGAGTCGAATACTCCACCAAATGGTTGAGTATTTCTGGCTCGCCCGGCGCTCGGCGGTTTCCGGGCGCCCTTCCTCTTTGCGGGAGGCTCCCATGCTCGGACACATCAATGCAGTGGCCAACCTGGCGGTGAAAGACCTCGCCGTGGCCCGACGCTTCTACGAAGACACGCTCGGCCTTGCGCAGGTCGATGCCGAAGGCGACGAGGTCGTCGTCTACCGCAGCGGCAACACGCGGCTCAACGTCTACCGCTCGGCCTTCGCGGGCACCAACCAGGCCACGGCCGTGACCTGGTCGGTCGACGGCGACATCGAGCGCCTCGTGGTCGCGCTCAAGGCCAAGGGCGTGCGCTTCGAGCACTACGACATGCCCGGCACCACGCTCGCGGGCGACATCCACGTCATGGGCGAGATGAAGGTCGCGTGGTTCAAGGACCCCGACGGGAACATCCTGAACCTCATCAACGTCTGAGGAGCCCCTGTCCATCCGGCATCCCCCGTTTGGGGGAAGCCAAGGGCAGCGCGCTGCGGACAATTCCTCCTGCCATGCACCGGCCTGGCTTGGAGGAGTTCCCACATGAGCGCACCGCCGCCCGAGCAGTCAACGCCTGAACCACCCGCGCGCCCCGAGCGCGTCGCGGTCATCGCCATCCACGGCGTGGCCGACCAGAAGGCCGGCGACACGGCGCGCGCCATCGCCTCGCTGATGCTCAACCACCCCGGCCCCGGCGCCACCTACCGCCAGGCCGACTGCGACAGCCACCTCCTGCCGGTGCCGCCGCTGACCTCGATGGTGCAGCAGCGCACGGGGCATCAGGACAAGACCGAGAAGGCCGCCACGGAAGGCGGCGCTGCGCAGAAGGCCTACGTGCCGCCCGTGCGCAAGGCGATGCGGCAGTCGAAGACCTCGGACTTCAGCGCCGACGACTGGATCTCGACCGCCGAGGCCGACGACGCGGGCGTGGTGCGCGCCGCCAAGGGGCGCGGGCCGCTCACGCCGCGCGAGCTGAAGCGGAGCAACCCCGACATCGCCTTCAGCGACTACCTGCTGTTCAAGTCGCAGCGCGCCGAGCCCGACCACGAGGCCTACGAGGCCACGCGCGTGCGCATGACGCGCGACGCCACCGATGCGAACGGGCAGCCGGTGCAGCAGCGCATCGACGTGCACGAGATGTACTGGGCCGACCTGTCGCGCCTGCCGGGCTCGGTGGCGCGTATCGTCGCCGAGCTGTTCACCATCGTGTTCCGCCTCTCGCAGCTGGGCCGCGATTCGGTGGACCGCGCCGCCGAAGCGGCCGGCGTGAACAGGAAGCCCCGGCCGCCGGGCGCGCGGCGCTGGGCCTGCTTGGCCTCGCTGCAGACCGCGCTCGACTGGGCCTTTGCCAACCTGCTGGCGAACCTCTTCCTGCAGCTGCTGCTGATCGGGCTGGTGATCGCGGGGCTCGGCGGGCTGGCGCGGGTCGAGCCCGCGCCCCATGCGTTGTCGCTCACCGAGCTGCTGCGCCGGGTGCTGGCCGTGGCGGTGCCGGTGCTGGCGATCTGGTGGTACTGCTACCAGGCGCGCACCCAGGCTTCCTCGCGGATCGTGGTGGGCCTGTACGCGCTCCTGGCCGGCTGGTTCCTGTGGGCGCTGGTGCCCGCGCACTGGGTGGTCGGCGTGGCCTGGCTGGCGCTGCTCGCCGCGCTGGCCGACCGCGCCCTGCGCATCGCGCGCGACCGCTTTCCGGCGGCGCGCACCTGGGGGCTGGGCTTGATGGCGCTGACCGTGGCGGCGCTGCTCGTGCACGTGGCGATCAACGCCGCGGCGGCGGGCGCCACGGACGACCTGCGCCACTGGGTGCGCGCCGGCATGCGGGTGGTCGAGTACCTGTTGCTGGGCGTCGTGGCCTGGTGGGGCGTGGCCGGCGTGCTGCTCATCGCCTGGCTGCTCGCCGGGGAGACGGTGCCCGACCGCGGCGCCGCCGCGCGCGCCAGCATCGCCACGGGGCGGCTGGGGCTGTTCGTGTCGGTGGCGGCGTTCGTGGCGCTGTCGATGGTGTCGTGGGCCGTGCTGACGAACCTCGTGGAACTCGGCGCGAAGGACGTCGACTACGCGCCGTTCTGGTTCGGCAAGGGCATCTACTGGGCCGACGGCGCGAACTTCCTGCACAACCGCTACGAGAAGAGCACGCAGGCCTTCGCCTTGACGGCGGGCCTCACGCTGTCGCTGCTGGCCTACCTGGTGGCGGTGCTGGTGCCCAGCCTGTTCGCCGAACTCAAGGTGGCCTTCGGCACCTCGCAGGGCCTGGGCCGCTGGCTCGGCGCGGGCTACCGGCGGCTGGACCGCTTCGTCGCCGTGCTGACCAGCGCCAGCGTGGTGGTCGCCTTCGCGGTGGCCCTGTTGCTGGTGCTCAAGCAGTGCAATGTCTCGGTCGGCGGATGGATCGACGAGGCGGTGATCTGGGTGTCGGCGCTGTCGCAAAGCGGGCTCAAGCCGCTGATCTTCACCGCCGCCACGCTGGCCGCTTCCGTCTCGCTGCTCGGAGGTTTTCTCACGCGCACCGTGCCGGGCCTGCGCATGCCGCTCGACGTGGCGCTGGACGTCGACGGCCACTTCCGCGAGTTTCCGCGCCGCGCCATTCCGCGCGCGCGCATCTTCTCGCGCTACGTGTCGCTGCTGGAGCACGTGGCGGCGCAGGGCTACGACCGCATCGTGATCGTGGCCCACAGCCAGGGCACTGTGATCTCGACCGAACTGCTGCGCTACCTGCAGTTCCGCGCGGCGCAGCAGGTCGATGCGCGGGTGACCGACCTCTGGGCGGCGCTCAACAAGAGCCGCCTGCTGCTGCTCACTGCCGGCTGCCCGCTGCGCCAGCTGTATGCGGCGCGCTTTCCGCACCTCTACGGCTGGGTGACGGCGGAAGACGCGAACGGCGGCGGGCCGAGCGCGGCCCAGGTCGGCGTGGCCCGCTGGGTCAACCTCTACACGGCGGGCGACTACGTGGGCCGCTGGCTCTGGGGCGCGGACGACAAGCCGTACGAGCAGGTGACGACGCCGCCGGCCTGGTGTGTCGCGGCCGAGCACGAGGCCTGCCTCGGCCTGGGCGCCCACACCCACTACTTCGACCTCGACCAGGCGTACGTGGCGCGCTGGATCGACTGGATGGTGACGGCGCGCCCATGAAAAAAGCCGGCCCGCAGGCCGGCTTTTTCTTCATGCCGAAAGCATGGGCTTCAGCCGAAGTTCTTGGCCGCGAAGTCCCAGTTCACCAGCTTGGCCAGGAAGGTCTCGACGAACTTCGGGCGCAGGTTGCGGTAGTCGATGTAGTACGCGTGTTCCCACACGTCCACCGTCAGCAGCGCCGTGTCGGCGGTGGTCAGCGGCGTGCCGGCGGCGCCGGTGTTCACGATGTCCACCGAACCGTCGGCCTTCTTCACGAGCCACGTCCAGCCCGAGCCGAAGTTGCCCACGGCCGACTTCACGAAGGCTTCCTTGAAGGCGTCGTAGCTGCCCCACTTGGCGTCGATGGCCTTGGCCAGTGCGCCGGTGGGTGCGCCGCCGCCTTGGGGCTTCATGCAGTTCCAGAAGAAGGTGTGGTTCCAGATCTGGGCGGCGTTGTTGTAGATGCCGCCGCTGGACTTCTTGACGATCTCTTCGAGCGTCATCGCTTCGAACTCGGTGCCCTTTTGCAGGTTGTTCAGGTTCACCACGTAGGCGTTGTGGTGCTTGCCGTGGTGGAACTCGAGCGTTTCCTGCGAGTACTCGGGGGCCAGTGCGTCGATGGCGTACGGCAGCGGGGGAAGGGTGTGTTCCATGGTGGAGCCTTTCTTTCTAGTTGGTGGATAAAGACAAAAGAGGGTGCCTCAGGCGCGGGCCTTGGGCACGATGCGGTAGGCGCAGCGCCGCGCGCCCGCGAGCACGTGCTCGACACGGCTCACGTCGGCCTCGGGCCCCAGCACCTCGTCGAAGAGCTGCAGCTCGCTGCGGCAAAAGCCGGTGCAGGCCTGCGCCGCGGTGCAGATGGGGCAGTGGTTCTCGATGAAGAGAAAGCCGTCGCCCTCGGCCCGGTACTCGGCCATGTAGCCCTCGCGGCTGCGGATGTCCGCCAGCCGTTCGAGCCGCGCCTCGAGGTTGCGCGCGCCGCGCATGGCCTCGGTGTAGGTGGCGCGCATGGTGGCTTCGCGCGCGCCGATGAGCTGGTCCATGCCCTTTTCGCCGAACACGCTGATCACGGCGCTGATCATCTGCACCGTCATCTCGGCGTGCGTGTCGGGAAAGCGCTTGTGGCCCTCGCCGGTGAGCCGCCAGATCTGGGTGGGGCGGCCGCGGCCGCTGGAGCGGCTCTCGGCGTCCACCAGCCCTTCGGTCTCGAGCTTGGACATCTGCTGGCGCACCGCCTCGACCGTCACGTGCAGCACCTTGGCGATGTCGGGGATGCCGAGCGCGCCACGGGTCTTCAGCGTGGAGAGGATGCGGTCTGCCGGCTGGTGCGGCATCCAGGTGGGCTTGGTGGCATCGGGGGCGGACATGGCGGCTTCGGTCGTGGGGGAAAACAGCGTCATTGTCAGGTGGTTGGGCCTCCCCTCGCATCCGTGGGCGCTTGCCAGCCTCCGCCCAGTGCTTTGTAAAGCGCCACGAGGCTGGTGAACGAGGCCGTTTCAGCCTCGGCCACGGCATCCTGCGCGCGCAGCAGGGTGCGCTGCGCGTCGAGCACGCTCAGGTAGGGCGCGGCGCCTTCGCGGTAGCGCACTTCGGCCAGCTCGGCGGCGCGGCCGCTGCGGGCCGAGGCCTCCAGCAGCCGCTGCAGGCGCAGCTGGTTCTGGCCGTAGCCGGTGAGGGCGCTTTCGACGTCCTCGATGGCGCGCAGCACGGTCTGTTCGTAGACGGCGCGCTCGCCCTCGGCTCGCGCTTCGGCGCCGCGCAGGCGGGCCTTGACCGAGCCCAGCCGCAGCGCAGGCCAGCTCACGCCGGGCGTGACGCTGAAGGCGCGGCTCGACGAACTGCCCAGGTCGGCCCCGCGCAGCGCGATGAAGCCCAGGAAGCCGCCGATGTCGACGCGCGGGTACAGCTCGGCCGTGGCCGCGCCCACGTCGGCGGTGCTGGCGGCCAGGCCGCGCTCGGCGCGCAGCACGTCGGGCCGGCGGCGCAGCAGCTCGCCCAGGTCGCCGATGGGCAGACGCTTGTCGAGCACGCGCAGCGGGTGTGGCTGCAGCATCGGAGTCAGCTCGGCCGGGCGCAGGCCCGCCAGCACGGCGACGCGGTGCGCGGCCTGGCGGCGCGTGGTCTCGAGCGCGGGCAGCTGGCTCTCGGTGCTGGCCAGGTTGGCCTGCGCGCTGGCCAGGTCGCCTTCAAGGCCGCGCCCGGTGCGCACCTGCGCCTCGGTCACGCGCAGGCTCTGGCGCAGGCTCTCGAGGGTGCGCTGCGTCACGGCCAGGCGCTGCTCGGCGCCGCGCATCTCGTAGTAGTTGCGCGCCAGTTCGGCCACGGCCACGATGCGCACCTGCGCGAGGTCGGCCGCGCTGGCCTGGGCGCGCGCGGTGGCGGCTTCGTCCAGGCGCTGCAGGCGGCCGAACAGGTCGATCTCCCAGCCGGCGTCGAAGCCGGCGCGGCTGCTCTGGGCCAGCGTGCGCGCATCGGCCGGCACGCCGTTGCCTTGTGCGATGCTGCGTGTCTTGCCGGCGCCCAGCGTCACCACGGGCAGGCGGTCGAGCTCGGCTTCGGTCTGCATCGCACGCGCTTCCAGCAGCCGTGCGTGGGCGATGCGGATGTCGTGGTTGCCGGCCAGCGCGCGTTCGACGAGCGCGTCGAGCTGCGGATCGTCGAGCTGGCGCCACCAGTCGCGCTGCACCGCGTCGGGCGCGAACAGCGCGCGCTCGGGGGCGGCGATGGCTACCGGCGCATCGTTCGGCGCGGCGTACTTCGGCCCGACCGCGCAACCGGCCAGCACCAGCAGGCTGAGGGCGAACGGTGCGGCGTAGGAGAAGGGTCTTGTTGTCGTCATGGTCATGCTCCCGGTGTCTCAGACGGTGTCGCCGGCAGGCTCGCGCGCCACGAGCGCCTCGAGTTCGGCGGCGCGCTGCGAGCGGCCCACCGTGCGGTGGTCGCGTGCCAGCAGCGTGTACATGGTGGGCAGCACGAACAGCGTGAACAGCGTGCCCACCAGCATGCCGACCACGATCACCAGGCCGATGCTGAAGCGGCTGTTGGCGCCCGCGCCGCTGGCGAACAGCAGCGGCACCAGGCCCACCACCATCGCGGCCGTGGTCATCAGGATCGGGCGCAGCCGGATGCGCGCGGCCTGCTCGATGGCGGCGCGGCGCTCCAGGTTCAGGCGCTCCTGGATCTCGTTGGCGAACTCCACCATCAGGATGCCGTGCTTGCTGATGAGCCCGATGAGCGTCACCAGTCCGATCTGCGTGTAGATGTTGATGGTGGCAAAGCCCAGCGCCAGCGGCACCAGCGCGCCGCAGATCGACATCGGCACGCTGACCAGGATGATCAGCGGGTCGCGCAGGCTCTCGTACTGCGCGGCCAGCACCAGGTAGATCACCACGATCGCGAACACGAAGGCCATCACCAGGGCAGAGCCTTCCTGCGTGAACTGGCGCGCGTCCGACTGCCAGTCGTAGCTGAAGCCGGCCGGCAGCTTCTTCGCCTCTTCGCTCAGGAACGCCACGGCGTCGCCCATGGTCACGCCCGGCATCGGAATCGCCTGGAAGGTCGCGGCGTTGAGCTGGTTGAACTGCGTGAGCTTGTTGGGGCCCACGCTGGTCGACAGCGTCACCAGGTTGGCCAGCGGCACGGGCTGGCCGCTCGCGCTCTTCACGAAGTAGCGCGACAGCGCCTCGGCCGTGAGCCGCTGGTCGCGCGGCGACTGCGGAATCACGTCGTACGAGCGGCCGTCCATGCCGAAGCGGTTGACGTAGTTCTCACCCACCAGAACGGCCAGCGTGTCGCCGATGGCCTTCATGGTCACGCCCATGCTGTTGGCCTTGGCGCGGTCCACGCGCACCTCGGTCACGGGGTTGTTGAACTCCAGGTCGCTGTCGACCACGGCGAACTTGCCGCTCTCGCGCGCCGCCTTCTTCAGCGTTTCCATCGCCTCGAACACGCTGCGGTGGTCGCCCGCGCTGCGGATCACCATCTGCACCGGAAGCCCACCGGTCGAACCGGGAAGCGACGGCAGCTGAAAGGCGAACACGCTGCTGCCCTCGACCTCGTTCATGCCGCCCTGCACGTCGCCCTGGATCTGGTCGGCGTTGCGCTGGCGATCTTTCCAGTCGGACAGCTGCACGCCGCCGATGCTGTTGGAGACGCCGTCCGAGCCGTTGATGAGCCAGCGGCCGGTGTTCTCGGGCAGCTTGGCCAGCACCTCGTCCCACTTCTGGCCGAACTTCTCGACGTAGTCGATGTTGGCGTGCTGCGGCGACTTGATGACGGTCATCACCATCGCCTGGTCTTCGCCCGGCGCCAGCTCGCGCTGCGCCGCGTTGTACAGAAAGGGCAGGCTCACGAGCACGGCCGCCGCCAGCAGGCCCGTGACCCAGCGGTGGTGCAGCGACACGTCGAGCAGCCGTCCATAGGCCGTGGCCAGCTTGTGGAAGAAGGCCTCGGCATAGCGCGCCATGCGGCCCGCCGTGGCGTCCTGCGGCAACAGGAACGAGCTCATCACCGGCGACAGCGTGAGCGCGATCACGCCCGACACCACCACCGCGCCCGCCAGCGTGAAGGCGAACTCCTTGAACAGCGAGCCCGTGAGCCCGCCCATGAGGCCGATGGGCGCGTACACCGCGGCCAGCGTGAGCGTCATCGCGATCACCGGGCCGGCCACTTCGCGCGCGCCGATCAGCGCGGCCTGCACGCGCGACTTGCCTTCCTCGATGTGGCGGTGCACGTTCTCGACCACCACGATGGCGTCGTCCACCACCAGGCCGATGGCCAGCACCATCGCCAGCAGCGTGAGCAGGTTGATGCTGAAGCCGAACAGCAGCATCAGTGCCGCCGCGCCCAGCATCGACAGCGGAATGGTCACCACCGGAATGAGCACCGCGCGCAGCGAGCCCAGGCACAGGAAGATCACCAGCACCACGATGGCGATGGCTTCGAGCAGCGTCTTCTGCACCTCGTCGATCGAGGCCTCGATGAAGCGCGCGAGTTCGAAGGGCAGCTGCACCTCCACGCCCGGCGGGAGGTTCTGCTTGATGCCGGGCAGCAGGTCGCGGATGCGCTTCACGATCACCAGCGGGTTGCCGTTGGGCGCGGCCTGCAGGCCGAGGTAGATGGCCTTGTCGCCGTCCATCGTCGCGCTGCTGTCGGCGCTCGCCGCGCCGAGTTCCACCGTGGCCACGTCGCCCAGCCGCACGATGGCATCGCCGTCGCGCTTGATGACCATGTCGCGGAACTCCGCCACGTTCACCAGGTCGGTGTTCACGCGGATGTTCGACACCACGTACAGGCCCTTCACCTGCCCGGGTGCGGCCTGCACGTTGTTCTGGCGCAGCGCGTCGGCCAGCTCGCCGGCCGAGATGCCGCGCGCGGCCATGCGGTTGGCGTCCAGCCACACGCGCATCGCCAGCGTCTGCCCGCCCGACACCTCGACGCCCGAGACGCCCTCGATCGACGCGAACTGCGGCTGCACCACGCGCGAGAGGTAGTCGGTGAGCTGCGGCACGGGCATCGTCTTGCTCGAGAAGCCCACGTAGGCGACGGCCGTGGCTTCGCCCGACGACTTGAGGATCACCGGGTCGAAGGCCTCGGCCGGCAGCCGGTACTTCACCTGGCTGACCTGCGCCATGGCCTGCGTGAGCGCCTGGTTGGCGTCGGCGTTGAGCTTCATGCGCACGCTGATCACGCTGCGGCCCAGCGTGGACGACGACGAGAGGTAGTCGACGTTCTCGATGGTCGCCACCGCCTGCGCGATGGGCTGCGTGACGAAGCCCTGCATCAGCTCCGGCGAGGCGCCGGGGTACTGCGTGGTGATGGTGAGCGTGGTGCTCTCGGTGAGCGGGTACTGGCGCACCGGCAGGTCGCCCAGCGCACGCGCGCCGAGCAGCAGGATGAGCGTGCTCACCACCAGCGCCAGCACGGGCCGGCGCACGAAGAGGTCGGTGAACTTCATGACTTCGCGTCCTGCAGGGCCAGCGTGTCCTTCGCGGCCGGGGCCACGGCGGCGCCGTTGTACAGGCGCAGCTGGCCCGAGGTGACGACCTGCTCGCCGGCCTTCAGGCCCTGCTCGACGACGACCAAGCCGTCTTGTCGTTCGCCGGTCTTCACGAACACCTGCTGCACCGAGAAGCCGTCGCCCTTGTCGCCGGCGCGCACCACGAACACCGAGTCGCCGTGCGTGCTGTAGGTGATGGCGGTTTCAGGCACCGCGATGGCGTCGGCGCGCGCGGGCAGCGCCACCTTGGCGTTGACGTACATGCCGGGCGTGAGCGCGCCGTCGGCGTTGTCGACCGTGGCCTGCAGCCGCACGGTGCGCGTGTCGCTGCCGATCATGGGCTCGATGGCGCTGAGCTTCGCGGGGAACACGCGGCCCGGGTAGGCGTCGACCGCGAGCGCCACCGCCTGGTTGCGCCGCAGTGCCGGCAGCGCGTTCTCGGGCAGCGTGAGGTTGGCGAACAGCGTGCGCGCATCGGTGAGCGACACCAGCGCATCGCCGGCGCGCACGAACTGGCCGAGGTTGACCTTGCGGATGCCCAGCACGCCGTCGAACGGCGCCCGGATGTGCTTCTGCTCGATGAGCGCTTGCACGCGGCGCAGCTCGCCGCTGGCCTGGTCGAAGGCGGCCTGCGCCTGCTCCATCTGCTCCTGCGTGGCGGCCTGCTGCGGCAGCAGGCGGCGCGTGCGTTCGAGCAGGGCCCTGGCATTGGCCTGCTGGGCGCGCAGCCGTTCGAGGTCGCCCTGTTCGGGCGCATCGTTCAGCTGCACCAGCAACTGGCCGGCACGCACCTGCGCGCCCGGCGTGAACAGGATCTTCGCGACCCGTCCCTCCACCTCGGCTGGCACCTCGACCTGCCGGTTGGCCTCCAGCGTGCCGATGCCGCCGAGAAAGCGCGCCATCTCGGTTTGCCGCGCGGGGGCCACCGCCACCTTGGCCGGCGGCATCACGCCGCCCTGTGCATGGGCCGGCTGGAACTTCGCCACGAGCCCGTAGCCCGCCGCGCCCAGCACCGCGACCGTGAGACCGGCGCCGAGCCAGGTCCTGGTTTGTTTGTTCATACGCAACCTGCTTTTTTATCAAAGAAAGTGCTTTGATTATTAGATCGCGTCCGAACGCTGTCGAGAAAGACGTGGCAATGGCCCCGATAGGGCAGGGCTATCTTTGGCGTGGCGTGCATGCGGGGTGCTCCGGGTGGTTGCGCGGGGACATCCCCGCACCCCGAAGACGGGCAGCGCGTCGCTTTTGTGACGCGGCGCCGGTGTGCAATCGCCGTACGGCCGCCGGGACATCGCTCGCGCCGCCAAGGGCCGATGTACATTGCGACCTGCGCATGAACCTATTCAGCATGGCCACCAAACCCCGTAAGAAGTCCGCGGCTGTCACCGAGGACGAGGTCTTCGACATGGCCGCCGACCTGTTCCGGGCCATGGCCGCGCCCATGCGGCTGAAGATCGTGAGCCTGCTGTGCAACGGCGAGAAGAACGTGAGCGAGCTGCTCGCGCAGATCGACACCACGCAGCCCAACATGTCGCAGCACCTGAACACGCTCTATCAGGCGGGCGTGCTCGCGCGACGCCGCGACGGCGTGAGCATCTACTACAGCATCGCGAACGAGACCGTGGTGGCGCTGTGCCGCAGCATCTGCGTGCAGATCGCCATCGAGCAGGAATAAGAAGAAGAGAAGAAGGCCGGCGTCAGCCGGCTTTCGCGCCTCAGGGCTTCAGGTAGACGTAGCCTTCCTTCGCCTGCAGCCGCGCCACCTCGGCCACGCCCGAGGGCACCACCTTGGTTTCCATCAGCAGCTTGCCCGCGTCGATGTTGCGCGTGGTGAGCGTGTTGTTGCACACCTTGAACTCCACGCCGCGTCCGGCCAATGCGCTCACCGGGCCGCTGAACTCGCGGCCCCGGCTGTCCTTCGCATCGCTCAGTAGGAAGTCGATGCCGGGGCCGTGCGTGACCACCACGATCTTCGCCTTCGGCTCCGCGTTCAGGTGGTTCGTGATGTTCGCCAGGATGGCGGCGCTGCTCTCCACGCCGGTGTTCACGTGGTAGACCACCTTGGTCTCCTGCGCGCCCGCGAACGTGGCGACCATGGCGAGCAGGAAAGCGATGAATGCGTGTCTCATGGGGAAACCCTCTGGCTGTTGTCGTTGCCCGCAAAATATCATCTTCTGCTTATATTTACAGCCGGGCAAGCCCGCGGCCCTCGCCGCCCAGCCCGCAGGAGACGACCCACGATGTTCCCGTGCCGGCCCACCGCCGTTCGCGCGAAGGCGCTGCTGATGTGCGCTGCGCTCTGGCTGAGCGCCAGTGCCGCGTTCGCCGCGCCCGAGATCCGCCCGCTGCCGGTGGCGCCCGACATCTACTACGTGCAGGGCATCCCCGCGCTGGGCTCGAAGGAGAACCAGAACTTCATCTCCAACGCCGGCTTCGTCGTCACGCGCGACAGCGTCGTGATGATCGACGCGCTCGGCTCGCCCGCCGTCGCCGAGCGCATGGTGCAAGAGATCCGCAAGCTCACGCCCAAGCCGATCAGCCACGTCATCCTCACGCACTACCACGCCGACCACATCTACGGCCTGCAGGTGTTCAAGGCGCTGGGCGCGCAGATCGTGGCGCACGCGCGAGGCAAGAGCTACCTCACGTCCGACACCGCGCGGCTGCGGCTCGAGGCCTCGCGCCAGGAGCTCGCGCCGTGGATCGACGAGCGCACGCGGCTGGTGCCGGCCGATGTGTGGATCGACGGGCGCACCGAGCTCACCATCGGCGGCACGCGCTTCGTGATCCAGCCCGCCGGTCCCGCGCACACGCCCGAAGACCTGGCCATCTTTTTGCCGCAGCAGAAGGTGCTGTTCACCGGCGACATCGTGTTCCGCAACCGCACGCCCTACGTGGGCTCGGCCGACAGCCGGCACTGGATCACATCGCTCGACGCGCTGCTCGCGCTCGACGCACGCACCATCGTGCCGGGCCACGGCCCCGCGTCGGACGACCCGGCGCAAGACCTGCGGCAGACGCGCGACTACCTCGTCTTCCTGCGCGGCGCGATGCAGAAGGCCGCGACCGAGATGACACCTTTCGACGAGGCCTACGCCGCCACCGACTGGTCGCGCTTCGAGGCCTGGCCGCTGTTCAAGGTGGCCAACCGCATGAACGCCTACAACACCTACCTGCTGCTGGAGCAGGAGGCGCGATGAGCGGCGACCGCACGCGCCGGCAGCTCGTCGCGGGTCTTGCCGCGTGGTGCGTCGCGCCGATGGCCGTGCATGCGGCCGATGTGCAACTGCCCGCGCCCGTCTCGCTGGCTGGCGCGCTCGCCGCGGCGCTGGCCCGCGCGCAACCGCTGGTCGTCATGGCCAGCCTGCAGGGCTGCCCCTTCTGCAAGATCGCGCGCGAGCACTACCTCATGCCCGAACTCGCCGCGGGCTTGCCCGTGGTGCAGATCGACTTTCGCGACCCACGCGCGGTGCGCGACTTCGACGGCACCACGCGCACGCACGACGCGCTCATCAAGGCGTGGCACGTCAGCGTCGCGCCGACCGTGCTCTTCTTCGGCCGCAACGGCCGCGAGGTCGCCGAGCGCCTGACCGGCGGCGACTCGGACTTCTACGGCGCCTACCTCGAAGCACGCCTGCAGCAAGCGCGCACCGCCGTCCGCAGCTGACGTTATGCATGGCGAAACCGAACGGGTTTCCCCCAAGAGCAAAGCCCTTCCCTTGTTCACGATCGTCCCTAAAATCAATACATAACGATTTACTTATTTAACAATGAAACCGGCCGCTTCGGGGCGCGTTTCGAGGAGACCGAATTGAAGTTGCTGCTGCCGTCGCTCGCCGTCGCTGTCACCGCGTTGCTGCTGTCGACACCGGCCCTTGCCAACAAGGAACTGGCCCAGAAGAACGCCTGCCTCGCCTGCCACGCAGTCGACAAGAAGCTGGTCGGCCCCGCCTACCTCGACGTCGCAAAGAAGTACACCGGCCAGGCCGACGCGCTCGCCGCGCTCACCGCGAGCATCCAGAAGGGCAGCACCGGCAAGTGGGGCGCCGTGCCCATGCCCGCGCAGCCCGCGATGAGCGAGGCCGATGCCAAGGCGCTGGCCGCCTGGGTATTGGGCGGCGCCAAGTAAGGCTCACGGACGCGACGCCATGAGCGGCAGCATCCAGCAGACCGGGCAGGTTCGCAAGGCACCCGAGAACTTTCTCGACGCGCAAGGCGTGCGCGCCGTCTTCGCCGAAGCCGGCAAGGGGCGACGCGACTTCATCCGCAATGCCTTCGCCGCGGCCGTCGCAGGCACGGCGGCCACGTCGTCCGCGCTTGCGCAAACGCGCACCGCCGTGGGCGACGGTGACCCCGCGATATTGAACCTGCCCGCGCACAGCACGGGCCTCGGCCAGCCGGTGGTCACCGACGGCTACGGCAAGCCTTCCAAGTACGAAGCCAATGTGCAGCGCCGCCAGAGCCCGGGGCTCACGCCGACTGCGCAGGCCTCGGTGTCGTTCGCGCCGCTGCAGTCGCTGTTCGGCATCGTCACGCCCAGCGGCCTGCACTTCGAGCGGCACCACCAGGGCTGGTGGGACATCGATCCCTCGAAGCACCGCCTGATGGTCAACGGCATGGTGAAGACGCCGAAGGTCTTCACGCTCGACGAGCTGATGCGGCTGCCGTCGGTGTCGCGCTTTCACTTCATCGAGTGCGGCGCCAACACCGGCATGGAGTGGGGCAACGTCGCCGTGCCCACGGCCCAGTACACGCACGGCATGCTGTCGTGCAGCGAGTTCACCGGCGTGCCGCTGATCACGCTGCTCGAGATGGCGGGTGCCGACCTCAAGGGCGAGCGCTTCGTGCTCGCCGAAGGCGCCGACGGTTCGTCGATGACGCGCACCATTCCCATGAGCCTCATCCGCTCGGGCGAGGTGCTCGTGGCCTACGGCCAGAACGGCGAGATGCTGCGGCCCGAGCAGGGCTACCCGCTGCGGCTCGTGGTGCCCGGCGTGCAGGGCGTGAGCTGGGTCAAGTACCTGCGCCGCATCGAACTCGGCGACCAGCCCTACGGCGCCAAGGACGAGACCGTGCACTACGTCGACCTGATGCCCGACGGCCAGCACCGCCAGTACACCAGCATCCAGGAATGCAAGAGCGTCGTGACCACGCCCTCGGGCGGGCAGATGCTGCTCGACAAGGGCTTCTACAACATCACCGGCCTCGCGTGGTCGGGCCGCGGCAAGGTGAAGCGCGTGGACGTGAGCGTGGACGGCGGGCGCAACTGGCGCACCGCGCGGCTCGAATCGCCCGTGCTCTCGAAGTGCCTCACGCGCTTCAACATCGACTGGGTGTGGGACGGCACGCCCGCCATCATCCAGAGCCGCGCCATCGACGACACCGGCTACGTGCAGCCCAGCTACAAGCAGCTGCGCGCGGTGCGCGGCACGCGCTCGATCTATCACAACAACGCCATCCAGTCGTGGCAGGTGCAGGCGAACGGGGAGGTGGCGAATGTCCAGCTTTCCTAAGCGCGCGCTGCTGTTGCTCGTTCTCGCATGCGGTGCAGCCGCATGGGCGCAGCCCAAGACAGCAGGCTATGCCGGCATCGGCCGCGACGCCACGCCCAAGGAAGTGGCCGCGTGGGACATCGACGTGCGCCCCGACTTCAAGGGCCTGCCGCCCGGCTCGGGCTCCGTCACGCGCGGGCAGGACCTGTGGGAAGGCAAGTGCGCCTCGTGCCACGGCGTGTTCGGCGAATCGAACCAGGTGTTCAGCCCGATCGTCGGCGGCACCACGGCCGAGGACATCAAGAGCGGCCACGTCGCGCGCCTGAAAGACCCGGCGTTCCCGGGCCGCACCACGCTGATGAAGGTCACGAGCCTGTCGACCGTGTGGGACTACGTGTACCGCGCCATGCCGTGGAACCAGCCCAAGTCGCTGACGCCGGACGATGTGTATGCCGTCACCGCCTACATGCTGAACCTCGGCGGCATCGTGCCCGACGACTTCACGCTGTCCGACAAGAACATCCGCGAGGTGCAGGCCCGCATGCCCAACCGCAACGGCGGCACCACCGCGCACGCGATGTGGCCCGGCAGCGAGTTCGGCCGCGCCACGAAGCCCGACGTGTCGGCCGTGGCCTGCATGCGCGACTGCGTGCCGGCGGCGTCGTCCGTCGCGCAGTTGCCGCCGCATGCGCGCGGCAGCCACGGCAACCTCGCCGACCAGAACCGGCTGGTGGGCGCGCAGCGCGGCATCGCCACCGCGGCGCCTGCTGCTGCCGTGAAGACCAGCGCACCGGCCGCGGCACCGAAGGTGCCCGTCGCGCTGCTCGAGAAGAACAGCTGCACCGCCTGCCACGGCATGACGCAAAAACTCGTCGGCCCCGCCTTCTCGGACATCGCGAAGAAGTACCCCGGCCAGACCGACCACCTGCTGCAGAAGATCAAGGCAGGCAGCACCGGCGTCTGGGGGGCGATCCCGATGCCGCCGCAGACCCTCGGCGACGATGATGCCAAGGCCATCGCACGCTGGCTCGCCGACAGCGCCGGACCATGATTCGACAGGAGACAACCCCATGAAAAACCGCAGACAGATGCTCACGCAGTCCGCCGCCCTCGCAGGCCTGGCGGCCACCGCCGGCTGGCTTCCCGCCACCGCCCTCGCGTACTCCAAAGACGCCTTCGACGCCAAGAGCGTGGCCGACGCGCTCAAGGCCGTCGGCGTCACCGGCGCGCCCACCGAGAGCAAGGACGTCACCATCACCGGCCCCGACATCGCCGAGAACGGCGCCGTGGTGCCGCTCAGCGTGGCCACCGCCTTGCCCGGCGTGAAGCAGCTCATGCTGCTGGTCGAGAAGAACCCGAACGCCGTGGTTGCGATCTTCAACACCTCGGAGTTCGTCGAGTCGAACTTCACCACGCGCGCCAAGCTGGGCCAGTCGTCCGACGTGTACGCGATCGCGGTCATGAACGACGGCAAGGCGCTCTTTGCCAAGAAGGAAGTCAAGGTCACGCTCGGCGGCTGCGGCGGCTGAGCGACGGGCTTCACACACAGAACACGACGAGAAGAAGGAGACCACCATGGCAGATCCCATGCGCATCCGCGCCCAGGCCGCGGGCGACAAGACGACCGTGCGCATCCTCATGGCGCACGAAATGGAAACTGGCCAGCGCAAGGACGCCGCCGGCAAGACCATCCCCGCCTGGTTCATCCAGGAGGTCACGGCCTCGCTCAACGGCAAGACCGTGCTCACGGCCGACTGGGGCCCGGCGGTGTCGAAGAACCCCTTCATGCAGTTCACGCTGAAGGGCGCGAAGGCCGGCGACAAGATCGCCGTGACCTGGAAGGACAACCGCGGCGACACCCGCACCGACGAAGCCACCGTCAGCTGACGCTTTCTTCGCCCACGCGGGCGCTCGCTCGCGTGTTGTTGTGTTCCCCACGAGAAAAAAAGGCGGCCCCATGAGGACAACCACATGCCTGAGCCTGCTGGTGCTGGCCGGCAGCATCGCACTGCCCGCCGCGGCGCAGAAGACCACGGCCGAGGGCATCGCCGAGTACCGCGCGCTGCTGCAGGACGGCAACCCCGCCGAACTGTTCGAGGCCAAGGGCGAAGACCTCTGGAAACAGAAGCGCGGGCCCAAGGCCGCGTCGATGGAGAAGTGCGACCTCGGCAAGGGCCCGGGCGTGGTGAAGGGCGCGTTCGCCGAACTGCCGCGCTACTTTCCCGACACCGGCCGCGTGCAGGACATGGAGTCGCGCCTGCTCACCTGCATGGAGACCTTGCAGGGCTTCGACGCCGCCGCCATCGCGAAGACGCCGTTCGGACAGGGCGAGCAGAAGAACCTCGAGGGGCTGGTGGCATGGATCTCGGCCGAGTCGAAAGGCCTGCCGCTGAACCTGCCGCAGTCGCACGCGAGCGAACGCCGTGCGTACGAAGTGGGCAAGCGCCTGTTCTTCCTGCGCGCCGGCCCGCACGACTTTGCCTGCGCCACCTGCCACGGCGCCGACGGCAAGCGCATCCGCCTGCAGGACCTGCCCAACCTCACGAAGAACCCCGGCGCCGGTGAAGGCTTCGGTGCCTGGCCGGCGTACCGCGTGTCGTCGGGCGAGCTGTGGGGCATGCAGCGCCGGCTCAACGACTGCTTCCGCCAGCAGCGCTTTCCGTACCCGGGCTACGCCAGCGACGTGACCGTGGCGCTGGCCGTGTACATGGGCGTCAACGGCAAGGGCGGCAAGACCACCGCGCCCGCCATCAAGCGCTGAAGGAGCCACGCCATGAAATCCGATCATTTCTTCGGCCTGGCCGCCGTGGCCTGCGCGCTCACCGTGTTCGGCTGCGCGTCTGTCGACAGCGCCGCCGAGCTCGACAAGCTCACCGCCGACGCGCTGCAGCGCTCCTTCCGCGACCAGGGCATCGCCAAGGTCGACCGCCTCGTGCAAGACCCGGCCAACCTCGCGTGCAGCGAAGCCGAGGCCAGCGGCAAGCCGCTGGACGACCAACGCACCAAGGAGATCGAGGCCGCCAACATGAAGACCGTGCGCTGGCCCTCCGACGGCAAGTTCGTCGGCGACTGGCGCGAGGGCGAGAAGATCGCGCAGAACGGCCGCGGCCTCACCTGGACCGACGCCGCGAATGCGGCCAACGGCGGCAATTGCTACAACTGCCACCAGATGTCGAAGGAAGAAATCTCCTTCGGCACGCTCGGCCCGAGCCTGTACCACTACGGCAAGCTGCGCGGCGTGAGCGACCCGGCCAGCGCTGCGTCCAAGCCCATCGTCGAATACACCTGGGGCAAGCTGTGGAACGCGCGCGCCTACAACGCCTGCTCGAACATGCCGCGCGTCGGCCATTCCGGCATCCTCAACGAGAAGCAGATCCGCGACGTGATGGGCTTGCTGCTCGACCCCCAGTCTCCCGTCAACCGCTGAACGCCCGGCTTCTTCCTTCATGAACCTTTCCAAGCGCGAGTTCGTCCAGATGCTCGGTGCCGGCGCTGTCGCCGGCCTGGGCCTGGGCCGCCACGGCAGCAGCGTGGCCGCCGGCCTCGACGGCATGTACACCGTGCCGGCCTTCGGCAACGTGTCGATGCTGCACATGACCGACTGCCACGCGCAGCTCAAGCCGCTGTACTTCCGCGAACCGGGCGTCAACATCGGCGTGGGCCACATGCGCGGCAAGGTGCCGCACCTCGTGGGGGAGCATCTGCTGAAAGCCGCCGGCGTGAAGCCCGGCACGCGCATGGCGCATGCGCTCACGTACCTCGACTTCGACAAGGCCGCGCAGCGCTACGGCAAGGTCGGCGGTTTCGCGCACCTGGCCACGCTGGTCAAGCAGCTCAAGGCCAGCCGCCCCGGCGCGCTGCTGCTCGACGGCGGCGACACCTGGCAGGGCTCGGCCACGTCGCTGTGGACCGATGCGCAGGACATGGTCGATGCCTGCAAGCTGCTCGGCGTCGACGTGATGACCGGCCACTGGGAGTTCACCTACGGCATGGCGCGGGTGCAGCAGATCATCGAGAAAGACTTTGCGGGCAAGGTCGAGTTCGTCGCGCAGAACGTCAAGACCGCCGACTTCGGCGACCCGGTGTTCAAGCCTTACGTGATGCGCGAGATCAACGGCGTGCCCTGCGCCATCATCGGCCAGGCCTTTCCGTACACGCCCATCGCCAACCCGCGCTACATGGTGGCCGACTGGACCTTCGGCATCCAGGATGACAACCTGCAGCGCGTGGTGAACGAGGCGCGCGGCAAGGGCGCGCAGGTGGTGGTGGTGCTGTCGCACAACGGCATGGACGTCGACCTGAAGATGGCCAGCCGCGTCACCGGCATCGACGCCATCCTCGGCGGCCACACGCACGACGGCACGCCCATGCCCACGCTCGTGAGCAACGCGGGCGGCAAGACCATCGTGGTCAACGGCGGCTCCAACGGCAAGTTCCTCGGCGTGATCGACTTCGACGTCAAGGGCAAGAAGGTGAGCGACTTCCGCTACCGCCTGCTGCCCGTGTTCTCCGACCTGATCCCCGCCGACAAGGAGATGGACGCGCTCATCACCCGCGTGCGCGCGCCCTACGAGGCCAAGCTGTCCGAAACCCTCGCGCACACCGACGGCGCGCTGTACCGGCGCGGCAACTTCAACGGCACCGGCGACCAGCTGCTGCTCGACGCGCTCATGGACGTGCAGGACGCACCCATCGCCTTCTCGCCCGGCTTCCGCTGGGGCACCTCGCTGCTGCCCGGCCAGGCGATCACGCGCGAGTGGCTGATGGACATGACGGCCACCACATACTCGTACGCCACCGTCACGCAGATGACCGGCGAGACGCTCAAGACCGTGCTCGAAGACGTGTGCGACAACCTCTTCAACCCCGACCCCTACTACCAGCAGGGCGGCGACATGGTGCGCGTGGGCGGGCTGCAGTACACCTGCGACCCGACCGCCGCGATGGGCCAGCGCATCCAGGACATGCGCCTGGGCGGCAAGCCCATCGACGCCAGCCGCAGCTACAAGGTCGCGGGCTGGGCGCCCGTGAGCGAAGAGGCGCGCACCGCTGGCAACAAGCCGGTGTGGGAAGTCGTCGAGCCGTGGCTGAAGTCGCGCAAGGTGGTGACCACGCGCCGGCTCGACGAACCCGTGCTGAAGAACATCGCGCCGAACCCCGGCCTGGGCTGAATGGGGCCCCGCACGCGCGGGGTCGCTCCCTAGAATCGGGGCATGTCCATCGCGCAGCTTTCCCTTCTCACCACGCTCGCGCTCGTGGCGGCCTTCGTGCTGTCGGCGGTGTTCGGCGCCGTCGCGCGCGCCACGCGCTTTTGCACCATGGGCGCGATCAGCGACGTGGTGGCACTGGGCGACTGGACCCGCGTGAAGCAGTGGGCCGCGGCCGGCGGCGTGGCGCTCATCGGCTTCTCGGCGCTCGTGTTCGCGGGGCTCGTCGATGCCGACCGCACGCTCTACGCCTCGCACCAGATCCTCTGGCTCGCCGCGCTCGTCGGCGGCCTGCTGTTCGGCGTCGGCATGGTGCTGTCTTCGGGCTGCGGCAACAAGACGCTGGTGCGTCTGGGCGGCGGCAACCTCAAGGCGCTGGTGGTGCTGGTGCTCATGGGCGTGTCGGCCTTCGCCACGCTGAAAGGCATCACCGCGGTGCTGCGCGTCGCGACCGTCGATGCGGTGCACATCGACCTGGCGATGAATGCGTCGCTGCCCGATGTGCTGGCCGCGTCTTTCCAACTCAACGCAGCATCGCTGCGCCTCGCGCTCGGCCTCGTGCTCGGCGGCACGTTGCTCGTGTGGGCCGCATGGGGCCGCGAGACGCGCGACGTGCGCAGTCTCGTCGGCGGCATGCTGATCGGCGCACTGGTCGTCGGTGCGTGGTGGCTCAGCGGCCACTGGGCGGTGGTCGAGGAGCATCCGCTCACGCTCGAGCACGTGTTCCTCGCCACCAACTCCGGCCGCGCCGAGGCGCTGAGCTTCGTCACGCCAGTGGCCTATGCGCTCGACTGGCTCATGTTCTACAGCGATGCCAACAAGCGCCTCACGCTGGGCATCGTGTCGGTGGCCGG
Organism: Variovorax boronicumulans NBRC 103145; assembly: GCF_001591345.1. Classification (GTDB taxonomy): domain Bacteria; phylum Pseudomonadota; class Gammaproteobacteria; order Burkholderiales; family Burkholderiaceae_C; genus Variovorax; species Variovorax boronicumulans. The sequence continues at coordinate 10,524 of NZ_BCUS01000028.1, read as the reverse complement.
CGTGGTGGCGGGCGCGGCGCTGCATGCGCTGTGGTCGCGCGAATTCCGCTGGGAAGGCTTCGCCGGCACCGGCGACCTCGCGCACCACGCGACGGGTGCGGTGCTCATGGGCATCGGCGGCGTCACGGCCATGGGCTGCACCATCGGGCAGGGCCTGAGCGCGTTGTCGACACTGAGCATCGCGAGCCTGCCGGCCATCGCGGGCATCGTGATCGGTGCGGTGGTAAGCCTGAAGTACCAAGCCTGGCAGCTCGAACGCACGCTCTGACTTTCCAGGGCACGCCTTGAAGCGAATCCTCACAATTTAGTTCGGTGCGCGGGGCTTTTTTCGCGCGTTCGCGACGATCGGGCTCGGTGGCGCTGGCTATCATTTTCCGCACCTGATGCCGCTGCGAACGATGGCCTTCATCGACGGGCGCGGCACCGAACAACCACAACCGAGGGAGAGCGCCATGACTGCGCACAACAACCGATCGGCGCGCACGCGCCTGTTTGCCTTGAGCCTTTGCTTCTGCGCCGTGCTCGCGGCCTGCAAGGAAGACAACAAGCCGACGCCGGCGGCAGCCTCGCCATCGCCGTCCGCATCGGGCAAGACCCAGCCCGCCAAGGACCCGGCCCGCGTGCAGGCCGCGGCCCGCACCACCTACAGCCAGGGCTACAACCGGCTCATCGACGACAACCGCAGCGTGGGTGCCAAGTACAAGAGCTACGTGCAGATGAACGTGAACGGCAAGTCGCCGAGCGGGAACTCGTTCTATGGCAGCCCTTCCGATGTGCAGTCCATCGTGGACGACCTGAAGAAGGCACGCGCCGACGGTTCGGGCGACGCGGCGCTCGACGCGGCCGTCGACGGCGTGGTGACCACGGGCGAGAAGCTCGTCGCCGTCTGGACGCCGATGGACCCGTACTACCGGTCCAAGAGCTTTCTCGAAGACAAGTGGGTCAAGGGCCGCGCGGCCGACGCCGACATGAACGCCGCCTTCAAGGGCCTGCTGGCCAGCATCGACACGCTGGGCGGCGAGCTGGACCGCGTGCAGGAGGCGTTGCGCACCGAACGCATGGCCAAGCTCAAGGCCGAGGGCGACATGCTCAACTACCACACGCTGGCCTCGATGGCGGTGGCCAAGAAGTTCGTCAACGGCCTCGACCAGATCGACGGCCTGAAGAACAAGGACGCCGTCGCCAAGGTCGATGCGGCGGCCAGCGAGTTGCAGGCCTCGCTGGAAGAACTCTCCAAGGCGCTGGAAGAAGCCAAGGCCGCAGCCAAGGCCAAGGGGGAAGCAGGCAAGGCGCCCAACTACAACTACGAGTCGCTGCACGGCAGCCTGCTGAACATGATCGGCCAATGGCGCACGTTCAAGGACAGCAAGTTCCCGTCGACGTACAAGAACATCGTGAGCTACTACAACTCCGCCGTGGGTTCGTACAACCGCGGCTTCGGCCGCTGACCCGGGCCATGGGCACCGCGCGGGTTCTTTCGCGCGGCAGCGTCGCGGCCCTGGCGGTCGCGGCGCTTCTCGTTGCGACGGGGTTGGCGGGATGCGGCAGCGCCCGCGAGACGCAGCAGATTCCCGTCTCCGCGTTCCGCAACTACGGCGCGTCGCCGCTGCAGCACACCTTCTACATCGGCTCCGACGCGCGCTTCCACCGCTTCCAATGGTCCAACGGCAAGCAGGGCGGCACCTGGTTGATCGCGCGCGCCGAGATGGACATCGTCAACGAGAAATCAATCGACGACCCGGGCGTCGGCCGCGCCGGCTACTTCCTCAGCCGGCGTGATGACGGGCGGTGGATGGCGCACTGAGCCTGTCGCTCGCCCGGAATCATCGGGGCATCACGTCCATGACCACCGGGTAGTAGATGTCATAGACAGGGCCTCCGTCCGGCGTGTAGCGGAACTGAACCTGTGCGCTGTAGCGTCCGGGCGGCAGGCATCGGTCGTTGTAGCAGGCCTGCACCTGCGTACTCCAGCTGTAGCTCTTCGTCGCGTACCTGGGCAAGCCCGCTTCGTTGTAGAAGTAGTCATAGAGCCACAGGTTCGGCCCTGGGTACATGCTGGTGTCCACGCCGGGCGGTGTGTTCATCACCATGCCCATGTAGCGCATCTTGTCGCTGGTGTTGCCCGGGAAGAAGACCGCGTTGTCCTGTGCGGGCGCCAGGGTGGGCGTTCCTTCCTTGACCACGAAGTGCGCCTCCGGTTTGGCCAGGACGTAGGGCGCGCTGGAGGGGTTGGTCAGCACGCTCACCTCCAGCAGCCTGGACAGTTTCTGCCCGTCCGAGGTGATGGCGCTCACGCTGAAGCTGGCCTTGTACGACGAGGCGCTCGGCAGCAGCGCCGGCAGCGAGACCACGAGGTTCGGGGAGCCGTCGCCCGCCTTCTCGACCTTGAAGGTATCGGTCGATCCGATCGCCGGCGCGACGGCCCATGAGGCGGCGCCCTCGGGCAGCGTGACCGGAACCGTCACAGGCGCCACGGCGGCGCCGAAGGGGGTGACGAAGTCGACGTTCTTGCTGCCCAGGACCAGTCCGGTCTTGACGGTGATCGCATACGGAATCTGCGGATTCTCGACCCGGATTTCCGACTGGCATGCCGTGTCCAGGCAGGCCTTGATCGTCATGTTGCCCTTGTAGGTCTTGGGGCCGTCGGGTGCGATCTTGCCGGTCATGTTCAGCGAAGCCGACTGTGCCGCGGCATTGATGGCGATGGCGGGCTTCTCTTCGAACAGCGGATCGGGCATCACGACAAGGAGCACCAGCACCTTGCCGCTCAGCAGATTCACGTCGCCCGACAGCGTGCCCGACACCAGGACGCTCGGGATCATCTGCCCTTCGTAGACCGTCTTGTCGATGCTGGCCGGCTGGTTGATGCGGATGGACAGGCCGTTGACATAGTTCACAGGGGGGGCGACGGGCGCGATGCCGATCGGAAAACCGCCACCACCGCCTCCTCCTCCACCACCTCCTCCGCCGCCACAAGCGGCGATCACCAGGGACGCAAGGCCGGCCGCAGCCGCCTGAAAGACACGCTTCAGTTTCATCTCTTCCTCTCAGTGGATTTCACTTTTTTGCGGGCCCGATCGATCGCTCTTTCGGTCCGCACCCTCTTTGGTTTGCGCTGGCTTCCTGCGCTCTCGTTTTCAGAGATTGTTGTCGATTCCACCTGGCGGCGGCAAACAACCTGACAGGCGCCACCGATCGCCCTGTCTTGGCAGACATGCACCCGACCCGATCGGCAGATAGCATGCGCGTTCATCCCCACCAACTTCGCCCCCGCATGACCCTCTCGACGAGAAACCTGAAGGCGCTTCCAGACATTCCGACGTTGAAGCGACTGACCCAGTCTCTTGCAATGCTCGACGCCATGCTCTCGCCGGAGTGGGAGTACCGGTACTACTCGTTCAACGCCGCGTGGTCGGATGAGGCGGCGATGGCATCGATGCGCAATGGTTCGGGCGATCATTGGTTTGCCATCTTCTGCCAGGCCGGCGTCGCGCTCCACGGGCTTGCGCACGAGGCTCCGGCATTCCGGCCGGGGACGCCATGGCCCGGAATCTTCGAACGGCTGCCGGCGGAGTTCCGCGCCAACCTGCTGGAAGAGCCGGCGTTCACGACCAGCGACAGCACCTTCTGTCTCTGGCGCCTGAGCCATGAAGAACGCTGGACTTGCGGACCGGTCGAGCTTCCGCCGGGGGAGGATCCGGATGGCTCCGCCGAGTTGCTTGGCATCCTCGCCGGGCGGCCCGCGCAGTACGTCGAATTCGCGACCGACTACTACGAACGCGACCTCGACCTGGGCGATGTCGAGGCGATCTATCGGCACCAACCGCTCAGCGACGCGCTCGTCCGGCGATTCAATCCCGACCTCGACATGGCGTCGCTCGAAAATGACATCGCCGAGATCGGGTATCCCCGGCAGGTGGACTGACAGGGCCGCGCCATCGGCAACAGCCTCGGCTGTTTGAATGGCCCCGGCTCCCTTGCTGGAGCTCGCCGAGACATTCGACGCGACGCACCAGGCGGGCCTCATCCTCTGCGTTGCCCGCGTTTTTACGCTTTCTTTACGGCCCCCCACTCACTCTTTCCCCCGGTTTTACGCACGCCTGCCGAGACTCCTTTCATCTTGTTTGCAGGAGTGATGAATGGACATCGTCTGGATGGGCGCCTTGCTGGCGCTGTGGGTCGTGGTGGCGGCCATGGTCGTCGGGCTGAACCGGCTCGAAGGGCCGCAGAAGCCGCACGCGGGCGTTGAGACGACACGCACGCCGGGGGATGCATCGTGATCGGCCTCGAAGTCCTGTACGGCTTCGGCGCGCTGGTCGCCGTGGTCCTGTTCGCGTACCTGGTGTTCGCGCTGATCTGCGCCGAGGAGTTCTGACATGGAAACCTCGGCCTGGGTCTTGCTGGCCCTTTTCCTCGGCGCCCTGCTGGTGCTGGCCTGGCCGCTGGGCAAGCTGCTGGCCGCGCTGTGCGCCGAGCGCGTGCCGCGCTGGATGCAGCGCGTCGAAGCGCCGCTGTACCGGCTTGCGGGCACGCAGCCCGAGCAGTCGATGCACTGGTTGCGCTATGCGCTGGCGCTGCTCGCGTTCAACGCCATCGGCGCGATCTTTCTCTATGCCCTGCAACGCCTGCAGGGCGGGCTGCCGTTCAATCCGGCCGGCATGGGCGCGGTGTCGCCCGACTCGGCCTTCAACACGGCGGTGAGCTTCGTCGCCAACACCAACTGGCAGGGCTACGCCGGCGAGTCGACCATGAGCTACCTCACGCAGATGCTCGGGCTGGCGGTGCAGAACTTCCTGTCCGCCGCCACCGGCATCGCGGTCGCCTTCGCGCTGGTGCGCGGCTTTGCGCGCCGAGGTGACGGCAAGGGCCTGGTCGGCAACTTCTGGGCCGACGTGACGCGCGTCACGCTGTGGGTGCTGCTGCCGATCTCGTTCGTGCTCGCGCTGTGCCTGGCAGGGCAGGGTGTGATCCAGAACTTCGACGCCTACAAGAGCGTGCAGACGATCGAAGCCACGGCCTTCCAGCAACCGAAGAACGGCCCCGACGGCCAGCCGCTGAAGGACGACAAGGGCGCGCCCGTGATGGAAGACGCCACCACCCAAACGCAGACGCTCGCCATGGGCCCGGTCGCTTCGCAGGAAGCGATCAAGATGCTCGGCACCAACGGCGGCGGTTTCTTCAACGCCAACTCGGCGCATCCCTACGAGAACCCGACCGCGTTCAGCAACCTGCTGGAGATGCTGGCGATCTTCCTGATCCCGGCGGCGCTGTGCTTCGCCTTCGGCCGCGTGGTCGGCGACCTGCGCCAGGGCTGGGCCGTGCTCGCGGCGATGACGGTGCTGTTCGTGGTGGCGGTGCTGGCCGTCACGCCCGCCGAGCAGGCCGGCAACCCGCTGCTGGGCCCGCTGGGCGTGGACCAGGTGGCCAGCGCGCTGCAAAGCGGCGGCAACATGGAAGGCAAGGAAGTGCGCTTCGGCATCGATGCCTCGGCCCTCTTCGCCGCCGTGACCACCGCCGCCTCGTGCGGCGCAGTGAACGCCATGCACGACTCGCTCACGCCCATCGGCGGCATGGTGCCCATGGTGCTGATGCAGCTGGGCGAGGTCGTCTTCGGCGGCGTCGGCAGCGGCCTGTACGGCATGCTGGTGTTCGCCATGCTCGCGGTGTTCATCGCGGGCCTGATGATCGGGCGCACGCCCGAGTACCTCGGCAAGAAGATCGAGGTGCGCGAGATGAAGCTGATCTCCATCGCCATCCTGGTCACGCCGGTGCTGGTGCTGGCGGGCACGGCGCTGGCGGTGAGCGCGGGTGCGGGCAAGGTCGGCATCGCCAACCCCGGCGCGCACGGCTTCTCGGAGGTGCTGTACGCGCTGACCTCGGCCGCCAACAACAACGGCAGCGCCTTCGCGGGCCTGTCGGCCAACACACCGTTCTACAACGGCCTGCTCGGCCTGGCGATGTGGCTCGGGCGCTTCGCGATGATCGTGCCGGTGCTCGCCATTGCCGGCGCGTTGGCCGCCAAGAAGCGCCTGCCCGTCACCAGCGGCACGCTGCCCACGCACGGCCCGCTGTTCGTCTTCCTGCTGATCGGCACCGTGCTGCTGGTCGGCCTGCTCAACTACGTGCCGGCACTGGCCCTCGGGCCGATCGTCGAACACCTCGTGCTCTGGAAATAAGAAGGAGCGCACCATGACTGCCAAAACCAAAACTTCCCTCTCGCTGTTCGACGCAGCGCTGGTCAAGCCCGCGCTGTGGGGCGCCTTCGCCAAGCTGAACCCGCGCACCCAGTGGCGCAACCCGGTGATGTTCATCGTCTACATCGGGAGCATCCTGACGACGCTGCTCTGGGTGCATGCGCTGAGCTTTCCGGGCGACACCGGCATGCAGCCCGCCTTCGTGCTGGCCGTGACCATCTGGCTGTGGTTCACCGTGCTGTTCGCCAACTTCGCCGAAGCATTGGCCGAAGGCCGCAGCAAGGCGCAGGCGGCCTCGCTGCGCGGCCTGCGCAAGGACACCTGGGCCAAGAAGCTGAAGGACCAGCAGCAGCCGCACCACGGTGCGTCGTGGCTGCCGGAGCAGGCGCCCAACCTGCGCAAGGGCGACGTCGTGCTGGTCGAAGCCGGCGACGTGATCCCGCTCGACGGTGAGGTGATCGAAGGCGTGGCCTCGGTCGACGAAAGCGCCATCACCGGCGAATCGGCGCCCGTGGTGCGCGAATCGGGCGGCGACTTCTCGGCCGTCACCGGCGGCACGCGCGTGCTGTCCGACTGGCTGGTGGTGCGCATCTCGGTGAACCCGGGCGAGTCGTTCCTGGACCGCATGATCGGCATGGTCGAGGCGGCCAAGCGCCACAAGACGCCGAACGAGATCGCGCTGACCATCCTGCTGGTCGCGCTCACCATCGTGTTCCTCATGGTCACCGTCACGCTGCTGCCGTTCTCGGTGTTCAGCGTCGAGGCCGCGGGTGCGGGCACCGTGGTGTCGCTCACCGCGCTGGTCGCGCTGCTCGTGTGCCTGATCCCGACCACCATCGGCGGCCTGCTCTCGGCCGTGGGCGTGGCCGGCATGAGCCGCATGATGCAGGCCAACGTGATCGCCACCTCGGGCCGCGCGGTGGAAGCGGCCGGCGACGTCGACGTGTTGCTGCTCGACAAGACCGGCACCATCACGCACGGCAACCGCCAGGCCAGCGCCTTCCTGCCCGCGCCCGGCGTGCCCAAGGGCCGCCTCGCACGCGCCGCGATGCTCGCCTCGCTGGCCGACGAGACGCCCGAGGGCCGCAGCATCGTCGAGCTGGCGCGCCGCGACGGCCTGGAAGCCGCCTCTGTCGACGTGCTGCGCTATGTGCCGTTCACCGCGCAGACCCGCATGAGCGGTGTCGACCTGCCGGCCGCAGCCAACAGCCTGGACACCGATGCCATCGTGCTGCGCAAGGGCGCGGTCGATGCGGTGCGCCGCCATGCCGAATCGTTCGGCGGCACCATGCCGGCCGAGATGTTGCGCGCCGCCGAAGAAACGGCACGCCGCGGCAGCACGCCGCTGGCCGTGGCCGAAGGCAACCGCGTGCTCGGCGTGGTCGAGCTCAAGGACATCGTCAAGACCGGCATTCGCGACCGCTTCGCCGAGCTGCGCCGCATGGGCATCAAGACCGTGATGATCACGGGCGACAACAAGCTCACGGCCGCCGCTATTGCGGCCGAAGCCGGCGTGGACGACTTCCTGGCCGAGGCCACGCCCGAAGACAAGCTCGCGCTGATCCGAAAGTACCAGGCCGAAGGCCGGCTGGTCGCGATGACCGGCGACGGCACCAACGACGCCCCCGCGCTCGCGCAGGCCGACGTGGCCGTGGCCATGGGCAGCGGCACGCAGGCCGCGAAGGAGGCCGGCAACATGGTCGACCTCGACTCCAACCCGACCAAGCTGCTCGAGGTGGTGGAAACCGGCAAGGCGCTGCTCATGACGCGCGGCTCGCTCACCACCTTCTCGATCGCGAACGACGTGGCGAAGTACTTCGCGATCATTCCGGCGATCTTCGTGTCGACCTACCCGCAGCTCGGTGCGCTCAACGTGATGCGCCTGGCCAGCCCGTCGTCGGCCATTTTGTCGGCGGTGATCTTCAACGCGCTCGTCATCGTGTTCCTGATTCCGCTCGCGCTCAAGGGCGTGCGCTACCGGCCGGTGGGCGCCGCCGCGCTGCTGCGCCGCAACCTCGCCATCTACGGCCTGGGCGGTTTGCTCGTTCCCTTCATCGGCATCAAGTTGATCGACTGGCTGCTGGTCGCAGTCCATCTGGTCTGAGGAGTTCTTCATCATGAAAAACAACAACGGCGGCATCGTCCGCCCCGCGCTCGTGCTCTTCGCATTGCTGAGCGCATTCACCGGCCTGCTCTACCCGGCGGCCGTCACCGGCGCCGCGCAGGCGCTGTTCCCCGCGCAGGCGGCGGGCAGCCTGGTGATGCGCGACGGCAAGCCCGTGGGCTCCGCGCTCATCGGCCAGAACTTCAGCGACCCGAAGCACTTCTGGGGCCGCCCGTCGGCCACCGCGCCGCAGCCCTACAACGCGAGCGCCTCGGGCGGTTCCAACCAGGGCCCGCTGAACCCCGCGCTGGCCGATGCGGTGAAGGCACGCGTCGAAGCGCTGCGCGCGGCCGACCCGGGCAACACCGCGCCGGCGCCGGTGGACCTCGTCACGGCGTCGGCCAGCGGGCTCGACCCCGACATCAGCCCCGCCGCCGCGCACTACCAGGCCGCCCGCGTGGCGCGCGAACGCGGCATGGCGCCCGACCAGGTGAACACGTTGATCGCGAAGAACACCCAGTCGCCGTTGTGGGGCGTGCTGGGCGAATCGCGCGTCAACGTGCTGGCGCTGAACCTGGCGCTCGATGCTTCTTCGACGGTGCGTTGAGGAGAAAACAACCATGGCCTATGCCGCCTACCGTGAACATCCTGTCGCCGTCGTGCGAAGTCCGATCGCGCCGCGCACGACGCAGTTCCACGTGCTCGACGTCACCGTCTGCTGCGCCGACGCGCTGCGCGTGCGCCGCAGCATTGCGGCCTGCGCCGAGGCCGGCGTGGTGCGCTGCGAGCCGCTGCTGCATGCCTGCAGCTCGCAGGAAAGTGACGCGCCCTGCGTGCGCCTGATGATCCGCTTTCCGACCGCGCGCTATGCCGAGGTGCTGCACCGCCTCATCGAATGCGTGCCCTCGGGTGAGATCGGCCGGCTCATGAGCTGGCGCGATCACCTTGCGCGCTGCGGCCTGCGCCATGGTCACTGACCTGCTGCACGCGCTGCTGGCCATGGCGGCGCTGTTCGTGCCGCTGGGCTTCGCCTGGTGGGTGCTGTCGCGCACCGCGCGCCGGCATGAACGGCGGCGCAAGAACGGACCAATGCGCTAATCTGCACTCCCTCATGCCCGAGACCCGCCCCGACCCCGACGCCCTGCTCGCGCAACTGCGCAGCGACGAGGCGCGCGCGCTGCGCGGCAAGCTGCGCATCTACTTCGGTGCCAGTGCCGGCGTGGGCAAGACCTGGGCCATGCTCAGCGCCGCCCGACGCGAGCGCGAGGCCGGGCGCGACGTGCTCATCGGCGTGGTCGAAACGCACGGCCGCAGCGAGACCGCCGCGCTGCTCGCGGGGCTCGACACGCTGCCGCTGCGCGAGCTGCCCTACCGCGGCCGCACGCTCGCCGAGTTCCACCTCGACGCCGCGCTGGCGCGCAAGCCCGCCGTGCTGCTGGTCGACGAACTGGCCCACACCAACGCACCCGGCTCGCGCCATGCCAAGCGCTGGCAGGACGTGCAGGAGCTGCTGGCCGCCGGCATCGAGGTGTGGTCTGCGCTCAACGTGCAGCACCTGGAAAGCCTCAACGGCACCGTCGGCGCCATCACCGGCGTGCGCGTGCACGAGACCGTGCCCGACACCGTGCTCGACGAGGCCGACGAGGTGGTGCTGGTCGACGTCACGCCCGACGAACTCACGGCGCGGCTCGCGGCCGGCAAGGTCTACCTGCCGCAGCAGGCCGAGCGCGCCGCGCAGAACTTCTTCCGCAAGGGCAACCTGATCGCGCTGCGCGAGATCGCCCTGCGCCGCACCGCCGAGCATGTCGAGGACGACGTGCGCGGCTGGCGCGTCGAGCAGTCGGGCCCCGGCGGCAACGGGCAGGGCGGCGCGGCGCTGCAGGCCTGGAACACCTCGGGTGCGATCCTGGCCTGCGTCGGCCCGCACGAGGGCGCAGCGCAGACCGTGCGCACCGCCGCGCGGCTCGCGGGGCAGCTCAATGTGCGCTGGCATGCCGCGTACGTCGAGACGCCGCGGCTGCAGCGCCTCGATGCCGCACAGCGCGACCGCATCCTCGCCGTGCTCAAGCTGGCCGAGGAACTGGGCGCGGCCACGGCCGTGCTCACCGGCGCCGATGTGGCGGAGCAACTGTCCGAGCAGGCGCGGCGCCTGAACTGCGCGACGCTGGTCATCGGGCGCGCGGAGCCCGTGCGCGGCTGGCGACGCTGGTGGGGCGCGTCCGCCGT
>NZ_BCUS01000027.1 GCF_001591345.1 Variovorax boronicumulans NBRC 103145 | reverse complement strand
GGCCAGCGCCAGCCACCCCAGGCGCGGCGAGGCGCGCAGCTCGCGCCGGCACTGCCAGGCGAGCGCGGCCAAGGCGACCAGCGCCACGAGCCCCAGCGGATCGTCGGAACCGTCCTGCAGGCGGCGCGCCATCCAGGCCCAGGTGGGCGCGAGCGCGGCGCACTGCAGCGCGAGCCAGCCGAAGGCTGGCGTGCGGTCGATGCGGATGGCCCAGTCCACGACGCGCGGATGGTGGTGGGCCAGGGTTGCCAGAGACATGGTCGTGCGTCCTGTTCAGGCGGTGAAACGGCGCGGGTCGTTGCGGCGCGCGCGGCGGCGCAGCATGGCCAGCATCGACAGCACGATGGCGATCGCGCCCAGCGTTTCCGGCTCCGGCGTGCTCGGCACCTCGGCGCCCAGCGCCAGGTCGCTCACGCCCTGCGGCATCGGCAGCGGCTGGTTCACGTCCACGCTGTTCTGCGGCGCGACGTTGCGCACCACCTTGTCCACCGCGATGAAGCTGGTGTACTGCGTGAGCAGGCTGTACTTCAGGCCCAGCTCGGTGATGCGGTCCTTGAAGGCGGCGCTGCCTTCGAGCGCTTCCTGGTCGCTCAGGCTCTGGATGCGGTGGCGCGCCCACAGCGTGCGCAGCGCGGCGGTGTCCTGGCGCGTCTGCGGCGTGATGCGCACTTCCTCGCGGTACGGACCGGTGGCGGCCTGGCCTTCGATGATCACGCGGCCCTTGGCCTCGCCGCGCCACTTGCCGAACACGATCACGGGGCGCTCGCCCAGCACGTCGGGCAGCGCCTGCGGCTCCACGTCGTACACGTCCAGGCCGCCGAAGGTGGCCTTCACGTTCGTCAGCACGGGCGACTCCACCATGCGGCGAAAACGCGCGGCCTGCTCGGGTGCCTGCACCGGGTCGGTGATGATGAAGGGCTCGCCCATGCCGGCGCGTGCGATGCCTTCCATGAGGCTGCGGTTCACCGACGAGCCGATGCCGAAGGCGAACACGTTGGCCTTCGACAGGTTGTTGCGCACCAGCTCGAAGGCTTCGCGCTCGACCGTCACGTAGCCGTCGGTCACCACCACCACGGTGCGCGACACGTTCGCGGCCTTGGGCTCGGCGTACACGCGCTTGAGCGCCGGGATCAGCTCGGTGCTGCCGCTGCCGCTGTAGTTCTTGATGGTGGCGAGCGCCTGCTCGATGTTGGCGCGCGTGGCCGGCACCGACTGCAGCGACAGCATCTTGTTGCTGCCCGAGAACAGCAGCACGTTGAAGGTGTCGCTGGGGCGCAGGCCGCCGATCAGGCGTTCGAGCACGGTCTTGGCGGTGTCCAGCGGAAAGCCGTGCATCGAGCCCGAGATGTCGACCACGAAGATGTAGTCGCGCGGCGAGATGGCGCTGGCGGTCACGGCCTTGGGCGGCTCGACCATGGCGAGGAAGAAGTTTTCTGCGTTGTCGCCCTGGCCCTTGTAGAGCATGAGGCCCGACTCGATCTTTTCACCCGCCAGGCGGTAGTCGAGCACGAAGTCGCGGTTGTCGGCGGGGCGGCCGTCGGCGCCCAGCGTGATGTCGGCGTGCTGGTCTTCGTCGCGCTTCTTCACGTCGATGGTGTGCGTGGCGGAGCGGATTTCCTTCAGGCCCATCGGCGTGTCGATGCTTGCCGTGAGCTTGAAGCTGGTGCTCGGTGCCACGCCGGCGCGCAGGGTGGGCTGCGCCGGCCATGCGGCCTTGGCGTTCTCCGACTGCGGCGAGTTGTAGCGCGGCCCGACCACGGTCGGGAACACGAACTGGTAGTTGCCCGACTGCGGCACCAGCAGCTCGGTGTAGCGCAGCTCCACCTTCACGTCGTCGCCCGGCAGGATGTTGGCGACGTTCATCTGGAACACGTTGGGCAGGTGCTGCTCGAGCAGCGCGGCGGTCTTGCCTTCCTTCTTGGCGGTGTCGTATTCGATCTTGGCCTGCTGCTTCTCGCGGATCTGCGCCGTGATCAGGCGGTCGGCCAGGCGCACGTTGAGGCCGCTCACGGCCGCCTTGGTGGAACCGGGGAACACGTACTTCGCCTCGATGGCGCGCTGGCCTTCGTTGCGGTAGGTCTGCGTGACCGTGACATCGGCGATCACGCCCGAAATCTTGACCGAGACCTCAGTGCCCTTCAGCGGCAGGCGGTCGACCGAGGGGTCGTCGCTCTTGACGAAGAAATACGGGCTCTCGGTCTTCAGGCGCGGACCGGCGGGCGCTTCCTGCGCGTGGACCGGGCGGGCGCCCATGGCAATGAAACCCACGGTGGCCAGGCTCACGGTGGCGAGCCAGAGCCAACGGCCGGGGCGTGGGGTGGTGGGGATGTCCATGGCGGGTGTCCTTCTGCGTGCGAACTTGCACGGCCCTCACTGTCGTGAGCGTGCGAGAAGGCAGTTGGAAGGCGCGTTGAAGTCGCCACAACCGGAGGCGCCGCTGTGTGAAGTCTGTGTGAAGTGCGCCGCGCGGCGGCTTCATACGGCCTTCGGATCGGCCGGAGAGCATCGGCGCCTCATCACGAAAAAACCCGGAAAAGAGGGGAGAAACCCATGCTTCAACTGTTGAAGGCCCTGCAGGCTTCGGTGCTGGTCAAGGTGGCCGGCCTGTTCTTCCTGCTGCTGGTGCTGTGCATTCCGCTGGCACGCATCGACGACCTGAACCGCGCCCGCGGCGAAAGCCAGCAGGAGGCCGCGCGCGAGCTCGCCGAGTCTTACGCCGGGCCGCAGGCCATGGTCGGCCCGCTGCTGCTGGTGCCGTACGTGGAGCGCTGGATGGAGCCGCTGCGCAACGCGCAGGGCAAGGTGATCGGGCAGGCCCCGCAGAGCAAGGAGATGGTGCACGCCGTGTTCCCCGACAAGCTGCACATCGAGGGCGACATGGCGCCGCAGGAGCGCTACCGCGGCATCTTCCGCATTCCGTTCTACACGCTCACGGCCGCGCTCGGCGGCGGCTTCGCGGGCTTCGACCCGCAGGCCGTGCCGCACAGCGAAAGCGGCTCGTCGATCGAGTTCCGCCCGCCGTTCGTCGCCTTCCACGTGAGCGACCTGCGCGGCCTCGACGGCTCGCCCGCGCTCACCGTCAACGGCGAGGCGCTGCGCTTTCGCCAGCGCGTGCCCGGCCTGCCCGACAACGCGACGTACGTCGACGGCATCCACGCGCCGCTCACGGGCGCCGCGCTCGCGGCCTGGCAGACGGGCAAGCCGCTGGCCTTCGACATGAAGCTCTCGCTGGTGGGCCAGGACACGCTCTCGATGGTGCCGATCGCCGAGGAAACCACCGCGCACCTGCGTTCGCCGTGGGCGCACCCCAGCTTCGGCGGTCGCTTCCTGGCCACGCAGCGCGAGGTGACGCCGCGGGGCTTCGACGCGCACTGGCGCGTGTCCTCGCTCGTGACCACGGCGCGCGAGCAGGTGCGCGCCGGCCTGTGGGGCGGTGAAGGCGATGCCGCGCAGAACGCCGCTGCGGCCGTCGTGCGCACCGCGCCCTCGGCGTCGATGTCGCGCCATGCCTCGGGTCCGCTGCAGACCTTCGACGTGTCGCTCGCGCAGCCCGTCAACGTGTATTCGATGAGCACGCGGGCCGGCAAGTACGGCGCGCTCTTCATCGGCCTGGTGCTGATGGCGGCCTTCATGTTCGAGCTGTTCCGCAAGCTGCGCCTGCACCCGGTGCAGTACGGGCTGGTGGGCCTGTCGATCGCGCTGTTCTTCTTGCTGCTGCTCGCGCTGTCGGAGAAGTTCGCCTTCTGGATGGCCTACGCGGGCGCGGCCGGTGCCAGTGTGGCGCTGCTGGCCGTGTACTTCAGCGCGGTGCTCGACGGCTGGCGCCGCGGCCTGTCGTTCGCTGCTTTCGTGGCGCTGCTGTACGGCGCGCTCTACGGCCTGCTGGCCTCGGAAAGCAATGCGCTGCTGCTGGGCGCGCTGCTGATTTTCGGCATGCTGGCCGCGCTGATGCTCGTGACGCGCAAGGTCGACTGGTATGCACTGTCGCGCCGCAGCGAACCCGCCCCGGCCACCCCGGCGGCCGCGGTGGACGCATGAGGCTGCTGCGCGCCATCCCCGGCGTGCTCGGCTGGCTGCTGCTGGCCGTGCTGTGCGCCTGGGCCTGGCACCTGAAGGACCCGCACCTGCGCTTTCTGCGCGAGGAGGAGCTGCCGCTGCTGCTCGCCGCGCTGTGCGCCGCCGCCGCGATCGCCTGGCGCAGCGCGCGCGGCGCGCGCCGTGTGGTGGCGCTGGCCCTGACGGTGGGCGCGGTGCTGGCGGCACTGGGCCACGAGCTGGCCTCGCGCCAGCACCGGCTGGAAGTGAATGCGGCCTCGGGCCCGGTGGCGCAGGCACTGGGCGCGCGCTTCATCGTCGGCTATGACGACGCGAACGACCTGCGCGAGCTGGCCCGCCGGGGCCTGATCGGCGGCATCTTCGTCACCGGCCGCAACGTGAAGGGCCGCAGCGCCGACACCTTGCGCGCAGAAATCGCCAGCCTGCAGGCGCTGCGGCTCGCGGCCGGCCTGCCGCCGCTGGTGGTCGCGACCGACCAGGAGGGCGGGGGCGTCTCGCGCCTGTCGCCGATGGTGCCCCGCCAGCCGGCGCTGGCCAGCCTGCTGGACGCCGACGTGCCCGCACACGAACTGTTGCAACGTGCCCGCGCCTACGGCGCGCAGCAGGGCGGGGCGCTTGCCGCACTGGGCATCACGCTGAACTTCAGCCCCGTGGTTGACCTGCGCCCAGGCCGCGCCCCGGGCCGCTGGGACCTGCACACCCGCATCGAGGAACGCGCCATTTCCAGCGACCCCGACGTCACCGCGCAGGTGGCGCTCGCTTACGAGCAAGGCCTCGAATCGGCTGGCGTGCGCGGCACGCTCAAGCACTTTCCCGGCCTGGCGGGCGTGACCGAAGACACGCACCACATGGGTGCCGAACTGCGCACGCCCGTGGCCCGGCTGGCCGCGCACGACTGGAAGCCGTTTCAAGACGTGTCGAAACATTCGGATGCCGCGATCATGCTCGGCCATGTCATCCTTCGGGAACTCGACGCGGATGCGCCGGTCTCTTTCTCACGCAAAATCGTGCGGCAGGTGATTCGAGGCGAATGGGGCTTTCAGGGCCTGCTCGTCACCGACGACCTCACGATGGGCGGGGCCTACAACCGAGGTCTTTGCAACGCCACGCTGGGCGCACTCGACGCCGGGGTGGACCTGCTGCTCATCGCCTACGACCACGACAAGTATTTCGATGCCATGCACTGCGCGCTGGAAGGCGTGCGGCGCGGCGCGCTCGATCCCCGGGTGACGGAACGCCCGCGCGCGCCACGGCTCCAACCTCTTCGCTAGCCCCCATCCCATGTCCCAAGAACCTCGCCCTTCCCAACCCGCCGGTGCGCTGCGCCAGCTTCCGTGGAAACGCATCGCCGGCTGGAGCGCCATCGCGGCCGGTGCCGGCGCCGTCGCGCTGCTGGGCGCCGCCATCGTGGGGGTGGTCGCCATCTACCCGAAGCTGCCCGACATTTCCGAGCTGGCCGACTACCGGCCCAAGCTGCCGCTGCGCGTGTACACGGCCGAGGGTTCGCTGATCGGCGAGTTCGGCGAGGAGCGCCGCAACCTCACGCCCTTCGCCAACATTCCGAAGGTCATGAAAGATGCCGTGCTGGCCGTGGAAGACGCGCGCTTCTACGACCACGGCGGCGTGGACTACAAGGGCTTCGCGCGCGCGGCCGTGGCCAGCTTCAAGGGCGGGCGCAAGCAGGGCGCCTCGACCATCACGATGCAGGTGGCGCGCAACGTCTACCTGAGCTCGGAGCGCACGCTCAGCCGCAAGGCCTCGGAGATCGTGCTGGCCTTCCGGCTCGAGCAGCAGCTGAGCAAGGACCAGATCCTGGAGATCTACTTGAACCAGATCTACCTGGGCAACCGCGCCTACGGTTTCGCCGCCGCCTCCGAGGCCTACTTCGGCAAGCCGCTGCAGCAGGTGACCATCGCCGAGGCCGCCATGCTGGCTGGCCTGCCGAAGGCGCCCGGCGCCAACAACCCGGTGGCCAACCCGCGCCGCGCGCGGGCGCGCCAGCTCTACGTGATCGACCGCATGCACGAGACCGGCTTCATCACCGCCGAACAGGCGGCCGAAGCCAAGAAGGAAGAGCTGCACCTGCGCGACGCCGCCGACCCGAACCGGCTGCACGCCGAGTACGTGGCCGAGACGGTGCGCCAGATGATGTACGCGCAGTACGGCGACAGCATCTACACCAGCGGCATGAAGGTCTACACCTCGCTGGTGGCGGCCGACCAGGCGGCGGCGTACAAGTCGCTGCGCAAGGGCATCATGGATTACGAGCGCCGTCAGGTGTACCGCGGCCCCGAGAAGTTCGTCGACCTGCCGGCCAGCGGCCAGAAGGAGATCGACGAAGCGGTCGACGAAGCCCTGGCCGAGCACCCCGACAACGGCGACGTGATCTCGGCCGTGGTGCTGGAAGCCAGCGCGAAAGAAGTGACCGCGGTGCGCGCCAACGGCGAAGCCTTCGAGATCTCGGGCGAGGGCCTCAAGCCCGCGCAGTCCGGCCTGGCCGCGAAGGCGCCGCCCAACATCAAGATCCGCCGCGGCGCCGTGATCCGCGTCGCGAAGACGCCGAAGAACACCTGGGAGATCACGCAGCTGCCCGAGGTGGAGGGCGCCTTCATCGGCATGGACCCGCGCACCGGCGCCATCACGGCGCTGGTCGGCGGTTTCGACTTCGGCAAGAACAAGTTCAACCACGTGTCGCAGGCCTGGCGCCAGCCGGGTTCGAGCTTCAAGCCCTTCATCTATTCGGCCGCGCTCGAAAAGGGCTTCACGCCCGCCACCGTGGTGAACGACGCGCCACTGGTGTTCGATGCCGCCGCCAACGGCGGCCAGCCCTGGGACCCGAAGAACTTCGACGGCGGCTTCGAAGGCCCGATGCCGCTGCGCAACGCGCTCATGAAGTCGAAGAACCTGGTCACGCTGCGCGTGCTGCAGTCGATCGGCGCGCCCTACGCGCAAGACTGGGTCACCAAGTTCGGCTTCGACAAGGACAAGCACCCGGCCAACCTGCCGATGGGCCTGGGCGCCGGCTCGGTCACGCCGATGCAGATGGCGGTGGGCTATTCGGTGTTCGCCAACGGCGGCTACCGCGTGAACCCGTACCTCGTGACGCGCGTGACCGACCTCAAGGACAAGGTGCTGATGGAAACCGAGCCCCCGGTGCTCGACGAAAGCCGCCGCGCCATTCCCGCGCGCAACGCCTTCATCATGGAATCGCTGCTGCAGAGCGTGGTCAAGGGCGGCTCCGGCTTCAAGGCCTACCAGGCGCTCAAGCGCGACGACCTGTACGGCAAGACCGGCACCACCAATGACTCCTTCGACACCTGGTTCGCGGGCTTCCAGCCCACGCGCGTGGGCATCGCCTGGGTCGGCTACGACACGCCGCGCCAGCTCGGCGTGCGCGGCGAGACCGGCGGCAGCCTGAGCCTGCCGATCTGGATCGGCTACATGCAGTCGGCGCTGCGCGGCGTGCCCGTGACCCTGCCGGCCGAACCGCCCGGCGTGGTGAGCATCGACGGCGAGTGGTACTTCGACGACTTCACGCCGGGCCACAACGTGGCGAGCCTGGGCCTGGAAAGCGCCGAGCAGCCGATCCAGCCGGTGGAAGTGCTGACGGGCGCGCCGGTGGGGGCTCCGCCGCCGCCTGAAGAACGCAACCGCATCCTCGATTTCTTCCGCTAGCCAGCGGCGAGATCACCCAAAGACGCGGGGGACGCGCGGTGCCTACACTCGGTGCCGCGGCCCCCGCTTCTTTTTTTGTCTCTTCTCTTTTCTCCCCTTTTCTCGCATCCATGGAAATCCTCACCCTGGTGGCCCTGATCGCCGCCGGCTTCTACATCCTCAAGTCCAAGGAACAGCGCCAGCGCATCGCGCTGCTCGGTCGCCATCTGGGCCGCTACCAGATCGAGAAGCTGATGGAGAGCCTGACCCAGGGCTACCTGCGCTGCCTCGGCGAAGACGACGCCGAGCGCCGCCAGCAGATCTGGCACCTGCTCGACGCCACCGAGGAAAAGCTCGCGGGCCAGTTCGAGACCTTCGCCGCCGAACTGGCGCGCGAACCCGAAGCCGACACGCGCGTGAGCCGCCTGCCCGTGGCCTTGCCGTTCGCCACCACGCTGTTTCCGTCCGCGAGTTTCGACCTGCGCGAAGCGCTGCGCATTCATGCGCGCGGCATCGCGGGCGTGGCGAAAAATGCCGCCGGCCGCTCGCCGAAATCGAAGGCCTTCACGATGTCGGCCGAGCTGTTCCTGATGCAGCACACCTGCCACTGGTTCTGCAAATCGAAGGCCGTGGCGTCGGCGCGCATGCTGGCGCGGCACCAGACCTCATACGAGCAGCTGCTCGACGCGGTGAGCCCCGAGACGCGCGAGGCGTATCGCGCCCTGGTCGGTCAGTGATTCGGTCAGTGGTGCGTTGACAGCAGCGGCAGCGTGAGCGTCGCCACGGCGCCGCCGCGCGTCGCATTGCCCAGGTCGATGCGGCCCCGGTGCAGGGTCGCGATTTCCTTCACGAATGCCAGGCCCAGTCCCGTGCTCTTCTTCTGGCTGTGCGGCCGGGCGAGCGAATAGAACTTCTCGAAGACTTTTTCCTGCGCGTAGTCCGGAATGCCCGGGCCGTGGTCGCGCACGTTGATGCGCGCCAGGCGCGAGGTGGTTTCCAGCGTCAGCAGCACCTCGCTGTCGGGCGGTGAAAAGTCGAGTGCGTTGTCGAGCAGATTGCTGATCGCGCGGCGCAGCAAAAACGGATCGCCCTCGACGCGCGCAGGCTCTCGAATATTCACGATCAGGCGGATGTTGCGTCGCGACGCAGCGGGTTGCGCGCTGGCGGCAATGTCTTCGATGAGCGGCCCCAGCGCCACCGGTTCGGTGCGGTCCAGCGTGCGCCGCGTCTCGAGCGCGGTGAGCTCCATCATGCGGTCGACGATTTCCTGGATGCGCTGGGTTTCGCGTTCGATGTTCTTCAGGAAACGCTCGCGCTGGTCGTGCGGCATCTGCGGCTCCTGCAGGAGCTCGGCCGCGCCGCGGATGGCCGAGAGCGGGCTCTTCACTTCGTGCGTGAAGGTCTGCACGTAGTCGGCCACGTAGTTGCGCCCGGTGAGCGCATCGCGCATTTCGCCGAAGCCGGTGCGCACGGCATCGACCGCGCGCCGCGCCATGCGAGACAGGCTCAGGCTGCGCTGCGCGCGCACCCAGGTCCAGTAGTCGCGGATCAGGCCGAAGGGCCGCACCAGCCACACCGAGACGATCACGGTGAGCAGCAGCAGCGCCAGCGCCGAACCCACGCCGACCCAGATGGTGCGCACGCGCGCGTCCTCGACGAACTGGCCGAAGCTCTGCACCGGCTTGCCGACGCTGACGACGCCGACGATCTCGTCGTTCCAGCGGATCGGTGCGCCGACGTACATCACGGAAGTGCGCGGGTCGCCGTCGACGTCGCGCGAGGTGCGCGCGCCGTACAGGCCGCCGAGCGTGCGCTTCACGTCGCTCCACTGCGAGTAGTCGTTGCCCAGGTGGCGGCCGAGCGAATCGAACATCACGCGGCCGGTGCGGTCGGTGACGTACACGCGCAGCTCGACCCGGCTCTTGTGCAGGTTGTAGATCTGGGCCGAGAACTCGCGCGTGTAGACGCTGCGAAACAGCGGCTCCAGCCGCGCGGTGTTGATGGCGCCGGCGATCACGTCCTGCTCGACCAGGCTGGCCATGAGCTGCGAGGTCTCGACCAGCGATTCCTCGGCCGACTCGCGGTAGCGCGGGTCGATGTCGGAAACGACGCGGTACAGCAGGAAGGCGATGCCCGCCGTGTAGATCAGCAGGATGCCAATGAAGATCCGGGTCCGGCGCGTCATTCCCTGCTGGCAGGCAGATCTTCGTGCAGCGCGTAGCCGGTGCCGCGCAAGGTGCGGATCGGCTCCACCTCCGGCGCGATGGTCTTGAGCTTGGCACGCAGCGTCTTGATGTGCGCGTCGACCGTGCGGTCGAAGCTGTCGCTGGCGTCGTCCCAGACGAGTTGCAGCAGTTCGTCGCGCGTGAACACGCGCCCCGGGCGCTGGACCATGAGTTTCAGCAGGCCGTATTCGTAACGCGAGAGTTCCAGCAGCCGTCCGTAGTAACGGATTTGCATGCGCTCGCTGTCGAGCGCAAAGGGGGTTGCGGGGGTCTGTGGCGCCGCTGAAGGCGGCGCCGGCGCGTTTTGATGGGGTACCCCATGAATCGGCGCTGCGGCCGCTGGCGGGCTTCCTGGGCCGTTTCTGGCGCTGCGCCGCAGGATGGTCCGCACGCGAGCGACCAGCTCGCGGGGTGAAAACGGCTTGGCAATGTAGTCGTCCGCACCCAGTTCGAGGCCCACCACGCGGTCTATTTCGTCGCTGCGGGCCGTCAAAAACACCATCGGTACCTCCGGGCCGCCCATCGACTGATTCAGCGCCTGGAGGCGTTTGAAGAGCTCGAAGCCGTTCAGGTCGGGCAATCCGATGTCCAGGATCGCGAGGGCGGGGCGCTCCTGCGCGAACTGCGCGATGGCTTCTTCGGCCGTGGCGCACCAGATCGGCTGGAAACCGTCGCTGCTCAAAACGTACTGGAGCGTGTCGGCGATGCCCGATTCGTCTTCGGCAATCAGGATCCGGGGTTTGAAGCTCATCCGGCGATGTTAGCGAGGGCCACGGACCACCCGTGCCCGGTTTTTCGCCCGAGGCGCCGGCGACCGGCGCGGCCTTTCGCGGCTTTTTTTTCGGGCGCGGCTTTTCCTCTTCCTGTCTTCTTATTCTTCTTATTCAAATTAGTAGTAGTAGATAAGGGTCGCACCCGTCTGTGGAAAGGTCGCTTTTTCCTTGACGTGACAACGACTTGTCATGCCCGCGTCACTGTGCGCACCCGCGCTTCCGTGGTGTACCCGCAACTTGGACAACATGGGGTAACCCGCCGGCCCTGTGGATAACCGATGGCTTGTGCAAAAACTCTCCCCAGAGTTGTCCTTTGACAGCCTTCGGGAATTCTGCGAAAGGCGGTTTTCGGGTCGAGAAATTCATTGCCTGTTAATTGAGCAGGTTGTAGATTTCCCTTGAAAATCAATGACTTGCAACGCCCCTACAGAGCAGTGCCGGGGTTATCCACAGAGTTGCCCCAGTTTTGTGGGGAGAACGCGTGGAGGAACCTTCGGGCGCTGCGCGGACCCAATCGGCTCCTTCACATGACGAAAAAACTCGAACATGACACCTTCTGAAACAAAAGCGATCGTCACCTTGAGCCTGCTGGCGGCCTTCGTCGATGGCGAAAAGCACGAGCGCGAGCGTGCCGAGATCAAGCGCATTGCCGAGGGCCTGTCGCAGGCCGACGGCGTGAACCTGCCGACGATCTACCAGGACGTGC
This sequence comes from Variovorax boronicumulans NBRC 103145, assembly GCF_001591345.1. Taxonomy (GTDB): domain Bacteria; phylum Pseudomonadota; class Gammaproteobacteria; order Burkholderiales; family Burkholderiaceae_C; genus Variovorax; species Variovorax boronicumulans. The sequence goes on along the minus strand of NZ_BCUS01000027.1, from coordinate 49,340 downwards.
TGATGAAGCGGGTGTCGCTGGCCTCGGTGGCCGGCGAGCTGAAAAGCGCCGAGTCGCGGCAGCTGGCGTACGAGATGGCGGTGTGCATGTGCGACGCCGACGGCGTGCAGTCGGAGCCCGAGCGGCTCTTCCTGATGGACGTGCGCAGTTCGCTCGGCCTGGACGCCTCGGCGGCGCAGTTCTCGCAGCGGGCGGAAGACATTGCCGCCGCGGTGCCGGCGGCTGTGGCGGTAACGGCTGCAACTGCGGCGACCCCCGCGGCGCCGCAGGCGCCCGACAGCACCGAACTCGACCGCGCGATCCTCAACGCCGCCATCCTCAATGGCGCGCTCGAGCTGCTGCCCGAGACGCTGTCGACCATGGCGATCATTCCGCTGCAGATGAAGCTGGTCTACCGCATCGGACAGGCGCACGGCTACCAGCTGGACACCGGCCACATCAAGGATTTCCTGGCCACCGTGGGCGTGGGCCTGACCTCGCAGTACCTGGAGCAGGCCGGGCGCAAGCTGCTCGGCGGCCTGCTGGGCAAGGTCGGCGGCGGTTTGCTGGGCGGCCTCGGCAAGCAGGCCGTGAGCTCGGGCATGAGCTTCGCGTCGACCTATGCGCTGGGCCACGTGGCCAAGCGCTACTACGCGGGCGGCCGCACGCTCTCCACGCAGATGCTGAAGGACGCGTTCTCCAGCGTGGTGAAGGAAGGGCAGGGCCTGCAGACGCAGTACCTGCCGGCGATCCAGGAACGCGCGCGCACCCTCGACACGAGCCAGGTGCTGTCGCTGGTCAAGAACGCCTGAGCCTCGCGGCTCAAACCTGACTCAGATCGTCGAGGATCGGGCAGTCGGGCCGCGCATCGCCATGGCAGCAATGCACGAGGTGCGCCAGCGTGCTGCGCATCGACTGCATGTCGGCGATGCGCTGTTCCAGTTCACCCAGGTGCTTTTGCGCGATGCGCTTGACGCTCGAGCTGGCGCGGCGGCGGTTGTGCCACAGGCCGACCAGTTCGGCGATTTCCTCCATCGAGAACCCCAGGTCGCGCGAGCGCTTGATGAAGCGCAGCGTGTGGATGTCGGCGTCGTTGTACTGGCGGTAGCCGCTCTCGGTGCGCGCCACCGCGGGCAGCAGGCCCAGGCCTTCGTAGTGGCGCACCATGCGCGCCGACACACCCGACAGCCGCGCGGCCTCGCCGATGGCGACCTGGCGGCCGTGGGCGGAGGTCGCCGTCATCATTGAACGGTGTAGCCGGCGTTCTCGATCGCGACCACGATGTCCTGGCGCGGCTGCTGGCTCAACACGTCCACATGACCGGTTTCGAGATCGACCGTGACCTGCGCGTGCGGGTCGACCGTCTGTACCGCGTCCTGCACCGCCTCCACGCAGTGGTTGCAGCTCATGCCGGAGACCTGGAATTTCTGGCTCATCGTCGTTGCTCCTTGTCGGAATGAATGAAGGGTGGAAGGATTGAACACCCGAATCGGGGACAACGCCAGTTTCAACCCTCTCACGATGTCAACGTCCAGCCAAGGGCTTTGAAGCCACCGCGCTTGACCTTGCCATGGTGTCAGGCTTTAGCCTCGGGACCATGGAACACATTCAGCCTCAACCTTCCGCGGCCGCCGCCACGCTGGACCTCTCGGTCGGCGGCATGACCTGCGCCTCGTGCGTGATGCGCGTGGAGCGCGCGCTCAAGAACGTGCCCGGCGTGCAGAACGTGAGCGTCAACCTCGCCACCGAGTCGGCCCGCATCGTGGCCACCGGCGGCGAGGACATGGCCCTGCTGCTGCGCCGCGCCGTGCGCGCCGCCGGCTACGAGCCGCGCGCCGAAAGCACCGCGCAGGACGAGGCCGCCGCGCTGTCGCCCTGGCACGGCTTCATGCCCGTGGCCATCGGCCTGGCGCTGTCGATTCCGTTGATGGCGCCGATGCTCGGCGACCTGGTCGGCCAGAGCTGGATGCTGCCGCCCTGGGTGCAGCTGCTGCTGGCGACGCCGGTGCAGTTCTGGCTCGGCGCGCGCTTCTACCGCGCGGGCTGGCATGCAGCCAAGGCCCGCACCGGCAACATGGACCTGCTGGTGGCGCTGGGCACCAGCGCGGCCTTCGGCCTGTCGCTGTGGCTGTGGTGGCGCGCCGCCACCGGCGAGCATGCGGAGCACGGCATGGTGCCGCACCTGTACTTCGAAGCCTCGGCGGTGGTGATCACGCTGGTGCTGCTGGGCAAGTGGCTCGAGGCGCGCGCCAAGCGCCAGGCCACCTCGGCGATCCGCGCGCTGCAGCAGCTGCGGCCCGAAGTGGCGCACCTGATCAACGCACGCGGCAAGGAAAGCGACGTGCCGCTGGCCGAGGTGATGGTCGGTGACCGCCTCGCCGTGCGCCCCGGCGAACGTGTGCCGGCCGATGCGCGCGTGCTCGAAGGGCAGTCCGAAGTCGACGAATCGATGCTCACGGGCGAACCGCTGCCGGTGGCCAAAAACCCCGGTGATGCGCTGACCGGCGGCGCCGTGAACGGCGACGGCCGCATGGTGATCGAGGTGCGCGCGGTCGGCGCCGAGAGCGTGCTGGCACGCATCATCCGGCTGGTCGAGGACGCGCAGGCCGCGAAGGCGCCGATCCAGCGCATGGTCGACCAGGTGGCGGCGGTGTTCGTGCCGGTGGTGCTGGTGATCGCGCTCGTCACCTTCGCGGGCTGGATGGTCGCGGGAGCCGGCGTCGAGACCGCGCTGATCCATGCGGTGGCGGTGCTGGTCATTGCCTGTCCCTGTGCGCTGGGCCTCGCGACGCCGGTGGCGGTGATGGCGGGCACGGGTGTGGCCGCGAAGCACGGCATCCTCATCAAGGACGCGCGGGCTTTGGAAATTGCACACCGCGTCGACACCGTGGCCTTCGACAAGACCGGCACGCTGACGGTGGGCCGGCCGGTGCTCACGGCGCTGCTGCCCGCGGCCGGTGCACTGGCGAAGGAGAACGACCTGCTCGCCACGGCCGCCAGCCTGCAAGGCGGCAGCGAACATCCGCTCGCACGCGCCGTGTTGTCTGCCGCCGCCGAACGCGGCGTACAGGCGCCGCCGCTCGGTGCGATGCAGGCGATGCCGGGGCGCGGCGTGCGCGGTGAAGTCAACGGCACGACCTGGGCCATCGCCAGCCTGCGCTGGTGCCGCGAACTCGACGCGATGCCGGCCGAAGCCTACATCGAACGCCTGCAGTCGCAGGGCGCCACGGTGTCTGCGCTGCTGCGCTTCGATGATGCGGGTTCCGCGCATGTGCAAGCGCTGCTGGCTTTCGCCGACGAGCCGAAGCCGCAGGCCGCCGAAGCGATCCGCACCTTGCGCGGGCGCGGCCTGCGCGTGGTGATGATCTCGGGCGACAACCTGCGCGCGGCGCAGGCGATGGCCGCGCGCCTGGGCATTCCGGCCGAGGACGTGCGCGCCGACGTGCTGCCGGCCGACAAGGCCGAGCAGGTGAGTGCATTGCGCAAGAACGGCCACGTGGTCGCGATGGTTGGCGACGGTGCCAACGACGCGCCCGCACTGGCCGCGGCCGACGTGGGCATCGCGATGGCGCCGTCGGGCGGCGGCACCGACGTGGCGATGGAAGCGGCCGGCATCACGCTGATGCGCGGCGACCTCGCGCTCGTGGCCGAAGCGCTCGAGCTCTCGGGCCGCACGGTGGCGAAGATCCGGCAGAACCTGTTCTGGGCCTTTGCCTACAACGTGGCCGGCATCCCGCTCGCGGCCTTCGGCTTGCTGAGCCCGGTGGTGGCCGGCGCGGCGATGGCGCTGTCGAGCGTGAGCGTGATGGCGAATGCGCTGTTGCTGCGGCGCTGGAAGCCGAAGCACCAACAACATTGATCCGACAGCGGATCAGTCGAACAGCAGCGCCATCAGGTGCTCGTCGATGAAGTCCGCCTCACCGGCCCGGCGGTAGAACTGGCGCAGCGTGCCTTCCTGCACGAAGCCCAGCCGGGCATAGAAACGCAGGGCCGTGGCGTTGTCGCTCTCGGCCATCAGCTCGACGCGGCGAACGCCTTCGGCCTTCAGCCGCGCGAGCACGTCGGTCACCATGGTCTGCGCGATGCCACGGCCATGCAATGTGGGATCGACCGCGAGCGTGCCCAGGCTCGCCACATGCTGTGCACGGCCTGGGTAGCGCGTGACGCGGTAGAAGCCGGCGAGCCGGCCATCGACTTCGAAGATGAAGAAGCCACCGCTGTCGAGCAAGCCCTGGAAGATCGGGCGAAAGTTATCGCGTGGCATCGGGTCGTAGCCCAGGTAGGGCACGACCCGCTCATGCATGTAGAGATCGAAGACGGCGTCGAAGTCCGAGGGGGCGGCAGGGCGGTGCAGGGGCATGTCGCGCTTCTTCCGTGAGGTCTGCAGGGCAGGATGCGGCCGAGCATAGCAAGGCGGTGCCGACGACCGCACCGCTTTTGTCCTCCCCCGAAGCTCAGCCCTCCGAGACGCGCCGGCTCGCAACGATCACCGCGTTGGTGCCGCCGAAGGCGAAGGAATTCGACAGCACATGGCGCAGCCCCCGCGCCTCGCGTGCCGCGCCGCGCACGAAGTCGACGTTGCCGAACCTAGCATCCGGCGTGTGCAGGTGGGCGATGGGCGGCAAGGTCTCGCGGGCCAGTGCGCGCAGTGCGGCCACGAGTTCGATGGCACCGCCGCCGCCCAGCACGTGGCCGTGGATCGCCTTGGTCGCGCTGACCGGTGCGGCGTCGCCGAACAGTTCGCCGATCGATGCGGCCTCGGCCGCATCGCCCGCGCTCGTCGCCGTGCCGTGGGCGTTGATGTGGCCGATGTCCGAAGGCACGAGCCCGGCGTCGCGCAGCGCGGCACGCATCGCGCGCACCTGGCCGGCCGGGTCGGGATTCGTGATGTGCGTGCCGTCGCAGTTGCTCGCGTAGCCGCTGAGCACGAAGGGCTGCGCGCCGGCGCCACGGGCGCGTGCATGGGCTTCCGATTCGAGCACCAGTGCCGCCGCGCCCTCGCCGATGGCAAAGCCCGCGCGGTCGCCCGAGAACGGACGGCAGGCGGTGGCGGGCGCATCGGCCGGCGGCGGGGCCATGACGCGCATCGCGTGCCAGCTGGCCATCACGCCGGGCGTGAGCATCGCGTCGTGGCCGCCGACGATGGCGATGTCGATCCAGCCGCCGCGGATGGCGCGCATGGCTTCGCCGATGGCCACTGCGGACGAAGCACAGGCGCAGGCATAGGCCAGCGCCGCGCCGCGCGCGCCGAAGTGCAGCGCCAGTTCGGCGACCGCGGCGTTGGGCATCACGGTGAGCACGGTGGTGGGGCGCATGCGGCGCTGTTCGCCGTAGAGCGCGCGCGTGGTGGCGTCGAAAGTGCCGGCGCCGGCCAGGCCGCTGCCCCAGAAGACGCCGAGGCGGTCGCGGTCGATGGCGTCGAGGTCCAGACCGGCATCGACCGCGGCGTCTTGTGCTGCGGCCAGGGCCATCGCGGTGCCACGGTCGAGCGGCAGGCGCGAGGCGCTGCGCACGCTGCTGGCGTCGAAGTCGCAGGTGGCGGCGGCGATCGCCATCGGGTCCATGCCGGGGATCTCGAGGGCCTGCGCGCGCACCGCGGAGCGGCCGGCGAACAGCGCGTCGTCGAAGGCCTCGATGCTGCGTCCGAGCGGCGTGATGAACCCGAGCCCGCTCACGTGCACGGGTGCGGCGGCGGTGTGGGCCGTGGCGGTGGCCGCCAGCACGGCATGGGCGGCGCCGCTGCTCATGCGGCCGCTGCCATGGGTTCGGCGCGTGCGGCGGCGGCTTCGCCCTCGGCATCGATCACCTCGCACAGCCGCTGCAGCGTGATGCCGGCCTCGCGCGGGTCGAGCCGGTCTTCGGGAATGCGCAGGTGGAAGGCGTCTTCCACCGCGAAGACGAACTCCATGAGCGCGAGCGAATCGAGACCGAGGTCCGACAGCGCGGTGGCCGGCGAGATGTTTGCGCGCGCGACGCGGAAGTCGGTCTCGAGGATGGTGGCGATGCTGTTGAAGGTGGGAGAGGACGACATGGGCGGGTTCCTTTCGGTCTGGCCTGGGGTCAGGCGTGGAGAACAAGTCCGCGGACGCGGAACACGGGTTCGGGCACCGGGCCGTGGGCCACGGTCTCGGCGAAGGCGAGGGTCTCGCGCACGACCTGCTGGCGGTCGTTGTCGATGCTGATCATGTGGTAGCTGTTGTTCAGGACCACGGTGCGCAGCGAGGCGCAGCGCAGCCCGCGCACCAGCAGGTCGAGGTTGGACAGGCTGGCCACCTCGTCCTCGCGCGCATGCAGCGCCAGCACCTGCTCGCACTGCACGTCGTTCAGGCGTCGCCGCACGTGGCGGATCAGCCGGTCGTGCTCGCGCAGGTGGCCCACGCCGATCACCGCGCTGCCGGCACGCGAGACCTGGCGATGGCGCAGCTCGCGCTCGATCCAGGTGCGCACGCGCTCATTCTTCACGCCGTAGGGCGGGCGCTCGCGGTACTGCCAGAAGCGGCCCAGTGGCGTGTAGAAAGCCAGCGGCAGCAGGAAGCGCGTGCGCGGCACGGCCCAGCCGTCGAAGCGCAGCGTGGTCGACATGAGCACCAGCGCGTCCACCTCGCGGCCGCAGCGGATGGCGCCGCCCAGGGCCAGCGAGGCGCCGGCCGAGATGCCGACCAGCATCACGCGGTCGTGCGTGCGCCGCAGCGCCTTCACGTGCGCCTCGAGGGTGTCGAGCCAGCGCTCGAAGGGCACGGCCTGCTGCAGCGGCGCGGCGGCGTCGAACGAGTAGCCGGAGATGCAGAGCGGCTGCACCGCATACCCGTGGCGCTGCAGGGTCGATTGCACGGTCAGCAGCTCGTCAGGCGTGCTGCATAAACCATGCAGCAGAACCACCGCGGTGCGCTGCACGGCGGGGGACACCAGGCTCAAGGGATCGGAGGGATCGCGTGCACTCATCGGAAGGTGTGTCGTATGCTCATGTCGCGTTTATCGCGGTGAGCGACTGACCGGCCGCTGACGCGTCCATCGCCAGGGCAGACCCACAAATCACCCACCACTCATTCACTCACCATGCGAATCCTGCTTGTGGAAGATGACACCGTGCTGCGCGACGTGATGCTGCGCAGCCTCGCCGACGCGGGCCATCGGGTCGACGTGTCGACCAACGTCGAGGACGCCGACCACCTGTGGCGCGTGCAGCCCTTCGATGCCGTGCTGCTCGACCTCAACCTGCCCGCCACCGCCAGCCCCACCAGCGGCCTGGCGAGCGGCCTCACGGCCTTGCGACAGGCGCGTGCGCGCGGCGACCGCACGCCGGTGCTCGTGCTCACGGCGCGCGGGCGCACCGAAGAGCGCATCGCCGGGCTCGACGCCGGCGCCGACGACTACCTGGGCAAGCCCTTCGATCTCGCCGAGGTGGAGGCACGGCTGCGTGCATTGGTGCGGCGCGCCAAGGGCACCGAAGACATCGTGGTGCTCGGCCAGCTCAAGCTCGACCGCAAGGCGCGGCGCTTCGCGGTCGCGAACGCACCGCTTGATCTGCCGGCGCGCGAGTTCGAGGTGCTGTGGGAACTCATGAGCCCGCCGGGGCGCACCGTGAGCAAGCGGGCGCTGTCGGACAAGCTCTCGGGCTTTGACGAATCGCTGGGCGACAACGCGCTCGAGGCCTTCATCTCGCGCCTGCGCAAGAAGCTGCTCGGCTCGGGCGCGGGCATCCGCACGCTGCGCGGCATCGGCTACCTGCTCGAAGCCGAGGTGTGAGGCCGCCCGTGAGCGAGGCCACCCCACCGGTCACGCGCACTGCACCTTCGCTCACGCGGCGCGTGCTGCGCAACGTGCTGGTGCCGCTGGCGCTGACCTGGATGGCCGGTGCGGTGATCGCGCTGGTCATCGCCAACTACTTCTCCGAGCAGGCCTTCGACCGCGGCATGCTCGACGACGCCTATGCGCTGTCGGCCAACGTGCAGGCCGGCGAACGCGGCATCGAGCTGCTGCTGACGCCGCGCGAAGTGGCGACCGTGCTGTTCGACCAGACCGACAAGGTCTACTTCTCGGTGCAGCGGCTCGACGGCACGCCGATCTCGGGCAGGGTCGACCTGAAGGCACCGCTGCCCGACGAAGGTTCGCGCTACCGTTTTTCCGATATCGATTACGACGGGAACGTGCTGCGCGCCGTGGTGCTCGATCACGACGCCGAGCCCGGCCTGCACATGCCCTACCGCGTGATCGTGGCGCAGACCACGTTGAGCCGCGCCGCACTGGTGCAGCGGCTGCTGTTCTATGCCATGGCGCCGCAGGTGCTGCTGCTCGTGCTGCTGGCCGTGTGGCTCTGGCACGGCATCCGACGTGACCTGCGTCCGCTCGGCGAGTTGCAGCGTGCGCTCGACACCCGCGACGTGCGCGACCTCTCGCCGGTGACCGTGGCGCAGACCTCGAAAGAACTGCAGCGCCTGGGCGATGCCGTCAACGCGCTGTTCGACCGGCTGCGCCACAGCGTGCGCGCGCAGCGCGAGTTCGTGGGCAACGTGGCGCACGAACTGCGCACGCCCCTCGCAGGCATTCGCGCGCTGGCCGAGTACGGGCTCGCGCAGCACGACACCGAAGTGTGGCGCGAACAGCTCACGCGCGTGTCCGAACGGCAGGCGCGCGCGAGCCACCTCATCGACCAGCTGCTCGCGCTGGCATTGGCCGACGAGGCGCGCACCGACCTGCAGCGCACGCCCGTGTCGCTCGACATGCTGGCCGAGCAGACCGTGCTGCGCCACCTCGCACGCGCCGATGCACGCGGCGTCGACCTGGGCGCGCGTGGCCTCGACGACGGCGTGACGGTGCTTGCAAACGAAGCGCTGGTGGAGGGCATCCTCGACAACCTGATCGACAACGCGCTGCGCTACGGCGGCCGCACCATCACCGTCGAACTCGCCGGCCGCACGCTGAGCGTGATCGACGATGGGCCCGGCATTCCGCTCGAGGCGCAGCGCGACCTCATGCAACGTTGGGCGCAAGGGCCCGCGGGCCAGAAGCTGGGGCAGGGCGCGGGGCTGGGGCTGTCGATCGTGGCGCGCTATGCCGAGCTGCTGGGGGCCGAGTTGCGTCTCGACGCCGCGGAGCCCAATGGCCTGCGCGTGAGCGTGACCTTCGGGGACGACGCCTGACCATTCACGCGCTTGTCAGTGGCTTGCGCAGATAGATGCGCGTGCGCCCGTCGAGCGATTCGCGCCGGAACTCGACATAGCCGATGCGCTGGTAGAGCGCGAGGTTCTCGGTCATCTTCTCGTTCGTGAACAGGTAGATCGATGCGTGGCCCTGGCGCAGCGCTTCGCGCTCGGCCAGTTCGAGCAAGGCGCGACCCGCGCCGCTGCCTTGGTGGTCGGGGTGCACCGCGATCACGTCGATGAGAAAGCCCTCGTCAGTCACGTCGAGCAACAGCGCCGCACCGATCTGCGAACCCTTGCGCTCGGCCACCCACACCTGCAGATGGGCGATGGCCTGCGCGTAGTCGCGCGTCATCGGCCGCGGCGTGAGGCCCAGGCGCGGGATGTAGGTGCGGAAGGCCTCGACCGCGCATGCGGTGACAGCCGCCACGTCGTCGGCGGTGGCACGGCGCAGATGCCAGGGTGCAGCGTTGTCGCTCACGCGTCGAACTCGACCTCGCCCTCGATCTCCACCGGGATGCCGAAAGGCAGCTCGGCCATGCCCACGGCGCTGCGCGCATGCGCGCCGGCCTCGGGACCGAAGAGCTCGAGGATCAGATCGGAAAACCCGTTGATGACCGTCGGCTGCTGCTGAAAGCCGGGTGCCGAAGCGACCATGCCGAACACGCGCGTCCATGCGGTGATGCGGTCCAGGTCGCCGAGCGCGCGCTGCAGGCTGCCGAGCATCGCGAGCCCGGTGAGGCGCGCGGCGGTGTAGCCCTGCTCGACGGTCAGCTCTGCGCCGAGCTTGCCCAGCGGTGCAGCGATGCGGCCGTCGGCCGTGAGCGGGCCGTGGCCCGAGACGATCGCGCGCCGGCCGATGAGGCGGACGAACTGGAAGGGGAGGATGACGCCGGGAGGTGGCGTCACGGCAGGAGGAAGGACGAGGCCCAGGGCGTGGAGGCGTTCGGCAATGCGCGTCATGGTGAAGATGCGTGCGGCAAATGACCAAGGGTACGCGCGGCGTGCTGCGAAGGCAATTTGGGCGTTTTGCGGCTCACGGCGGGGAGACACTGCCGTGGGTGCGGCCAAGAGCACCGGCTATCGAGTGCCCATCCAGTTGCTGCCGAGTGACAGGTCCTTGCTGAAGATCAGGAGGGTGCCCCAAAGAAGAAAAGAGGCACAAAGCAGGCAGATGATGAAGATCAGAGCGCCTGCGAAGCTCGCAAATCCTGCCTTGTCTCGTGCCATCTTGAACCCGAGCACGATGCCACCCACTAGCAACCCAAGAAGAAGCCATGGGATGCCGCATAGAAGAAGGAAAAATGGATCTGCAAAGCAGCCAGTCATGTCGGTTCGATGTGGCAGCCGTCGAGCTTGCACATGCCTATTTTTTTGGCGTGGGGGCGGTTCATTGCGGCAGCTTGATGTTGGAGCCGTCGAGCTTGAGACCGCTCAGCTTCTTCAGGTCGGTGCCACCGGTTTTCTTGAATTCATGGACCTGGGTGTTGGACAGGTCCAGGGTCAAGGCAAAGGCGGCCGAGCTCAGTTCCAGCTTGCCGATGCGGGCATCGTTCAAGCGCACGGAGTTCGCTTCGAATTCCTCCAGAAGCAGATGCGCCGCATGGGCGTACTGCAGGTCAAGCCGGGTGAACTTGCTCTTACGAAAAAAAAGGGACTCGGTATGTGGGCCGCCGCCGATGTCCACGAGGATGTTGCCGCCAAGGATGGAGGTGTTCTCGATCAGCACCTCCTGGGCGTCATTGCTGGCGAGGCTGAAAGCGAACTTTTCGCCTGATGCGGGAGGAGTGAATTGGCTATCTCGCACTGCGAGGCGCTTAGCGCCCTTGATGATCGCCTCGACGCTGCCGCCACGCACGCGCTCGATCAGTAGTTCGTCCTTGATGGTGGCGCCAGCCAAGTCGAGCATTTCGATGACGGTGTCGCGGATGGTGAGAGATCGGATGAGCGCAGGAGCCAATCGAAAGCGACCCCGTAGCTTGCAGTTCTCGATCAGGACGAGAGAGCCTCCTCCGTCTTTGCTGATGCCGCAGTGAATGTCTTCAAACTCGCACTCGCGCATCAAGTGCTCCGTTTCTCCTGAAAGATTGGTTCGTCTGGCCTTGCATCGAATAAACGAGACGTCTCCGTAGGCACCAAAGCTTCCCCAATGATTCGGTTCGGGATCGCTGCCCATCATTTCACATGAATCGAACACCACGCCAGTGCTACCAACGTCGCCTACAACATGACTGGTATCGGCGATCAGACATCGGACAAATCGAACGTTTTTCAACGTGCCCAGGTTGAAGATTCCAGAGAACCGACACCCCTCGAAAACCGCTTCTTCAATCGATGCTGGCCTAACTTCGTAGGCACCGACGAAGTCGCAGTTTCGAAACGCTATCTTTTTCCAATCGATGCCGTCGAAGTGTGCACCACTGAATTCGGCGCCTTCGACGACGAGCGGGATATCGCCGCTCTCCCTTGTCCTCAGCAGGGGATCGTTCAAGTAGGCGAAGGTCTTGCCAAAGCTGCGAACATTTTTCTTGCCGTTCATTTCACATCCAAGTAGAGAGATGCTCGCGGCCGAGCCGAGCAATTTGACGAGGAGACGACGATTCATGCGCTACCTGTCGACCAATACTGGCTTCTTGCCAGTGATTGCTTCCTTGGCTTCGATGTAACCCTTGGTTGAGAAGGTATTCGAAAGAAAGTCCCAGTCCGGCACTTCCCCACGTTCTCCCATCGGTCGTCCAAAGTGCCACACCGCGTTCTTCGGACGCGCCGGGTCCGACTTGTCCAGGCTGAACCCGCCCATGTTCACATTGCCGTCGATGAGTGCGATGTCCAGAGGAAACACCCACGGGTCTGCATGGAGCACGTCTTTGCCCCAGTTTTCGCCCGCGTCGGTCAGGCTGGGTTCTTTCAACGTCACTTCACAGAAGGCCTGAACCAGTCGTTGACGGAGCGTCACGTACTCGGTATTGGGGTAGTTCTCGACCACTGATCGGGGACTCCACGCCATTGCCAACGCACCGTTGGAACTCACAGTCTTGGAACTCATCATCGACAACAGCATTGCCGTGTCTTCATCCTTGAAGCTCAGTGTGGTGCCTTTCAAGCTGGGCGTGATGGGATGCCAGGTCTTGGTTTCGCCACGCGAACCGTCGGGACGCTTTGGGTTGTTCTTCTCGAACACCCACAACTTCACTTCTGTCACACACCCCAGCTTGCGCACTTGCTCGCTCAAGACCAGTTCCAGCTGGCCGCTCTTGCCGAAGTACCCAGGCTTGAAGCGCAATGGCACGCGGATGTTGCCTTTCTTGGGCAAGCCGCTCATGGCGTGCAGGTAGTCGAGTGCTACCGCCAACCGCGGCTTTTCATTGAAGCCCTTGCCCTGGAATTCGCCCAGGACATGACACCGATCGGTCTTCACCTGCCGGATCTCGCCCGTCGTGGGATCGAGCGCGGTCCCCGCGGGCGGCCGGCCGGTCCAGGCGCTGAGTTCGCCGTCCAGGTTTTGGTAGCCGATGGGCCCGCCACAACTGGAGACGATCAGCGCCGTCACGGTGTTCGGTTTGACTGTTTGCGTGTTGTGGATGCCCGGGTCTTTGGCTTCTCGCACCTCGACGCGCCAGCCATCTGACGCATAGATGCCACGGGGGTCCCAACCGAGCTTGTAGACACCCGAGCGATGGCTGTGGCCCGACAGGTGCCAATCCACCTTGGGGCGGCTGGGGCTGGTCTTTGCCTGATCCATCGGCTGAACGTATTGGGCCAGGTAGGTGGCCTGGTTTTTTTCGCAAGTGCCCACGTTGACGTGGTTCAGCGCAGCCTTCATGCCCCAGACACCGGTGGCGCCGTCGCGCGGGTGAAAGAAGACCCGGTCCTTCTTCTTGGCCACGTTGCTGTAGGGCTCGGGTTCGTCGAAGCTCACGATGGTGAAGTGCGTTGCGACGGTGAGCGTGCCCTCGCTCGCAGCCTTGTAGCTTCGAGCCTGCGTCAGCAGCTTGAGCTGGTCATGGCTGAACGACTCGGTGGCGCGAGGGAGTATTCCCGGCCCCTGGCGGTCCACGCCCCAATCGGCAACGCCCAGCAGGTTCTTGAAGTTCTCGTCGATCCCCCAGCCGAGCGCCGCAATCACCTGTCCAGCCTTGGCGCCCGGCTTGTCAGTGCTCTCCGCGCCGTAGGCATACACCACGTCCGCAAGCGGCGTGAACAGCGCATAGAACCAGTCGAACTGGCCGCCGTCGAAGTTGTAGCCAGTCAATGCGTGGCCGTAGGTGGGACCATAAGCGAGACAGGCCTCGTAGATGGTCATGTTGTGGTCGCGGCTCATGCCTTCATTGGCTTTGCCGCGCGTCCAGGCGCTGGCGGCCTCGAACTGGGTGCGGTGGCGCTCCACGGCATCGGGCTGCGCAAGGGCTCGTTGCGCCCGTCGGGCCTCTGCCGGAACGTTGCCATCGAGCCAGGACTTTTGGGCGTTCTCTTCCATGCGCTTGCGTGCGTCGCGGCTGTTGGGCGTTGTCGTCTCGAGTACGCCGAGCATGAACGCCCAGTTGTGCTGGTCGCCAGCCTCCACGCGTGCGCTGATGCCGTAGGGCACCTGGTAAGCCTCGTGGTTGCCGCTGGTCATGATGATGGGTAACTGGTACTTGGGATTGCGGTACATCTCGCGCACTAGGCTGAAGACCATCATGTCGTCCAGGCCCCTCGGATAGAGGCGGCGGCCTTTTTCCTTGTCGAAAACATTGCCCAGCAGGTTGAAGGCTTTCCACTGCTCGCCAATCCTGCCCGGGCCGCCGGGTTCTGCCATGGGATTGAAGTTGCGGTTGTAGTCGATCAAGTCTCCCGTGAGCAGCACGGCATCGACCTGGTCGCTGCCCGTGGCCATCGTCTCGAACAGCTTCTTGAGAGCCTCGAAGCTGTTGCAGACTTTGCTGCCGACGGGCCGGTTCCAAGCCGCGTCGGCTTCTTCAAGCACTTTGGCATCGCTGCGGCCCATGGCGTTCTGACGCACGTTGATGTGAACGTCGGAGAGATGCCCCAGCTTGAGGCGCGGCTTGGTCATGCGCTTGACGGGGTGCCAGCTCTTGAGGAGGGTATCCAGCTCGGGTTTCTGGCCGGGCTTGCTCCAGCTGAACGGGACATCGGGTGGCGGCATGGCGAATTCGTGGAGCTTGTCGAAGTGCCAGGGATCGCGTGCGGCCTGCTGTTGCAGGAAGCGTGTGATGGCAAGGTCTTGAGCCTCGGCGTACTTGACGCCCTTGAAGGCTTCGAGCTTCCTGTCTGCGGTGCTCAGCCGGGTCATCCAGGCAAGGCTTTTCATGGCACCGGGCTTCTGCAGACCGGCGAAGGGCGGGGCCGACAAATCGATCTCGATCTCGTAGACGTCCTGCACCTTGGTGTAGATCCGGGCCGCTGCGGGGGCGATCGTGGCGAAGGGGCGGCCGTGCCGATCGCTGACGAGTGCCCCAGGCCCGAAAGGGCCGACGAGCCAGGCCTTGATGCAAGGTTTGGCGAGAGCACATGTCGTGCCGTCTCCGAAGAGGGTGCCAGTTTGTGTCGACCCTTCGGCTTGCTTAGTCTCCTGTTTGCTTGCGAGGTCGACCACACGCAGATGCTGGTCGACCAGCCTGTACATTTCGACGGCCTCACCGGTGGGGACGGCTGCCTTGGCCTTGCCACGCATGCTCGAAGGCGCGGCGATGAAGATGCTGGCCTTGACCTGGCCGGGGGCCAGCAGCAACGGCGTGCCCAGGCTGGGGAACAGGATGATGGCTTCTTCTTCGAGCACCGGCGTTTCGGAGCAGTCGCAGACGCTGGGCTTGGGTTGATAGGGCATGGCGGATCGATCCGGGGCGAGTGGGTGAGATGCCCGCGTCTGGTGGCGGGCGACGCAGCTGGAAACAGGGTGGCAAAGACGTGGGCTGCATCGGAGGCACCACGTCGTGCATGCAACGGCGCCAGAAAGCGATGAGCCCACTGGGCCCACGTGTGGGAGGCGGCATTCCGTTGTTGTCGCCACCACTCGGCCGGCTGCGCTTCGAACACGTGGGCGAGCGTGCGCCCTGCACTTCGCGCGTCGGCGAGGTCTTCTGCAAGGCCGGGCAGGCGCGACAGTTCGGGGTGCAGGCTCAGCGACTGCTGCAGCAACGTGATCCAGTCCTCGAAATCGGTCAGGCCGAGCCGCTGCACGGCTTGCCGCTGATCGAGGGCGATCCACCGCTGCAAGGCAGGGGCGATGTGCTGGAATGCCTGCGACCCGAAACGCTCGTGCACATGGGCCAGGAGCGCATCGGCCCGGTTGAGTGGAGCCATGGCGAGCAGCAGGTCCTTGTTCAGTCGCATGGGCTCGGTGCGTGCGGCACCTTGTGGTGTGTGTGGCTTGCTGCACCGAAGACCCTGCGGATGGAATTCGGCGTTCCATCCTGCCCAGGTGAAAGCGCTCAGGAAGTCTTGCCGAACTTCGTCAGGCCAGCAGGTCACCATGTCGAAGCCGATGCGCGGATCGAACCAGCGGAGTACTGCGCCGACGGCCTCGTCGTCATCGAGGCCAGGGTCCGGGGGAATCACGGCGTCGAGCCAAGTGCGAAGGTGTGTGGCCAGCGTGATCGACCGCAACGGCGAAGCCACGAGACTGAGGGCATGCGCAGCACCTGCGCCACGTGCGAGGTCGTGCAGCCATGGCGCTGCGTCCGCTGCATCGGGCATGGATGGCAGTTCGACCAGCCAAGGGCCGACACCGGCCGCAGCGGCTTCCGGCGTGTGAAGGAACAAAGGGGTTGCGTCGAGTGGGTATCGCGCCACCAGACGCGCCACCCATCCGTCTTCCTGCCTGTCTTCTTCGACCCTTCCGCATCGGCCGGCGTCCACCAATGCGTGACAACGTTGACCGTTCTGGCGCGAGAGGCGGGCGAAAGTACCGATGTCTTGTGCGATGGTCTGCGAGATCTCATGCTCGATCGCCTCACGCTCGTGCGCTTGAATTTCCATCGGTACCGGCCTTGTCAGATCCGGGGAGCCACAGGCGAGGCCTGACGTGCAGCACGTGCCAGGCATTCCCAGCACACGCTCTGTGCCGTGGGTCCTGGCTTCTTGTCGGGTCCCGGCGTTCCGTGCATTGCCGCGTGTTCGATCCACGTGCCCAACGTGCCATGCCGGATGCCGCCTTCGCTCCATTCGCTGAAGCTGGTGCCGCCGTTGATCGTGACCTTCTTCTTGGCGGAGATGTAGACCGTGTTTCGGTGCTCACGATGTCGATGTCCTTCAAGGCGGTGGCCTCGATGGCGTCGCTTTGGGCCTCGATGCGGATGTCGCCTTGCGAGGCAAAGGCCTTGATGCCGCTCTTGAGCGTGAAGATGCGCATGCCCTTGGCCACGCTGGCGAGGATGCGTTGCGCGGCGCTCAAGGAGGTGTGACCGGAGCTGGTGAGCTGGATGTGCGTGCCGGTATGCGCGTGCAGATGAGTGGTCGCCGTGGCTGCAATGCCTGCGGGGCTGGCGAGCACGAGATGCGGTGCGGCCAGTTCGGGAAAGCAGCCTTCGGCCGATGGGCTGCCGTGGCCCCGGAGGTCTTCGTTCTGCTGCTTGATGGCTTGGGCAACGGTGGACTGGTCGTCGTTGCCGTCTTGGGCCTCGGCTGTGCGGGCCGCTTCGGCCAAGCCTTCGATCTGGTCGCGTGCGCTCGTCAGGCGCTGGATGGTTTCGCCCATGTCCTTGGCGTGGCGAGCGGCATCGGGGCGGCCTTCAGTGGTGATGAGCATGCCGTCCTGCGCCCTGAGCACGCCATGAGCATCCGTCCTCAACTCGAAGCCCTCACCCCTGGGGTCCCTTCTGCCCGCGTTGTCCTCGATGCGCGTGATCGCCCCCAGGCTCAGGCTGGAACTCTGGTGATCACTCTTGAGCTGCACCTGGATTTTCTCGGCCGTGTCATCCAGGATCAGATGGTTCGACCTTCCCGCCGCACTGTTGCCCCCACTCTCGGTCAGCTCCCGGCTCCTGAACCCGCTCAATGCGCTCTGGCCAGGGAGTTGCCACGGCGGCAGGTTCACCTGGTTGTGGACTCTTCCCATGCAGATGGGCAGGTCCGCGTCTCCCGCGATGAAGCTCACGATGACTTCCTGCCCGATGCGCGGGATCTGGATGCCCCCGAGCTGGTTGCCCGCCCAGGGCGAGTTCACCCGCACCCAGCAGCTGCTGTGCTGGTTCTTCTGTCCCTGCCGGTCCCAAGGGAACTGCACCTTGATGCGCCCCAGCTCGTCCGTCCACAGGTTCTGGCCCTCGGGGCCCACCACCAGCGCCACCTGGGGGCCGACCATGGCGGGCTTGGGCTGGGTCGGCTCGGGTCGCAGGGGCTCTGTGACCGGGTGGGCCGTGAAGTCCACCTGCACGCGCCATTGCTGCTTGCGGTCGGCAGTGGCTTCGCGGTTCTGGCTGTCTTCGGCCACGTCTTCGATGAGGAGGCGGGTGTCCAGGATCAGGTATTCGGCGTTGGCCGACTCCCTGGGGTGCTTCTTCAGCTGGAAGGTGCACCCGGGCACCATGCCTCTGAGGTTGCCGCTGGCCTGGGCGCGGGCTCCGTGGGTGCGCAGTGCCTGCATGCGCAGCAGGGACAGCAAGTGGCCTTCTCCGTGAGGATCAGTGCTTGCATCAGTTCCCGCATTGGGCTGGGCGTAGTGACTGCCCCCCGCTCCCGAGGCATGCCACTGGTAGACCTCGCCCTCGGCCTGCCCGGTCGGGCGTGGGTCGCTTCGAGAAACACTCAGATCAGCTCTGGGCCGGGTGTAGTCGTAGTCCCGGGTGGCGTACTTCCCGCTGGTGAGCTGGTGCTGGGGAACGAAGCTGTGGATGTACTCGGCATCGATCTTCCAGCCCGGGGCGTGGTACTCGATCTCCTGGTACAGGGTATCGCCAGCGCCATAGGCGCCCATGGCGTCCGAGAGCACCAGGCGGTGCTTGCCGTCCGAGTGCTCGAAGTGGTAGCTGATGCCCCATTCCTGGCACAGGCGGGCAAGGAAGGCGAAGTCGCTCTCGTTGAACTGGGTCTGGTAGTCGCGCACGGGGTAGTGCTCGATCAGGCGCTTGTCCACGGGGAAGGCGTAGCCGCCCAGAAGTTCGTCCAGGATCTGGACGACGCTGAGGTTCTGGAAGATCCTGCAGTCGGTGCGCAGGGTGGCCAGGTGCAGCCAGGGACGCAGGGTGAGCTTGTACTGGGCGTGGCGCCCTTCCTCGCCCCACAGGGCTGCGTCGGTGATCAGGGCGTTGATCTGGCGGGGGGAAGAGCCATCGAGCTCGATCTCGCAGCTGATCTCCTGGCCGATGAAGGCATCCAGGTCGAAGTCGGCGCCGGAAGAGACGCCGGACAGAGCCAGCGCATCCGGGGTCTTGAGAAGCAGCTCGTAGGTAAAGAGGCTGTTGAGCCCCTCATGCCCCGACAGCCGCACGGGCTCCAGTGCAGCCTGACCAAGAACAACAGGGATCGCAGCAGAAGAAAAAGACAGCGTGCGCGGCATCGACGACTTCCTTGAGAGGAGGAGAGGTCGGCGCAGTCTGCAGGGACTGCGCGGCGCACACTGCGAACAATCGTCACCTTACGCGCTGCCCGTCAAAAAGGGCGAAGCAAGCGCGAAGAAGTTGACGCCGAAGGGCCGACTCAGCCCAACGCCGGATAGTCCGTATACCCCTTCACCCCACCCCCATACATCGTCGCTTTGTCGAGCTCGTTCAGCGGCGCGTGCTCGCGCAGGCGGCGCACCAGGTCGGGGTTCGAGATGAAGGGCTTGCCGAAGGCCACGAGGTCGTCGCCTTCCTTCACGGCTTCTTCGGCCAGGGGGCGGTCGTAGCCGTTGTTGACCATCCAGGCGGCCTTGCCGCCGGCGGCGCGGTAGGCGGCCTTGAGGGCTTCGTAGTCGAAGGGGCGGTCGGCGATCTCGCGCGGGCCGCCGGTGGCGCCTTCGATGATGTGGATGTAGGCCAGGTTCAGCGGCGCGAGCTGCTGCACGACGTAGGTGAACAGCGGCTGCGGGTCGCTGTCGTGCACGTCGTTGGCGGGCGTGACGGGCGACAGGCGGATGCCGGTCTTGCCGCCGCCGACGGCGTCGACCACGGCGCGCGTGGACTCGAGCAGCAGGCGTGCGCGGTTCTTGATGGCGCCGCCGTAGTCGTCGGTGCGCTTGTTGCTGCCGTCTTTCAGGAACTGGTCGAGCAGGTAGCCGTTGGCGCCGTGCAGCTCCACGCCGTCGAAGCCCGCGGTCTCGACGGCGTTGCGTGCGGCCGCGGCATAGGCGTGGACGATGCCGGGCAGTTCGGCCGCGTCGAGTGCGCGCGGCTCCGACGTTTCAACGAAGGTGGGCACGCCGTCCTTGATGAGCACGGTCTTGGTCTTGGCGGTGATGGCCGAGGGCGCGACGGGCTTGCCGCCACCGGGTTGCAGTTCGGTGTGCGAGACGCGGCCCACGTGCCACAGCTGCACGACGATCTTGCCGCCCTCGGCGTGCACGGCGTCGGTCACGCGCTTCCAGGCGTCGAGCTGCTCGGTGCCGTAGAGGCCGGGCACGTCGGCGTAGCCCTGGCCCTGGTGGCTGATGGCGGTGGCTTCGGTGATGAGCAGGCCGGCGCTGGCGCGCTGGGCGTAGTAGGTGGCGGCGATGTCGGGCGGGATCGCGTTGGGCGAGCGGTTGCGCGTGAGCGGCGCCATCACGATGCGGTTGGCGAGCTGGAGGTCGCCGGCCTGGACGGGGTCGAAAAGGGTGGACATCGTGGATTGAGGGGGCAGAGTTGAAACAGGCGCAAGGCTAAGCCGCCCGTCTCAACCCTGCTGTCGCACGGTTGTCCCGATTGGTGCTAAGGAAGCAGCCGCGCCAGCAGCGCCGGGCTCACGCGCACGGGCAGCGCCAGCAGGATCTGTCCCATGCCCTTGCCGAGAGGGTCGTTGCGCAGCGAAGCCATGCCGCCGCCGCCCAGCGCCTGCTCGCAGACGAAGTTGAAGGCGTGGATGCCGGGCACCTCGTGGCGCGTGACGCGGCCCTGCACCAGGTGCGCGAGCCATGCGGCCACGCGCGCCTCGGTGAGTTGCGCGCGCAGCAGCGGCAGCAGTTCGGGATGGCGCGCAATGACGCCGATGTTCGAGGTGTCGCCCTTGTCGCCGCTGCGGGCCCACGCGAGGCGGATCAGTGGGACCTCGATGGCGTCGTCGCCGGGCGTGGCCAGGGGCAGTTCATCGTTGGTGCGCACAGCGGGCGGGTCGTCGCTGGTGGCGTGCGTTGCGGGCACATCGACGGCCTGCCCATCGACGCGCACCTGCGGGCTCACGCGTGCCTTGTCGAGCAGGAATGCGTACTGCCGGATCGACGGCGACACCGAGGCGCGCCCGCCGCCCGCGCCCGTGGTGCCGGGCGCCCACGAGGTGCCGGCTGGCGCGACCTCGCGCGCGAACAGCTCCAGCGCGTCCTTGCGCGGATGCGTCACGGCGAGCCGCAGCACGGCCTCGCGGATCTGCTGCGCCTGCGTCTGCGCATGCGGGCCGTAGCAGGACTCGGCGCCGAGCACTTCGAGCTGCGTGCCGCTGTAGGGCCCGAGGCCCTGCTGCGCGAAGAGGGCGCCGGTGCGCGCGAGGATCGCTTCGCCGGTGCGCCGCGCCTTGGCCACCGCGTCGAAGCCGACGATCGTGAGCTGCGCCGCGGTCTTGAAGCCGTCGACATACGTGGCGCAGACCTTGTAGCGGCCGGTGGGTGCGCGGCCGCGCGCGCCGTGCACGCGCACGCGGTGTTCGCTCGCCTGTTCGATGCGCACCTGCGTGAAGTCGGCCACCACGTCGGGCAGCAGGTAGGCGGCGGGGTCGCCGATTTCGTAGAGCATCTGCTCGCCGACCACGGCGGGCGTGAGCTTGCCGCCGGTGCCCGCGGGCTTGGTGACGACGAAGCTGCCGTCGGCGTTGCATTCGACGATGGGATAGCCGATGTTCGGCCAGTCGGGAACGGTGTCCCAGTCGGTGTGCAGGCCGCCGGTGGCCTGGCAGCCGCACTCGATGATGTGGCCCGCGAGGCTGCCCGCGGCAAGCAGGTCGTGGTCGCCGGGCTGCCATTGGAATTCGTGCATGAGCACGCCGAGCGTGACGGCCGAGTCGACGCAGCGGCCGGTGATGACGACCTGCGCGCCCGCGTCGAGCGCGGCCTGGACCGGGCGCGCGCCGAGGTAGGCGTTGGCGCTGAGCACGCGCTCGGGCAGCGGCGCGCCGCTCTGCAGTTCGCGCACGGGCGGTTGCGAGGCGCGCAGCTCGGGCAGCAGCGGCGACACGTCGTCGCCGCTGACCACGGCGATCTTCAGCGTGATGCCTTGCTCGGCGGCCAGTGCCGCGAGCGCATCGGCGCAGCCTTGCGGGTTGACGCCGCCCGCGTTGCTCACGACGCGGATGCCTTGTTTCACGACGTCTTTCAGCACGGCCTTCATCGCGACCGCCACGAAGTCGGTCGCGTAGCCCAGCTCGGGCTTCTTGAGCCGTGCGCCCGCGAGGATCGACATGGTGAGCTCTGCGAGGTAGTCGAACACGAGGTAGTCGATCTGCCCGCTGGCCACGAGCTGCGGCGCGCCCACGCTGCTGTCGCCCCAGAAGCCGGAGGCGCCGCCGATGCGGACGACGCGATTGTTGTTGTGGTTGCTGCTGTTCATCGGCCACTCCATTGCGGTTTGCGCTTCTCGCGGAAGGCGAGCTGGCCTTCGGCCGCGTCTTCGGTGAGCGCGAACAGGCCGATCTGGCTTTCGGTGAAGGCCATCGATTCCTCGAAGGCCATGGCCTCGATCTTCTTCATCGTGTACAGGCCGCGGCGGATGGCGGCGGGCGACTTGTCGAGCAAGCGACCCAGCAGCCAGTCGACGCTGTCGTCGACGTCGTCGCTCACGCGGTTGATGAGCTTCAGCTCGAGCGCCTGCGCGGCGTCGATCGGCTCGCCGGTGATGCACATCTCGGCCAGCACGCGGCGCGGCAGCAGGCCGCCGAGCACGCTGAGCACCTGCGCGGGAAACACGCCGACCTTCACCTCGGGCAGGCCGAACACGGCCTGGCGGCTGGCCACGGCCAGGTCGCACATCGCCATGAGGCCCATGCCGCCCGCCATGCAGGCGCCGTTGACGCGCGCGATCAGCGGCACGGTCGATTGCCGCGCCTGGCGAAAGAGGTTGGCCATGCCCTGGTAGGGCGCGGCGTAGTCGAACTTGAAGGAGGTGCCGCTTTGCAGGTCGGCGCCGGCGCAGAAGGCGCGCGTGCCGGCGCCCGTGAGGACCACGGCGCGCACGGCGGTGTCGCGGTTGGCGCGGGCCAGCGCATCGGACAGGCCCTCGAGCACGGCTGCGTTGATGGCGTTGCGGCGTTCCTGGCGATCGATGGTGAGCCACATGACGGGCCCGCGCATCTCTTCGCGCAGCTCGACGGGGGACGGGGAAGAAGGAGGGGGAGGGGATTCGGACATGGGCGGCTCGGCTTCCTGGTGACGGATGCCGTAGCGTCGCCCGAAAAAAAAGCCGCGGCATGCGGCTTGTGGCTGCGGTGATTCGGGTTTTCCCTTGGGTGGCCCGGATCGTCGCTGGCGTCGCGTTCTGCGTGCTTTTGCTTACTTCAGCAGGCCTTCGGCCTTCATCGCTTCCTGAACGGCGGGGCGGGCGGCGACGCGGGCGTGCCAGGCCAGCACGTTGGGGAAGTCCGAGATGTCCACGCCGGTGGGCTTGGTCCAGTTGGTCACGGTGAACAGGTAGCCGTCGGCCACGCTGAAATGCTCGCCCATCAGGTACTGCTTGGCGGAGAGTTCGCCGTCGAGCCACTGGAAGCGGGCCTTGAGCTTGTCCTTGGAGATGGACTTGGCTTCCTCGGGCATGGCCGGGTTGAACAGCGGGCTGAAGCCCTTGTGCATCTCGGTGCCGATGAAGGTCAGCCATTCCTGCAGGCGGTAGCGCGGCATGGTGCCGTTGGCGGGCGCGAGGTTCTTGGTGGGGGCGAGGTCGGCAATGTATTGCACGATGGCCGGGCCTTCGCGCAGGCGGGTGCCGTCGTCGAGCTCGAGCATCGGCACGTAGCCCAGCGGGTTGATGCCGTAGTAGTCGGTGCCGTCCTGCAGCTTGTGGCTCTTGGTGCTGGCCAGCACGGGCTCGAAGGCGATGCCCGCTTCGTGCAGCGCGATGTGGGGGGAGAGCGAGCAGGCGCCGGGCGAGTAGTACAGCTTCATTCGAAAAAACTCCAATGGATAGAAGGAAAAGATCTGTGCGACCGAAAGGGATGCTAGCGGGTTTGGTCGCATCGCGTTTTTGTCCTACGGCGGCTCGCGCGCGCCGACTATCGGGCGGCACGGTGGGCCTTCCTACAGTCCGGACACGGCGGCGCATGCCCGCCGCAAAGCAACCAAGGAGTGGTTCACCATGCTCAAGTACGCGATCATTTTTGCGGTCATCTCGCTCGTGGCGGGTCTGCTGGGATTCGGCGGCGTGGCGGCCGGCGCGGCGGGCATCGCCAAGCTGCTGTTCGGCCTGTTCCTCGTGCTGGCGGTGCTGTTCGTGGTGCTGGCCGCACTCGGCGTGGGTGCGGTGAAGAAGGCGCTCGATTGACCGCCTTGCCCCATGCCATGCACCTGTCGCACGTCGACCTGCGCCTGGACTACGAGGTGGACGCCCCGGCGCACCTGCGGCTGAACATCGAGGCCGCGCGCACGGGTGCGCAGGCGGTGCTGGCCGAGACGCTGACCATCGAGCCGCCCGCGCGGCTGCGGGTGGGCTGCGAGGCCGACAGCGGCAACCGTTTCGTGCGTTTCGACGCGGCGCCCGGGCCACTGACCATCGCCTACCGCGCGACGGTGCGGCGACCGGTGGTGCATGTGCCGGCCACCTTGCCCGAGGTGCCGGTGAGCCAGCTGCCCGACGCGGTGCTGGGCGACCTGCTGCCCACGCGCTACTGCGAGTCGGACTTGCTGGCGCGCTGCGCGCAGCAGCTCTTCGGCGACCTGCCGCCGGGCATCGGCCGCGTGCAGGCGATTGCCGACTGGATCCACGACAGCATCGTCTACGTGCCGGGCAGCAGCGACTCGACCACCACGGCGCGCGAAGTGTTCGTGCAGCGCGCTGGCGTGTGCCGCGACTTCGCGCACCTGGGCATCACCTTCTGCCGCGCGCTCAACATTCCGGCGCGGCTGGTGGTGGGCTATGTGTGGTTCGACGAGCCGCCGCAGGATTTCCATGCCGTGTTCGAAGTGTGGCTGGGCGGGCAGTGGGTGCTGTTCGATCCGACCCGCATGGCGCCCGTCGACCGGCTGGTGCGCGTGGGCACGGGGCGCGACGCGAAGGACGTGGCGTTCTCCACGATCTTCGGGGCGGTGCGCATGACCGACAAGAAGCTCGCCGTGCGCGAGCTGCAGGACGAGCGGGCCATTGCGCCGCGCACGCCGGCGCCCAGCGGCGAGCTGCGAGGCATCGAGAAGCCCGAACCGGTGCTCTGACCCTCCCAGGCGACCGCCTGATGCGGGTTGTTTGCTATTAAATATATAGCATCCAGCGCAATATCGATAAGGCTCCGGGCCGATTTTGGCGCGGCTCCCTAGCTTGTCCACACAGGGGTTGCGGCAGGGCATCGCCGCTTAAAATTAGTGCCCTTTTTTGCGCCGCGCACGCGTCTGTGGTGCGCCCCCTTTTTCCAATGCTGTACCCCGAAGAATTCGATGTGATCGTCGTCGGCGGTGGCCATGCCGGCACCGAAGCCGCGCTCGCTTCCGCACGCATGGGCGCCAAGACGCTGCTGCTCTCCCACAACATCGAGACGCTGGGGCAGATGAGCTGCAACCCGTCGATCGGCGGTATCGGCAAGGGCCACCTCGTGAAGGAGGTCGACGCGCTCGGCGGCGCGATGGCCATTGCCACGGACGAGGCGGGCATCCAGTTCCGCATCCTCAATTCGAGCAAGGGCCCGGCCGTGCGCGCCACGCGGGCGCAGGCCGACCGCGTGCTGTACAAGGCCGCGATCCGCCACCGCCTGGAAAACCAGCCGAACCTCAGCCTGTTCCAGCAAGCCGTCGACGACCTGATGATCGAAGGCGATCGCGTGGTCGGCGCCGTCACGCAGGTGGGCATTTCTTTCCGCGCACGCACCGTGGTGCTGACCGCGGGCACGTTCCTCGACGGCCGCATCCACGTCGGCCTCGACAACTACCAGGCCGGCCGCGCAGGCGATCCGCCGGCAATCAGCCTGTCGGCGCGCCTGAAGGAACTCAAGCTGCCGCAGGGTCGCCTCAAGACCGGCACGCCGCCGCGCCTGGACGGCCGCAGCATCGACTTCTCGAAGTGCACCGAACAACCCGGCGACGGCATGCCCGGCGGGGCAGGGCCGATGCCGGTGTTCAGCTTCATGGGCAAGGTCGAGATGCACCCGCAGCAGATGCCGTGCTGGGTGACGCACACCAACCAGCGCACGCACGACATCATCCGCTCGGGCTTCGACCGCAGCCCGATGTTCACCGGCAAGATCGACGGTGTCGGTCCGCGCTACTGCCCGAGCGTCGAAGACAAGATCAACCGCTTCGCCGACAAGGACAGCCACCAGATCTTTCTCGAGCCCGAAGGCCTGACGACCAACGAGTACTACCCGAACGGGATCTCGACCAGTCTGCCATTCGACATCCAGTACCAGCTGGTGCGCTCGATGCCGGGCCTGGAAAACGCCCACATCCTGCGTCCGGGCTACGCCATCGAGTACGACTACTTCGATCCGCGCGAGCTCAAGAGCAGCTTCGAGACGCGTGCGATCCGCGGCCTGTTCTTTGCCGGCCAGATCAACGGCACCACCGGCTACGAAGAGGCGGCGGCCCAAGGCCTGTTCGCCGGCATCAACGCCGCGCTGCAATGCCGCGGTGAAGACGCCTGGCTGCCGCGCCGCGACGAGGCCTACCTCGGCGTGCTGGTCGACGACCTGATCACCAAGGGCGTGACCGAGCCGTACCGCATGTTCACCAGCCGCGCCGAGTTCCGGCTGCAGCTGCGCGAGGACAACGCCGACATGCGCCTGACCGAAGCAGGGCGCAAGCTGGGCCTCGTGGACGACGCACGCTGGGACGCTTTCAGCCGAAAGCGCGACGCTGTTTCACGTGAAACAGAGCGGCTCAAGTCGATCTGGGTGAACCCGCGCAACCTGCCGGCGACCGAGTCGGCCCGGGTGCTGGGCAAAGCCATCGAGCACGAATACAACCTGGCCGACCTGCTGCGCCGGCCCGACGTGAACTACGAAACCCTGATGTCGCTGGACGGCGGCAAGTACGGCCCGTCGTCGGCGCTGAGCGCTTCCGAGATCGAGCAGATCGAGATCTCGGCCAAGTACTCCGGCTACATCGAGCGCCAGCACGACGAAGTGGAGCGCGCCGCCCACTTCGAGAACCTGAAGCTGCCGGCCGACTTCGACTACGGCCAGGTCAAGGCCCTGAGTTTCGAAGTGCGCCAGAAGCTG
The DNA here is from genome assembly GCF_001591345.1 of Variovorax boronicumulans NBRC 103145. Classification (GTDB taxonomy): domain Bacteria; phylum Pseudomonadota; class Gammaproteobacteria; order Burkholderiales; family Burkholderiaceae_C; genus Variovorax; species Variovorax boronicumulans. Next base: position 22,770 of record NZ_BCUS01000027.1, on the reverse strand, counting down.
GACAAGCACCGGCCCGAAACGCTGGGACTGGCATCGCGCATCTCGGGCGTGACGCCCGCCGCGATCTCGCTGCTGATGATTCACCTGCGCAAGGGCGGGCACAAGGCCTTTGCCCGCGACGCCGCCGATACCGCCGCGACCACAGAAACCACCGAAGCTGCTGCCACCGAGCCGCACACCGCACCATGAGCGCGACGCCCCTCGACACGCTGCGCGCAGGCGCAGCCGCCCTGGGCGTGGCCCTGTCCGACACGCAGGGCGAACAGCTGCTGGCCTACGGCACGCTGATGCTCAAGTGGAACAAGGTCTACAACCTGACGGCCGTGCGCGACCCGGCCGGCGTCATGACGCACCACCTGCTCGACAGCCTCGCGGCCGTCGCACCGCTGCAGCGCGAGTGGGCAGGGAAGGGCAGGCTGCTCGACGTCGGCTCCGGCGGCGGTCTGCCGGGCGTGGTGATCGCCATCATGCGGCCCGACATCGAGGTCAGTTGCCTCGACGCCGTCGCCAAGAAGGCGGCCTTCGTGCAGCAGGTGGCGGCCGAACTGGAGCTGCCGAACCTGCGCGGCTTGCATGCGCGGGTCGAATCGCTGGCCGGCAGCTACGAGGTGATCAGCTCGCGCGCCTTCGCGTCGCTGCCCGATTTCTTCAACGGCTCGGTGCATCTGCTGGCACCGGGCGGCGTCTGGCTGGCCATGAAGGGCAAGGTGCCGACCGACGAACTGGCCGCTTTGCCGGCCGGCGTCGCAGTGTTTCACGTGGAACAACTGACGGTGCCGGGCCTGGATGCCGAGCGCTGCATCGTCTGGGCGCGCAAAGAGGCCGCCTGATTTCGTAAAAGATGCGCCGGCGCCGGCAAAAGCCGGTGCCGGAGCAATCTTCCCGGCGCTGGCCTGCCTTAGACTCGAAGCCTCCCCCTGGCTCTCTTTTTCGAGGCACATCCCATGTTCGGCATCGCTGACTACGGCGCATTCGTCGCCGCCATCGTCCTGTTCCTTCTGATTCCCGGTCCGGGCAATCTGGCGCTGATCACCTCGACCAGCAAAGGTGGCATTCGTGGCGGCCTGGCAGCGACCTTCGGCGTGATCCTGGGAGACCAGGTCCTGATGTGGGCGGCGGTGGCGGGCGTGTCGGCCGTGCTGGCCGCCTACCCGGCGGCCTTCAAGGCGGTGCAGTGGCTGGGCGCCGCCTACCTGGCGTGGCTCGGCCTCAAGATGCTCCTGGCCAAGCCCGGCGCGGCACCGATCCTGAACATCCGCCCGAGCCATTTCCTGCGCCAGGCGCTGACGATCACCTTGCTGAACCCCAAGGCGATCGTGTTCTACATGGCCTTCTTCCCGCTGTTCGTCGATCCGGCGCGCCACCAGGGCGTCGTCACCTTCGGCGCCATGGCCGTGACCATCGCCGCGCTGACCTTTCTGTACGGCCTGACCTCGACGCTGCTCACGCACTTCCTGGCCGAGCGCATCCGCGCCAATCCCCGCATCTCGGCCACGCTCGAAAAGCTGGCCGGCACCTTCCTGATTGCCTTCGGCATCAAGCTCGCGATCTCGCGCTGACCGACCCCGACGACCCGCACTGACGACACATGGCCAAGATTTTCTGCATCGCCAACCAGAAGGGCGGCGTCGGCAAGACCACCACCACCGTCAATCTCGCCGCCGGCCTGGCCAAGGTGGGCCAGCGGGTGCTGATGATCGACCTCGACCCCCAGGGCAACGCCACCATGGGTTCGGGCATCGACAAGCGCCAGCTGGAGCTCACGGTGTACGACGTGCTGCTCGAATCGGCCTCGGTGGCCGAGGCGCGGGTGAAGTCCGACAAGCTCGTGGAGGCCGAAGCCAGCTACGACGTGCTGGGCGCCAACCGTGAACTGGCCGGTGCCGAAGTCGAAATGGTGGCGCTCGACCGCCGCGAAAAACGCCTGCGCACCGCGCTGGCCGCGGTCGGCGCCGAGTACGACTTCGTGCTGATCGACTGCCCGCCGAGCCTGAGCCTGCTCACGCTCAACGGTCTGTGCGCGGCCCACGGCGTGATCGTGCCGATGCAGTGCGAGTACTTCGCGCTCGAAGGGCTCACGGACCTGGTCAACACCATCAAGCAGGTGCACGCCAACCTCAACAAGAACCTGCAGATCATCGGCCTGCTGCGCGTGATGTTCGATCCGCGCATCACGCTGCAGCAGCAGGTGAGCGAGCAGCTCAAGTCCCACTTCGGCGACAAGGTGTTCGACACCGTGATCCCGCGCAATGTGCGCCTGGCCGAAGCACCGAGCTACGGCCTGCCGGGCGTGGTGTTCGATCCGTCCGCCCGCGGCAGCCAGGCCTTCATCGCCTTCGCCGAAGAGCTGGTCGCCAAGATGCCGCCCGCGAGCGCCTTCGCCTCGGGTGCGGTGGCACCGCCGGTCACGCCCCCGCCGCGCGTGGTGCCCGACCTGCCGATTCCCGACGATGTGCTGGCCGCCGCGCCTTCCGCTTCCGTCGCCGATACCGACCAAAACCCCGTCTGACGCCCGCCCGAAGGGCGGCAGGCGCTATCAAGTTCGTAGCAACCAGCCATGAGTGAACCCCGCATCCTGCTGCTGCCCGGATGGCAGAACAGCGGCCCCGGCCATTGGCAGACCCGCTGGGAGTCGGTCTACGGCGACCACCGCGTCGACCAGCACGAATGGATGCGCCCGCTGCGCGGCGACTGGTCGATCCGCCTCGAAGAAGAAGTGCTGGCCGCGCCGGGCCAAGTGGTGTTGGCTGCCCACAGCCTCGGCTGCATCCTCACCGCCGCCTGGGCGGCCCACTCGCGCCACACGCACAAGGTGCGCGGCGCGCTGCTGGTGGCGCCCGGCGACCTGGAGCGCGACGACCTGCGCCAATTGATTCCCGGCTGGGCGCCCATCGTGCGCCAGCCGCTGCCGTTTCCGGCCGTGCTCATCGCCGCCAACGACGACCCGTACTGCGAAGCCTCGCGCTCGAAGCAGCTGGCCCGCGACTGGGGCGCACGCTTCATCGATGCCGGCACCGGCGGCCACCTGAACGCCGAATCCGGCCTGGGCGACTGGCCCGAAGGCCGGAAACTCCTGAACGACCTCTCGAAAGACACGCACTGATGGCGACCAAGAAACCCAAGGGCCTGGGCCGCGGCCTCGAAGCGCTGCTCGGCCCGACGGCCGCACCCTCCGCCGATCCGCTCGGCAATGGCGGCGACCGCGCCACGGAAGAGGGCGGCGCCCCGCAGAACCCCAACACCCTGAAGCTCGACCAGATGGTGGCCGGCGTCTACCAGCCGCGCACCCGCATGGACGAGGGCGCGCTCTACGAGCTGGCCGAGAGCATCAAGGTGCAGGGCATCATGCAGCCGATCCTGGTGCGCCGGCTCGACGCCGAATCGGCCGCGGCCAAGAACGCCGAGTACGAAATCATCGCGGGCGAGCGGCGCTTCCGTGCCGCCCGGCTCGCCGGCCTGGACACCGTGCCGGTGCTGGTGCGCGACGTGCCCAACGAGGCCGCGGCGGCCATGTCGCTCATCGAGAACATCCAGCGCGAAGACCTCAATCCGCTGGAAGAGGCCCAAGGCCTGCAACGCCTGGTGACCGAGTTTGGGCTCACTCACGAAATGGCGGCCCAGGCCGTGGGCCGTTCGCGCAGCGCCGCCAGCAACCTGCTGCGCCTGCTGAACCTGGCCGAGCCCGCGCAGCTGATGCTGATGGCCGGCGACATCGACATGGGCCATGCGCGCGCGCTGCTGTCGCTCGATCGCGGCACGCAGATCACCGCCGCCAACCAGATCGCCGCCAAGAAGATGTCGGTGCGCGAGGCCGAGGCGCTGGTGAAGAAGCTCGCGGCCGAGTTCACGCTCACGCCCTCGCGGCGCGGCAATGCCGGCGAGAAGTCGCGCGACCTGCAGCGCGTGGAAGAAGAGCTGGCCGACCTGCTCACGGCCGAGGTCGAGGTGCGCATCAAGAAGCGCACGAAGCGCGGCGAGAGTGGCGAGCTGGCGATCCACTTCGGCTCCATCGAAGCGCTCAACGGACTCATCGAACGCATCCGCCGAACGGCCTAGTTCGACCTGTGTTGCGAAGACGGACCCCTGCGTTCGTTTGATTGATTCCTGCAATCCTTTGCGCGTATCCTCGATCGCGGTTTTTCTTTCAGCCCTGCAAGACCACCACCATCGAAACGAGGGAGTCGACCATGCCGTTCTTCGCCACCAAGTTCCCGCTCGCCGCAGTCGCCGTCGGCGCACTGCTGCTCACGGGCTGCGCCACCACCGACATGCAGATGGGCAGCCAATCGGCCAAGACCATGGCCACGGGCAGCGCCGCCGGCGGTGCCACCTCGGGCGAGAGCAGCCAGCTCGAGCGCTGCGAATCGCCGCTCGGGACCGTCTCGCTGGTCGAGAACGTCAACGCTGGCTGGTACACCATCCTCACGGGCGAGTACCGCTTGCCGCCTACTGCAAATCTGTTGCGTTTGCTGGTGCAGCAATCGAACTGCTTCGTGGTGGTCGAGCGTGGCGCGGCCGGCATGAACGCGATGACGCGTGAACGCGCGCTGCAGCAGTCGGGCGAGATGCGCGGCGGCAGCAACTTCGGCCGCGGCCAGATGGTGGCGTCCGACTACGGCCTGTCGCCCGAGATCGTGTTCAGCAACAGCGATGCCGGCGGCATCGGCGGCGCGCTCGGCGGTCTCGTGGGCGGCGGCCGTGGCCGCGCCATCGCGGCCGTCGGCGGCAGCCTGCAGACCAAGGAAGCCAGCGCCTTGCTGACGCTCATCGACAACCGCTCGGGCGTGCAGGTCGCGGCAGCCGAGGGCAGCGCCTCCAAGACCGACTTCGGCGCCTTCGGCGGCCTGGCCGGCCGCAGCGGCGCCGGTGGCCTTGGCGGCTACACCAACACGGCGCAGGGCAAGGTGATTGCCGCAGCCTTCATGGACGCGTTCAACCAGATGGTCCGTTCGCTGCGCAACTACAAGGCACAGACCGTGCGCGGCCAGGGCCTGGGTGGCGGTGGCCGCTTGGGCGTCGACGGTGGCGCCGCGCCTTCGCAGACCTACGTGCCGCCGGAGCCGGCACCGGCACGTCGCCGCAGGTAAGAACAAAACGCGGGCCTTCGGGCCACGAAAAAGCCCGGCGCTCTTGCGAGCCGCCGGGCTTTTTCATTGATGCGTGATCGCGAGGGATCAGAGGCTGAAGATCTTGCCCGGGTTCATGATGTTCTTCGGATCGAGCGCGCGCTTGATGGTGCGCATCATGTCGATCGCGCCCACACCGGCTTCGGTCACCAGGAAGTCCATCTTGTGCAGCCCCACGCCGTGCTCGCCCGTGCAGGTGCCTTCGAGTGCCAGCGCGCGGCTCACCAGCGCGTGGTTCAACTCCTCGGCCTTCACGCGCTCTTCGGGGATGTTCGGGTCGAGCAGGTAGCCGAAGTGGAAATTGCCGTCGCCCACGTGGCCGACGAGGAAGTAGGGGATGCCGCTGGCATCGGCTTCGGCCACCGAGTCGAGCAGGCAGTCGGCCAGGCGCGAGATCGGCACGCAGGTGTCGGTCGAGATCACGCGGCAGCCCGGGCGCGACTGCACGGCCGCGAAGTAGCTGTTGTGCCGCGCGGTCCACAGGCGCGTGCGTTCTTCCGGCGTGCTGGCCCATTCGAAGGCGTTGCCGCCGTGGCCGCTCGCGAGTTCCTGCACCGTCTCGGCCTGCTCCTTCACGCCCGCAGGCGAGCCGTGGAATTCCATCAGCAGCATCGGCTCTTCGCGCAGGTTGAGCTTGGCGTAGGCGTTCACCATGCGCACCGTGTTCACGTCGATCAGTTCCACGCGCGCGATCGGCACGCCCAGCTGGATGGTCTCGATGGTGGTGCGCACCGCGGCCTCGATGCTCGGGAACGAGCAGATCGCCGCCGACACCGCCTCGGGCAGCGGGTAGATGCGCAGCGTGACCTCGGTGACCACGCCCAACGTGCCTTCGCTGCCCACCATGAGGCGCGTGAGGTCGTAGCCGGCCGACGACTTCTTGGCGCGCGTGCCGGTGCGGATGATGTCGCCGCTGGCCGTGACCACTTCGAGCGCCAGCACGTTCTCGCGCATCGTGCCGTAGCGCACCGCGTTCGTGCCGCTGGCGCGCGTGGCCGTCATGCCGCCGATGGAGGCGTCGGCGCCCGGGTCGATGGGGAAAAACAGGCCCGTGCTCTTGATCTCTTCGTTGAGCTGCTTGCGCGTGACGCCCGGTTGCACCGTCACCGTGAGGTCGTCGGCGTTGATCGACAGCACCTGGTTCATGCGCGACACGTCGATGCTGATGCCGCCTTGCACCGCGAGCAGGTGGCCTTCGAGCGAAGAGCCCACGCCGAAGGGGATGACCGGCACGCTGTGCTCGCTCGCGAGCTTCACGGCATCGGCAACATCTTGCGTGCTTTCGGCGAACACCACGGCGGAGGGCGGCGGTGCGTCGAACGACGACTCGTCGCGCCCGTGCTGCGTGCGCACCGCCATCGCCGTGGAACAGTTGTCGCCGAAGCGCGCCTTCAGCCCGTCGATCAGGGCCGCGGGAACGTCGCGCAGATGGAGCGCCGGCATCAGGTGCGAGGTGGAAGTCGGGGCGTTCATCGGGCGTCTCCTGGAGGGGCTGAGGGGGATCGGTCATTTTACGGAGCGCGCACCATAATGCGCTTCGGTAAAAGACATGAACCCCACGACCCTTGCAGCCCTCGCGGCCTTTCCCTCGCAGCTCGAAGCCCACTACGCGGCCATTCCCCACGCCTTCCGGCACTGGGCGCCGCCGTCGTGGGAAGGCGTGCCCAGCGAAGCCTTCACCGCCATCGAGCAGCTGTGCCATGTGCGCGACATCGAGATCGAGGGCTACCACGTGCGCTTTCGCCGCACGCTGGCCGAGACCCATCCGACGCTCGCATCGATCGACAGCGAGCCGCTGGCCATCGAGCGCCACTACGGCGCGGCCGACCCTGCCACCGTGCTCGCCGAGTTCCGCTTGGCGCGCGTGCAGACGATGGAAATCATCTCGCAGCTGAGCGACGCGCAGCTCGCGCGCTCGGCCGTGTTCGAGGGCTACGGCCCGCTCACGATGCGCAGCCTCATCCATTACCTGTGCAGCCACGACCACCAGCATCTGGCCGGGCTGCAATGGCTGGCCGGCAAGATCGACGCCGCCGGCCTCACGACCTGAACCGAGGAGCGCCCATGGGCAACCGACTTTCCCAGATCGCCACCCGCACCGGCGACGACGGCACCACCGGCCTGGGCGACAACACCCGCGTGCCCAAGGACCACCTGCGCGTGCACGCGATGGGCGACGTGGACGAACTCAACTCGCACATCGGCGTGCTGCTGTGCGAACCGCTGCCAGAGCCCGTGCGCGAGCTGCTGGTCGATGTGCAGCACCAGCTCTTCAACCTCGGCGGCGAACTCTCGATGCCCGGTTTCACGCTGCTCAAGCCCGAGGCGCTGCTGCAGATCGACAACGCGCTGGCCGACCACAACGCCGCCTTGCCACGCCTGGCCGAATTCATCCTGCCCGCCGGCACGCGCGCCGCCTCGCTGGCGCACGTGTGCCGCACCGTGGCGCGGCGTGCCGAGCGCGCCGTGGTGTCGCTGGGCGCCACCACCGAACTCAACGATGCGCCGCGCCAGTACCTCAACCGGCTCAGCGACTTGCTCTTCGTGCTCGCACGCGTGCTCAACCGCATGAACGGCGGCGACGACGTGTACTGGAAGAGCGAGCGCATGGCCCGCGCGGCCGCCGCCGAATCCGAAGACCACTCCCAGGGGACGACGCCATGAAGAAGCTTCACATCACCACCGCATCGCTCGCCGCCATCGCTGCCGCGCTCTGCCTGCCCGTCACCGCGCAGGCGCAGAGCGCCGACAACCCGCCCCAGGCCGAACGCGCCCACACGATCAAGTCGCCCTCGCGCAGCGGCAAAGTGGTGGGCAGCGTGCAACGCGGCACCAACGCCGCCGGCCGCGGCGTCAACCGCGCCGATGCGGCCACGCGGCGCGGTGTGAGCAACGTGTCGGAAAAAGCCAGCCGGCCTGTGCGCAACGTGGGCGAGTCCTTCGGACGCAAGCTGGCACCGGGCTCGAGTGGGCGCGCGGCGCCACCGCCTGTGGGGCCGCAGGGCAACGCGCCCTGATTCAGCGCTGCTGTTCAGGGCGACGCTCCCGCCGACGGGGAGCCTTGCTCCGCGAATGTCCCCCGGCCTGCGGCCTCCTCCTTGATTTCGCTGCGCAAGGCACTGCATCGGCGTGAGCGTTGGGCGGTGCGGTCGTTGATCGGCCGCACGACGACCGCGCCCATCGTGCGCAGGACACTGGGTGCTTCCCGCAGCGAAATCAAGGAGGAGGGCGAAGCCCGGGGGACATTCGCGGAGGGAAGTACCCGGTGGCCTGTGCACGCGCCCCGAACCCACCGAAAGGAAAGCCCACAGACATGGCAAGAAACATAGAGATCAAGGCCCAGATCGACAGCGTCGACCGCATCGCAGAAATCGTCGCAACGCTCACCGACCAGGGCCCCATCGAGATCGCCCAGGACGACACCTTCTTCCGCTGCGAGCACAGCGCCGACCGCCTCAAGCTGCGCACCTTCGCGCCCGACCGCGCCGAACTCATCTTCTACCGCCGCGCCGACAGCACCGGCCCGAAGGAATCGTTCTACCTGATCACGCCCGTTACCACGCCCGACGCGTTGCGCGAATCGCTCACGCTCGCCTGGGGCCAGGCCGGCCGCGTGCGCAAGCAGCGCCGCCTGTTCCTCGTGGGCCGCACGCGCGTGCACCTCGACCGCGTCGAAGGCCTCGGTGAATTCCTCGAACTCGAAGTGGTGCTGCAAGACGGCGAGCCCGCCGACGCCGGCGTGGCCGAAGCCCATGCGCTCATGGCCCGGCTCGGCGTCGCTGAAGACCAGCTGGTGCAGGGCGCCTACGTCGACCTGTTGCGCGCGCAGGCCGCCTGAGCCATCGGACAGCCCGCGGGCACGCGCGCCAGCAGGTCTTGCCGCAGCGTGTTCAGCTCGGCGATCTTCTGGTCGATGACCGAGACCTTGTCGGCCAACAGCGCCGCAATCGCCTGGTCGGGCGCGGCCGACTCCCACACCGCGGGCAGGTTGTCGCCGATCTCGTGGAGGCTGAAGCCGAGCTTCTGCGCGGTGCGGATGTAGCCCACCATCTGCACGGTTTCCTTCGCATAGACGCGGTAGCCGTTGCTGCCACGCTCTGCACGGATCAGGCCGCGCTCTTCGTAGAAACGCAGCGTGTCGCGGCTCAAGCCCGTTGCCGAAGCCAGCTGGCCGATCTGCATGGTCGTGGTTCCTTTGCCGAAGAATGTGCTTGACCCTGGAGCGTACCCGAGGCTTTAGCTTCCGGGGCTTCTTCACTCCCGCAGGGCTCTTCTTCATGATCGCGCTTCCCACCTACCAACGCATCGTCCGCGCCAGCGCCTGGTACGACCTCGTGGTGACCATCGGCTTCGCCACGCCGTGGACCTTCGCCGCCGTGCACACCCTGCTGCTGTGGACCATCCAGACGCTGCAGCTGCCGGGCAGCTTTCCGGCCTTCGACCCCGTGCACATGCTGATGGCCAACCTGCTCGGCTCGGTGGTCACCGTCTGGGCCGTGCTGCGCATCCGCGATCCGCGCCTGCGCTATGGCCGCTACGACGCCGTGGCGCGCTTCCTGTTCGCCACCTGGCAGATCTACGCCGTGACGCAGGGCGCCAGCCTGATCATCCTCGGTTTCACCGCGATGGAACTGCTGTTCGGCGTGCTCGAGAGCCTGCCGGTGCGCAGTGCCACAGCAGGCGCACCGATGCGCTCCAACAGCGCAACAAACCTCAGCGCCAGCCCGCAGCCTTGAGCTGCTCGGCCAATTGCTCCGCCACCTTGGCGTAGCCTTTCGCGTTCGCATGGATGCGGTCCGAGCGCAAGGCCGCATCCGACAGCACGCTTGAATACACACCCGCGACCAGCAACGCCTGCCCCGACTTGCCCACCACCTCTTCGTAGAACGGCGCGTCGCTGAGCGAGCCGACCACCGCGCGCATCGCATCGGGCGCCGGCGTGGCCAGCACCGCCACATGCGACGTGTGCGCGCGCGCCTGCTCGATCAATGCCGCAAGGTTCTCGCGCGTGCTGGCGGGCGACACGCCGCGCAGCATGTCGTTGCCGCCGATGCCGATCAGGATCGCGTCGTAGCTGCCGGCGGACAGCAGCGCGGGCAGGCGTTCCAGCGCACCTGCCGAGGTGTCGCCGTTGACGCCCGCGTTCTCGACCTGCCAGCCCGTGAGCTCGCCCAGCTTCGCGGGCCACGCCGTCTCGGGCGACGCACCGTAGCCGAAGGTCAGGCTGTCGCCCAGCGCCAGCACGCGGGCATCGGGCTTCAACGCGTTGGCTGAGGCCTTTCGTTTGCCGCACGCGGAGAGCAGCAGGGCGGTGGCCGGCACGCCGGCGAGCATCTGGAGGAGGTGGCGTCGCTTCATGTGGCGCGCAGCTTAAACGAGGCCGCGCGGCCGTTGGCGCTTGCCCCTTCGCTTGCTCGGAAAGCGCATAAGCCTCTCCGTTTTCGTTCCTTCCCGGCACGAGGACAGCGGCGAAGAATCGCGGCCCTGCACATCCCTTCACTGCCACCGAGGTCCGACGCCATGCTGCCGCCGCTGTTCACCCGCCATCGTTTCCTGCGCCATGCGTTCGCACTGTCCGCCGTCTTGCTCACCGCGCCGCTCGCGGCCTGGGCCGCGCCCGCCAGCGGCGAGCCCGTGTGGTTCGGCGTGAGCGGTCCACTCACCGGACAGAACGCGCAGTACGGCGCGCAGTGGAAGGCCGGCTTCGACCTTGCGCTGGAGCACATCAACGCGCAGGGCGGCATCCACGGCCGGCCGCTGGCCTACAACTTCGAGGACAGCCAGAGCGACCCGCGCCAGTCCGTCGCCATCGCGCAGAAGCTCGTGAACGACAAGCGCGTGCTCATCGAGCTGGGCGACTTCTCCAGCCCCGCCTCGATGGCCGCCTCGCCCATCTACCAGCGCGCGGGCCTCGTGCAGCTGGGCTTCACCAACTCGCACCCCGATTTCACCAAGGGCGGCGACTACATCTGGAGCCCCTCGATCAGCCAGGCCGACGCGCAGCCGCTGCTGGCCGACCTGGCCGTGAAGACGCTGGGCTTCAAGCGCATCGCCGTGCTCTTCCTGAACACCGACTGGGGCCGCACCAGCAAGGACGTGCTCGTGAAGGCCGCGCAGGAGCGCGGCGCGCAGCTCGCCATTGCCGAGGGCTACCAGCCCGACGAGAAGGACTTCCGCTCGACCCTGGTGCGCGTGCGCGACGCCAACCCCGACGGTGTGGTGCTCATCTCGTACTACCCCGACGGCGCGCTCATCGCGGGCCAGGTGCGCAGCGTGGGCCTGAAGCAGCCGATCGCCGCCGTGGGCTCGGTCTACTCGCCCAAGTTCATCGAGCTCGGCGGCGCGGCCGTGAACGGCATCCACACCAACACCGCCTTCTTTCCCGAGGAGCCGCGCACCGAAGTGCAGGCCTTCGTGAAGAGCTTCCGCGCCAAGTACAGCAAGGAACCCGACGCCTTCAACGCCTATGCCTACGACGCCGTGGTGTATGCGGCCGCCGCGCTGCGCGAAGCCGGCCCCAAGGCCGACCGCAAGGCCGTGCGCGACGCGTTCTACAAGATCAAGGACGTGCCCAGCGTCATCTTCGGCAAGGCCACCTTCGATGCGCAGACGCGCCGCGTGATCGGCGTGAAGAGCGTCAACCTGGTGGTGAAGGACGGCAAGTGGGCGCAGATCGACGAGAAGGCGGCGGCGCTGGCATCGGCCAAGTAGATGAGCTTCACCTCCTTCTTCGACCACACGGTCAACGGCCTGATCATCGGCAACATCTATGCGTTGCTGGCGGTCGGGCTCGCGCTGATCTTCGGCGTCTCGCACCTCATCAACTTCGCGCACGGCTCGGTGTACACCGTGGGCGCGTACATCGGCTGGGCGAGCATCACCTATCTGCACACGCCGCTGCCCATCACTATCGCGCTGGTGGTGATCGGCTCGGGCGCACTCGGCATGCTCATCGAGCGCGTGGGGCTGCGGCCGCTGCAGGGCGCCGCGCGCATCGCGCCACTGCTGGCCACCATCGGCATCAGCTTCGTGCTCGACATCCTCGTGCAGCTGGTGTTCAGCCCCGACCCGCGCGCGCTGCCCACGCAGCTGCCCGACTGGCGCCTGCAGATCGGCACCGGCACCATCGGCGCGCTCGACCTGCTGATCGCAGGCATCGGCATCACCAGCGCGGCCGTGCTGTTCGGCTTCCTGCGTTTCACGAAGCTGGGCTGGGCCGTGCGCGCCACCGCGCAGGACCGCGACGCCGCACAGCAGATGGGCGTGGACGTGAACCGCGTGAACCAGACCGTGTTCGCCATCGCGGCCGCACTGGGCGGGCTCTCGGGCCTGCTGGTGGGCATGTACTACAACAACATCAGCCCGGCGATGAGCTTCCAGGCCACGCTCAAGGGCGTGGTGGCCACGGTGGTCGGCGGCGTGGGCAACGTGCCCGGCGCCATCGTCGGCAGCCTGCTGCTGGGGCTCATCGAAAGCTACGGCGTGGCCATTCTCGGCACGCCGTACCGCAACCTGTTTGCCTTCGCGCTGCTGCTGGTCATCCTGGTGTGGAAGCCCAATGGCTTGTTCGGCCGCCAGCGCGCGCTGCCGCCCGAGCCGCTCACCGGCACCTTCATCGCACCGAGCAAGCCGTGGCGCGTGCCGCCGCGCCTGCTGCTCGCGCTGTTCGCCGCGGCCGTGCTGCTGCCGCTGTTCGATCCGTCGCCCTATGTGCTGCAGACGCTCACCAACGCGTGGCTCTACGGTGCGCTCGCGTTGAGCCTCACGCTGGTGGCCGGCACCATCGGCCAGATCTCGCTGGGCCACGCGGGGCTGCTGGCCATCGGCGCGTATGCCTCGTCGCTGCTGGTGCTCGACCTGCACCTGCCCGTGGGCACGGGCATCGTGGTCGCGGGCGTGCTCACCTCGCTGATCGGCACGGCGCTGATCTTCCCGGCCTTCCGGCTGCGCGGGCACTACGTGTCGATCGCCACGCTGGGCATCGGCGAGATCGTGGCGCTCACCATCCTCAACTGGGAAAGCCTCACGCGCGGGCCGATCGGCGTCTCGGGCATTCCGCCGCTCTCGCTGTTCGGCCGCGATGCGTCGTCGAACGAAGCGATCTATTGGGCCTCGTTCGGTGCGCTGGTGCTGCTGGCCCTGCTGCAGTGGCGCCTCTTGCGCTCGCACCTGGGCCGCACCTTCCGCGCCGTGCGCGAAGACGAGGTGGCCGCGCGCGCCTACGGCGTGAGCCCCGACCGCTACAAGGCGCTGGCCTTCGGCTTCGGCGGCTTCGCGGCGGGCGTGAGCGGCGCCTTCACCGCGCACATGTACTCGTACATCAACCACGAGACCTTCGGCTCGCAGATCTCGATCCTCGCGCTCACGATGGTGATCCTCGGCGGGCTCGGGAACATCAGCGGCGCACTGCTGGGTGCGGTCGCGCTCGTGAGCCTGCCCGAGCTGTTCCGCGTGACGGCCGAGTACCGCATGTTGATCTACGGCGTGGCGCTCCTGCTCCTCATCCGTTTCCGTCCCCAAGGCCTGCTCGGCACCGTCTGAAAGAACCACCAAACACCATGAGCCACCTCAACGACTACCTCGCCGAGAAACGCGCCGCCGTGCTGGCCCGCAACGCCGCCGTCGCGACCGGCACCGCACAGCCCTCGCAGCTCAAGGCCAGCGTGCGCGCCGAAGGCCGCAGCGGCGTGCGCCGCCTGCGCATCCGCGAGCACCAGGTCATCAGCGACAGCCCGCCCGATTTCGCGGGCTACAACCTCGGCCCGAGTTCGCCCGAGCTGCAGCTGGGCGTGCTCGGCACCTGCGTGACGCACATCTTCCTGATCCAGGCGGCCGAACGGCAGGTGCCGCTCGAGAGCCTCGAGGTCGAGGTGACCGGCGTCATCGACCCGCGCGGCGGCAAGCCGGGCCACGAGCAGACACCGATCTGGCCGCACGAGATCGGCTACACCGTGCACATCGATTCGCCCGCCAGCCGCGATGAGATCGACGCGCTGTTCGAAGCGGTGGAGCGCAACTGCCCCATCCTCAACCTGCTGCGCAACCCGCAGGCCATTCGCGCCGAGGTGAAGCTCGTGAACTCGAAGGCGAAGGTCGCCGATGCCGTCGCTGCTTGAGGTCCGCGGCCTCGTGCGCCGCTTCGGCGGGCTCACGGCCGTCAACGCCGTCGACCTGCAGGTGGGCGAGGGCGAACTGCTGAGCGTGATCGGCCCGAACGGTGCCGGCAAGACCACGCTGTTCAACCTCGTCACCGGCCTCGACAAGCCCGATGCCGGGCAGGTGCGCTTCGACGGCCAAGACATCACCGGCCTGCCCGCGCAAGAGCTCGCACAGCGCGGCCTGGCGCGCACCTTCCAGCACGGGCGCGTGTTCGCGAACCTCTCGGTGCTCGACAACGTGCTGGTCGGCGCGCACACGCGGCTGCGCGCCGTGAAACCGCGCGTGGGCGGCGTGCCGGGCCTCGGCGCGCTGGCCGAGCTGGCGCTCGCGCTGGTGCAACCGAGTGTCGTGCGACGCGAGGAAGAAGCGCTGCGCGACGAGGCGCGCGAGATCATCGCGCTCTTCGGCGAACGTCTCACGCCGCGCACCGACCATCCGGCCTACAGCCTTTCGTACGCCAACCGCCGCCGCGTGGAGATCGCGCGTGCCCTCGCATTGCGACCGCGCCTGCTGCTGCTCGACGAGCCCACGGCCGGCATGAACGAGAGCGAGACGGCCGAGATGCTGGAGATCATTCGCGGCCTCAAGGCGCGCGGCCAGACCATCCTGCTGATCGAGCACAAGCTCGACCTCGTGATGCAGCTGTCCGACCGCGTGGCCGTGCTCGACGACGGCCGCAAGATCGCCGAAGGCCTGCCGGACGACGTGCGCAACGACCCCGCGGTGATCGAGGCCTACCTCGGCCATCGCCACGTGGGCGAAGCGCAGGAAGAAGCGGTGCCCGCATGATCGCCACCGTCGCGCGCACCGGCCTGTCGCCTTCCTCCCTCTGGGGAGAGGGGAGAAACGACGACCTGCCTGAACGCGCCCTCGCGCAAGCACCGGCGAGTGCGGTGGCGCCCCTGCTGCAGCTCCAGAAGGTCAACAGCTTCTACGGCCCCGTGCAGGCGCACTTCGATCTCGACATCGAGGTGCGCAAGGGCCAGATCGTCAGCCTGCTCGGCGGCAACGCCAGCGGCAAGTCGACCACGATGAAGATCGTGCTCGGGCTGCTCAAGCCGCGCTCGGGCGAGGTCCGCTTCAACGGTGAATCGACGCTCGGCCTGAGCACGCCGCAGATCATCCGCAAGGGCATCGGGTCGGTGCCCGAGGCGCGCCGCCTGTTCCCCGCGATGACCGTGCGCGAGAACCTGCTCATGGGCGCCTATGCGCGCCGCGACCGCGCGGCCGTGGCCGACGACCTGGAACGCATGCTCGAACTGTTCCCGCGCGTGGCGCAGCGCCTGGGCTTCCTGGCCGGCACGCTCTCGGGCGGCGAGCAGCAGATGGTGGCCATGGCGCGCGCGCTCATGGGCCGGCCGCAGCTGCTGTGCATGGACGAGCCCACCATGGGCCTGTCGCCGCTGTACGTCGACAAGGTGCTCGAGCTCATCGCGCGCATCAACGCGCAGGGCGTCTCGGTCTTCATGGTCGAGCAGAACGCCAGCCTCGCGCTGCAGATCGCGCACCACGGCTACGTGCTGCAGACGGGCCGCATCGTGCTCTCGGGCCCGGCGCGCGCGCTGCTGGCCGACGCGCGCATCCGCGATGCCTACCTGGGCGGCGAGGGCGCCGCCCGCACCGCCTCCTGACGACGACCCTTTTGCTGCGAAGAAGACCTTCACCATGCCCCTGACCCTCGACCACGTCGTGATCGCCGTGCACGACCTCGAACGCGCCATCGCCGACTACGCCGCGCTCGGCTTCCATGTGCTGCGCGGCGGCGACCATCCGGGCCGCAGCACGCACAACGCGCTCGTCGTGTTCAGCGACGGCAGCTACTTCGAACTCATTGCATGGCGAGAACCGGCGCCCGCCGAGCGCTGGTGGCAGCTGCTGCAGCGGCACGGCGAAGGCATCGTCGATTTCGCCTTGCTGCCGCGCGACACCGCCGTCACCGTGGCCGACGCGAAAGCGCGCGGCCTCGTGCTCGAAGGCCCGCTCGACGGCGGACGCGTGCGCCCCGACGGCGAACACCTGCGCTGGCAGACCGCGCGCCCCCCATCGGCCGACCTGCCGTTCCTGTGCGGCGACCTCACGCGGCGCGCCCTGCGCGTGCCCGAGGGCGCCGCGCGCGTGCACCCCAACGGCGTGCTCGGCGTGGCCAGCCTGGCCATTGCCGTGCGCGACCTCGACGCCACGCTGGCGCGCTACCGCGCCTTGCTGGGCACGGTCTCCGACGACACGAGCACGCACATCGGCGAACCCGTGGCCGTGCCTGCCAGCCAGGTGCGCGTGGCCGTGATCGCCCTGGGCAGCAGCGTGCTCGTGCTGTCGTCGCCGCGCGACCGTGCCCCGGCGGCGGAGCTGGGCGGCGACGCGCTCGCACAGCGCCTCGCCGTGCGCGGCGAGGGCCCTTACGCGTTGGTGCTGCACACCGACCGGCCGCAATCGACCGGCACCTTCGACCTTGCACGCGCGCACGGCGCGTGGATCGAACTCGACCTGCCGCCGGTGGACGCACTGGAGGCGCAGGGCCGCGTGCGCGTCGACGCGGCGAACAGCACGGTGGGCGGGTAGGGCGCAGCCTCAGCGGCCGCCCAGGTGCGCCTTGCGCAGCGCGGCCCGCATCTTCTTCTGCAGCGCCGGCCCGCCCTTTTCCAGCGCGGCCGCAGGCGCGCCGCTCTCGGCCGTCACCGGTCGGTGCTTGCGCCCCCAGATGCCGAGCTGCGTGATCACCGGCAACAGGTCGATGCCCACGGGCGTGAGGCTGTAGAGCGCCTTCTGCTTGTGCGTGGGGTCGTCGGTCTTGCTGAGCACGCCGTGTTCGACCAGCGTGTTCAGCCGCTCGGTGAGGATGTTCGAGGAGATGCCTTCCTCGGACTGCAGGAACTCGCGAAAGTGGCGCTTGTCCGCAAACATCAGGTCGCGAACGATCAGCAGGCTCCAGCGGTCGCCGACGACTTCGAGCGCGAGGTTGATCGGGCACAGGGACTTCTGCTGGATGGCCATCGGGATTCCGCGGGTTCTAGAAACTGCTTGCATTTTCGCATCGGTTTGAGAATACTGAAACTGCTTGCATTTCGAGATCGGTTTGCGCAAGCGGCCTGAAGGAGACTCCGATGCGAAAGCTCATCGTGCAAATGCAGATGTCGGTCGACGGGTTCGTGTCGCCGGCCAACGGCGACCTCGACTGGCAGCTGTGGGGATGGGGCGACCGGTGGCGCTGGGATGCGGCGCTCAGGCGTGACTTCAACGCCGTGTTTGCGGGTGTCGACACGCTCCTGCTGAGCCGCAAGATCATCGAGGAGGGCTATCTCGATCACTGGGGCCGCGCCGCGACGCGCTTTCCGGCGAACCCCGACTACGCCTTTGCCCAGCGGATCGTCGAGGCGCGCAAGGTCGTGCTCACGAACAAGCTGCAGGCCTCGCGCTGGGAACGCACCGACATCGCGCGCGGTGCCATGGCCGACGAAGTGAACGCGCTCAAGCGCGAGCCGGGCCAGGACATCCTCAGCATCGGCGGTGTCGGCTTTGCGTCGTCGCTCACGTCGGCAGGGCTGGTCGACGAGTTCCAGTTCTTCGTGAACCCCATGGCCGTCGGCGCGGGCCGCTCGGAGTTCCACGACACGCGCCATGGCCATGCGCTGCGCCTGCTCGGATCGAGGGCCTACGATTGCGGCATGGTGGTGAACCGCTACGCGCCCGCGTGAAGTACGTCACGCGCGTGCAGGACAACACGCCGTGGAGATACCTGCGCTTACCGGATTTCATCTGACGGTGACCTGACGCACCCGAAGCAGACACACGCGCTGCACAGAATGGAGGCGTCATCACAGACACACAAAAGGAGTTCCAGATGATCTTCCGTACCAAGCGCTTCACCACTGCCGCCGTTGCGGCGCTCGCAATGTCCCTGGCAGCAGGCAGCGTGCTGGCGCAAGATCGCCGGGGCGACGACCACCGCCCGGGCGGCGGCCGCTACGAGCAGCGCGATGACCACCGTCCTGGCGGCGGTCGTTATGACCAGCGCGACGACCATCGCGGGCATCGCGGCCCTCACGCCGGCTACCGCGGCGACCAGGACTTCCGCGACGGCCGCCAGTTCGACCGCCGGGGCTTCCCGCAGCCGCACACCGAGTGGCGCCGTGGCGGCCGCGTGCCGACCGAATACCGGGGCCGCAACTACGTGGTGAACGACTGGCGCGCCTACCGCCTGCAGCAGCCGCCGCGCGGCTACCAGTGGGTGGGCGTGGGTGGCGACTACGTGCTCGCAGCCATTGCCACCGGCCTCATCGCGCAGATCATCGCGGGTCAGTAAGCCTTCGCACTGCGCTCGCACCGCGCACATGCAAAAACCGCCACAGGAGACTGTGGCGGTTTTTCTTTGGGGAACTGGGGGAGGGGCTTGTCAGGCCACCGCGGTGGCGGCCGATTGGGCGCACACGTTGCGCCCGGTGATGGTGAGGCGCAAACCGCCGCCATGCCATTCGAGCCAGTTGAGATCGACGTAGGCGTCGATGTCGCGATCGTCGATGCGATCGGCCTGGCGGCTTTGCAGCAGCTCGACCGTGGCGGGCAGGGCACGTTTCAGGCGTTCGCGCTTCTCCGCTGCATCGGCCGCCTTTTGGGCGGCCCGGGTGGCCTGTAGTTGCTGCTGCTGCGAAGTCGATGCCATTGCTGATCCGTTCCGGAAGCCAAGGAATTAACCCGAATGTACGCCGCTTGTGTGAAGCTGCGCGCATTCTTTTCAACCCTGGAGCCGGAAGTGTCGATTTCGTTGCGCTTGAGCTAAATCTCGTAGTGAGACACCTTGACCTCGTCGCCCAAGGCCTTCTCGACAATCGCGCGCGTCAATGTCGGCGCAAACGACTCGATGAACGCGTAGACATATTTGCGGAGGTAGGTGCCGCGCCGCACCGCGAGCTTGGTGAGGTTGATGCCGAACAGCCGCCCCGCATCGAGCGCGCGCAGCTGTGTGTCGCGCTCGGCCTCGTAGGCCACGCCGGCCACGATGCCCACGCCCAGGCCCAGCTGCACATAGGTCTTGATGACGTCGGCGTCCATCGCGGCCAGCACGATGTTGGGCTGCAGGCCGCGCTGTTCAAAAGCCTCGTCGATGCGCGAGCGGCCCGTGAAGCCGGTGTCGTAGGTGATCAGCGGATGCTGCGTGAGCGCCTCCAGCGTGAGCGGCGCGTCGAGCAGCGGATGGCCGGGCGGCACGATCACCGAGTGCGTCCAGCGGTAGCAGGGCAGGGCGACCAGCTGCGGGTAGTCGCCCAGCGCCTCGGTGGCGATGCCCACGTCGGCCTCGCCGTCGAGCAGCATCTGCGCGATCTGCTTGGGCGAGCCCTGGTGCAGGTGCAGTTTCACGTTCGGGAACTGCGCGCGAAATTCCTGCACCGCCACCGGCATCGCATAGCGCGCCTGCGAGTGCGTGGCCGCCACCGAGAGCAGGCCGCTTTGCTGCGCCACGAACTCCTGGCCCGCGTGCTTGAGGTTGCTGCTTTCCATCAGCATGCGCTCGATGATCGGCAGCACGTGGCCGCCGGGCTCGGTGAGGCCCGTGAGCCGCTTGCCGGCGCGCACGAAGAGCTCGATGCCGAGTTCTTCCTCGAGTTCGCGGATCTGCCGGCTCACGCCGGGCTGCGAGGTGTGAAGGGTGTGGGCGACCTCGGTCAGGTTGAAGCCGCAACGAACGGCCTCGCGTACCGAGCGCAGTTGTTGAAAGTTCATCGGGCGCGCAGGAGGTGAAAAGAGGTCCGGACCCCGAGTGGGGCCGACCGGCGATTCTCGGCAGAAGGGCTTATGCAGGGAACGATGCGTTTGTTGGTTCCACATGAGCAAAACATCTATGAGGCCCTTCTGCGTGGGGAGGTTGATATTTCGCACGACTGTGCTAAAGTCCGCCGCATGGACGCCAAGACCCAGAAAAGCGAACTCACCCGTGCCGCCATCGTCGGCGCGGCGATGCATCTCGCGCTGGCGGAGGGGCTGGAGGCGATCTCGCTGCAGGCCGTGGCGAGCCGGCTGGGGCTGTCCAAGAGCGGCGTGTTCTCGCGCGTAGGGTCGCGCGAGGCGCTGCAGAAGGCCGTCATCGAGGAGTACGGCCGCGGCTTCCTGGCCGAGGTGTTCGTGCCCGCCATGCAGAAGCCCAAGGGCCTGCCCCGCCTGAACGACATCGTCGCGCGCTGGATCGCCCGCACGCGCGACGTCGAAGCGCAGAACGGTTGTCTCTACGTGGCCGGCGCCTTCGAGTTCGACGACCGCGAAGGCGAGCTGCGCGACCTGCTCTTCGACGAGATCACGCGCTGGCGTGCCGCGCTGCGCCGCACGGTGCTGCAGGCGGTCGAGACCGGCGAGCTCCAGGCCGACACCGACCCGGCCCAGCTCGTGAGCGAGATCAACGGAATCATGATGAACCAGCTGCACGACGCGCGCTTCCTGCGCGACGGGCATGCGGCCGAGCGCGCGGGCCAGACCTGGCAGCGCCTTCTTTCCAGCTACCGCGCCTGAGGCGCATCCGCAGACGACGGCCACCGCCGCTTCGTTTGCCTTAATTTCGCACAACCGTGCGATAAAAAGGAGAAGCACCATGCTGATCATCGCCCTCTTTCTCGCCGCTTATGCGGTCCTCCTCGGTGTGCGCGGCGTGCAGGACACGCTGCGCAGCCTGCCGCGCAGCAACCAGGACTGGGTCTGGTACTGAGCCCCTGAACGAAAGCCTTCCCCATGACCACCACCACCCACACCACCGCCCCCGTGGGCTACTACAGCGCCAGTCCATTGATGCGCGCGATGCGCTTCGGCCTCGGCGCCTCGCAGCGCCTGTGGCCCGCGCTCGGCGTGCGCGCGGCCTACCGCGTGTTTGGCACGCCGCTGCCGCCCAAATGGCTGTACCGGGGCCAGCAGCCCGGTGCCGACTGGCGCCGCGAGGCTTGGTCGTTCGAGGACGCGAACCTCGGCATCTACCACCTCGCCGCGCAGGACTCGGGCGCCGAGTCGGCGCCGGTCGTGCTGCTGGTGCACGGCTGGGGCGGCCACGCGGGCCAGATGCTGCCGCTGGCGCAGGCCGTCGCTGCGCAAGGCCTGCGGCCCGTGCTGCTGGAGATGCCGGCGCACGGCCGCAGCGCGGGCACGGCCAGCAACCTGCCGCAGTTCGCGCGCGCCATCGACTACGTGGCGGCGCGGCTGGGCGCCGACGGGCACGTGCTGCGCGCGGCGGTCGCGCATTCGCTGGGGGCCAATGCGCTGGCCTATGCGGCGGGGCGCGGGTTGCCGGCGCAGCGGCTGGTGCTGCTGGCACCGCCCGCGTCCCCGCGCGAGTACACGCGCTACTTCGCGCAGGTGTTCGGCCTCAGCGAGCGCACGCGCGCGGGCATGCAGCGCCTGATCGAGGCGCGCGAAGGCATCCTGATGCAGCAGCTGGAGCCCGCCGCCGTGGGCCCGCGCATCGCGCAGCCGACGCTCATCGTGCATGACCGCGACGACCGCGTGAACCGCTTCGCCGATGCCGAGGCCTTTCGCGATGCGATCGCCGGCGCGCGGCTCTTTCCCACGCAGGGCTGGGGCCATCGCCGCATCCTGAAAGAGCAGGCCGTGCTCACGCAGGTCACGCAGTTCCTGGCGTAGCGGCCGGCGGTCACGTGCGCGTGAAACGGCGCCCCTAAACTGGGCGCCACCCATGGCCTTCGCCATGGACGACACACGCACCGACCACACATGGGCAATCGTTCCTGGCTCTATCTCGAACACAGTCTTCCCGACACCGAAGAAGCATCGGCCGACGAAATCGCCGAAGCCAACAACAACTTCCCCGTGCTCTGGCAGCTCCTGCTGGCCGATGGCGCGGCCGGCGACGCCATCGACCACCAGCGCGTCTTCGGCGATGCCGGCACCGACAACCTCGCCAGCGACGCGCACGCCGCGCTCGCGCGCATCCGGCAGCTGCACGCTTTTGTCGAGCGGCACCCGATGCTGCACACGCTGCCGCA
This sequence comes from Variovorax boronicumulans NBRC 103145, assembly GCF_001591345.1. Taxonomy (GTDB): domain Bacteria; phylum Pseudomonadota; class Gammaproteobacteria; order Burkholderiales; family Burkholderiaceae_C; genus Variovorax; species Variovorax boronicumulans. The sequence goes on along the minus strand of NZ_BCUS01000027.1, from coordinate 512 downwards.
GATCGCGCTGCAGTTCGAGGCCGTGGCGCTGCACCTGGCCGAGCTGATCGACGACACGCCGGAGGGCAGCGCGCCGCGCTTTTCCGCCAACCTCGACGAGCTGTCCTGGCTGGGCGGAGACACGGAAGGCGAGGGCTTCATCGAACGCAACCGCCGCGAGTGCAATGAACTGTGGGCCGAGGTGCGCCGCTGCATCGACAGCGGCAACCACCCGGGTGTCGACGCGGCGCTGGGCATCAAGCGCTTCGCAGACTGGGAGGCCTGGGCCTGGCAGTTCGGCTTCGGCAGCCTGTCGCATCCGTACTTCGACGGCTACGAGGCGCCGCGCGACGAGCGCTTTGCCGACTTCGAGCCCGAGGAAGAAGACGAAGACGACGGCGAACGCCCCGATTACGACAACCACCTGGGCGAGGACCTCTGGCGCTTCGAGGTCGACGGCCGCTGGGGCGTGATGCGCGTGGTGTACGACGACGACGGGCGCAGCCAGCGCACCACCGTGGTCGAGCCCGCGT
>NZ_BCUS01000026.1 GCF_001591345.1 Variovorax boronicumulans NBRC 103145 | reverse complement strand
CCGAGATGGGGTCGCCCGAGGCGGCGCGCGTGAGCACGAAGACCAGCACGGCCACCAACGCCAGCACGATGAGCATGCCGCCCGCGCGCGAGGCAATGTAGCGAAGCGATGCGCTCTTGATCATGACGAGAACTCGATGGCGGCGGCGCTGCCGACGGCCACGTACTGGCCGGTGAACTGCACGTCGCCGTTCTTCTTCACGCGGAAGATGGTCACGTTGTCGCCCTGCTTGTTGTGGCACACGTAGAGAAAGCGCCCGCTCGGCTCGAGCGTGCAGCTGCGCGGGTAGTTGCCGCGCGTCCACTCCTCGCGCACGAGCGTGGGTGCGCCGGTGCGCGCATCGACCTTGAAGATCGAGATCGAATCGTGCAGCCGGTTGAGCGACACGAAGTGCGTGCCGCCCGGCAGCATGCGGATGCCCGAGGCGTAGCTGGTGCCCTTGAAGCCGGCCGGCAGCGCCGAGATTTCGCTCACCAGCGTGAGCACGCCGGTGGCGCCGTCGTAGCGCAGGAAGGCGATGGTCGAGGCCTCTTCGTTCACGAGGTAGACCCACTTGCCGTTCGGATGGAAGGCGAAGTGGCGCGCGCCCGAGCTTTCGGACACGGCCACCGTGCTCGGCTGGCTCAGCACGCCGGTGGCGCGATCGAAGCGGTACGAGATGACGCGGTCGAGCCCCAGGTCGGCCACGAGCACAAAGTTGCCGGCCGGGTCGGCCTGCACCATGTGGGCGTGCGGGCCGTCGTGGTCGCTGGTGGCAAAGCCGTCGTGCGAACGCGCGGCCAGCGGCACCACGTCGGCACCGGGCTTGCAGGGCGTGGCGCCGCAGGCAGCGACGTCCTTGTAGACGACGGCGGCGCGGTCGGTGTCGAAGCTTCCGTCGGCGCGCAGCGCGATCACGCTGACGTCGCCGCTGGCGTAGTTGGCGGTGAACACGAAGCGGCCGTCGGGGTGCACGCTCAGGTGCGCCGGGTCCTTGCCGCCGCAGGGCATCTCGGCCACGAACGACAGCGCGCCGTTCGCGCCGATGCGAAAGGCCGAGACGGAGCCGGCTTCGAACTCGTTGGCCGCGTAGAGCATCGGCAGCGTCGGGTGGCGCGCCAGCGAGGCGGGGTTGCGCAGCTTGGCATCGCTGCCCGCGCTGGCCACGGCCGGTGGTGCACCGGGGATGGGCTTGAGCGCACCGGTCGCGCCGTCCACCACGAACTGGTGCACGCCCAGGCCGCGCCCGCCGCGCCACGGCTTGCCGCCGTCGCTGTAGGTGCCGACGTAGGCGTACACGGGGCCCGAAGTGGTGGCTTGAGCGGGAGTGGCCATGGATGGTTTGAGTCCGAGGGCGCCGAGGCCGGAGGCCAGTGCGCTGACTTGCAGAAGTTGACGACGCGACGGCATGGCGGTGCTTGCGGCCTTACTTGATCTTCGCGTTCCAGAAGAACGGCCAGGTCGCAGGCTGGTAGTTGTCCAGCGCTGGGCTCTTGGCCGAGAGGCCGTTGAACTTGCCGACGTTGATGTACGGCACCTCGTCGTACACCACCTGCTGCACCTTGCCCCACAGCGCGCCGCGCTTGGCCGGGTCGCTCTCGGTGTTGAAGGCGCTGAGTGCGGCCTTCTTGGCGGGCGAATCCCACCAGCCGGGCGCGCCGTCGCCCAGTTGCGGCGGCGAGAGCATGGGCTCGGGGAACTGGCCCGAGTGGGTCACGTAGATGTCCCACAGCTTCGGGTCGTTGCGGCGTTGCACCAGCGTGGCCCAGTCGACCACGTTGAGGTCGACCTTGAAGCCGGCGCGCTTGAGCTGCTCGGCCATCAGGAGCGACATGTTGTAGTGAAAGTCGTACTGGCGGCTGGTGAGCACGCGGATCGGCTCGCCCTTGTAGCCGGCCTTGGCCGCGGCGTCCTTCGCCTTGGTGGCGTTGCGCTGGTTGTAGTGGTCGGCGCCGGCCGCCGAGTAGAACGGCGAGCCCTTGGGGAAGTGGTTGGCCTCGGCCACGAAGAAGCGCGTGTCGCCGAAGCCGGCCGCGAGCATCTCGCCCTGGCCCAGCGCGGTCTGCACGGCCTGGCGCACCGCCGGGTTGGCGGCCACGCCTTCCTTGGTATTGAGCACGAGGTAGGGGAAGCCGAACGACGGCGTCATGATCGGCAGCGTCTTGCCGCCGGCCTTCTCCAGGCGCGGCAGCGCTTCCACCGGCAGCAGGTCAGCGAAGTCGTACTGGCCCGCGAGTGCACCTTCGACGCGCGTGCTGGCGTTGGGCACGGGCACGAAGCGCAGTTCTTCGATGGCCGCTTCGCGCTTGCCGCCGTAGCCGCTCGCGGGCTCCTTGCGCGCGGCGTACTTGTCGAAGCGCGTGAGCAGCACGAACTGGTCGGGGCGGCGTTCCTTGAACTTGTAGGGGCCGGTGCCGACGAAGTCTTTCAGCGGCGAAGCGATGGAATCCTTGGCCATGATGGCCGCCATGCCGCTGGGCAGCGCGAGCTGCGACAGCAGCGGCGCATACGGCGCCTTCAGCACGATCTCCACGCCCAGCGGACCCTTGGCCTTGAGGCTCTCGATTTCCTTGCCCACGGCCTTGCCGCGCGGCGACTGGTCCATCCAGCGCTGCAGGCTGGCCACCACGTCGTCGGCCGTGAGCTCGCGCCCGTTGTGCAGCGCCACGCCCTTGCGCAGCGTGATGGCGTAGGTCTTGCCGTCGGCCGAGATCTTGGGCATGCCTTCGGCCAGCATCGGCACCACGTTCCACTTGGCGTCGAAGGTGTACAGCGTCTCGTACACGTGCTGCATGATGGTTCCGACCAGGTCGGCCGTGGAGGCCATCGGGTCGAGCGTCTGCGGCTCGGCCACCATCGCCAGCGTGGCGAAGTTGCGCGGGCCCTGCGCGTGGCCGCTGGGGTGAGGCAGTGCGGCACACAGCATCGCGAGCAGGGAAGCTCCCAGCAGGCTGCGCTTCGACAGGCGGGGCAGGCGCTGGACAAGACCGGCGTGAGACATGGAGAACTCCTTCATGGGGCGGACTGATTTATGAAAGAAATTTTCTTTCTAGGCTGAACTCTGAAGCAGACTTCATGCCAAATCATCCGTGTTAACCCTTGTTGAGGGGCTATTCTGAAAAAGTCTTTCAAATCAGGCGGATACTGCGGCCCTCACCCGCCCCACTCAACCTCTCTCACTCACAGGAGTTCCCATGCCCCTCGAATACCTCGGCGCCCCGCCCATCGCTTCCGACCGCCAGGCCCGCCCCTTCTCGCCCGCCGTGCGCGCGGGCGATTTCGTCTACGTGTCGGGCCAGGTGCCCGCCAACGCGCAGGGCGAGATCGTGGCCGGCGGCATCGAGGTGCAGACGCGCCAGGTGATGGAGAACCTGAAGACCGTGCTCGCGCTGGCCGGCGCCACGCTCGACGACGTGTGCAAGAGCACCGTCTGGCTGCACGACGCGCGCGACTTTGGTGCCTTCAACCGCGTCTACATGAGCTACTTCGGTGAAAACAAGCCGGCGCGCTCGACCACCGAGGCACGCCTCATGGTCGATGCGAAAGTCGAGATCGACGTCGTCGCCTACAAGCCGAAGGCCTGATCAGGTCAGCTCGGTCGCAACTCGGTCTTGCGCTGCACGATGCGCGAGACCAGCCCGTACTCCACGGCCTCCGTGGCCGACAGCCAGCGGTCGCGCTCGATGTCGGCCAGCACCACATCGATGGGCTTGCCGGTTTCGCGCGCGATCTCGTGCGCGATGCGCTGGCGGGCCTTGATGATTTCCTGCGCCTGGATCGCGATGTCGGTCGCCTGCCCGCCCGCGCCGCCGCTGGGCTGGTGGATCAGAAAGCGCGTGTTGGGCAGGCACACGCGGCGCTCGCGCGGCGCCGCCAAAAACAGGTGCGTGGCCGCGCTGCCCACCCAGCCGGTGCCGATCATGTGCACCGGTGCGCTGATGAAGCGCACCACGTCATGGATGGCGTCGCCCGACTCCAGGTGCCCGCCGGGCGAGCTCACGAGGATGTCGATGGGTTTCTCGCCGCTGTCGGCATCGAGCGCGATGAGCCGGCGCGTGACGTCGGCGGCCACGCTGTCGGTGATGCTGCCGAAGATCAGCAGCGTGCGCGACTTGAACGCCTTTTCCTCGAGGTAGGAATTGCGCGGCTCGGCCGTCGCCGCGGGCGGCGTGTCGTCGTCGGTTTCCAGTGTTGAAAACATGGGCTGCATGAAGAAAGCTCCTGTGGTTGAACTGTCTTGACGAACAAGCCCACAGTTTCGTGACATTGCGCCTGCTGTGGCAAGCTGCGCCGATGCTCGACGAACGCTATCTCTCGCAATTGCCTGCGCTGCGAAGCCGGCTGGTTCGCACCGCGGCGCGGCTGCTGGGCACGCACGCCGAGGCCGAGGACGTGGTGCAGGACACCTACCTGCGCGCGCTCGAAGCCGGCGATGCCGCGCCTCCCGCGTCGACCCAGGCGTGGCTGACCACGGTGATGCGCCACCTGGCCATCGACCGGCTGCGGCGCGAGGACTGGATGCGGCGCTGGCTGCGCGATGCGGGCGAGGCGCATGCCCCCGAAGCGCCGTCGGCGCAGGCCGATGCGATGCAGGCCGAGTCGGTCGAACGTGCGCTGCGGCTGCTCGCTTCGACGCTGTCGCCCGCTGACGGTGCCGCGCTGCTGTTGCACGAGGTCTTCGAGGCCAGCTTCAAGGAGATCGCACGGGCCAGCGGCAAGACCGAGGCGGCCTGCCGGCAGCAGGTGCATCGCGCGCTGTTGCGGCTGCGGCAGGACAGGCCGGCCGACGAAGAGCGCGAGCGCCCCGCATCGGCCGCGCATTTCCAGGCGTACCGGCAGGCGCTCCTGCAGTGCGAAGCCGCGCCGCTGCTGGCCCTGCTGCGCGCACCACCGACGCGCGCCGTCTCTGCGTCGGCTCCAGCGACCACGGCATCGACGCCGCGCACCGTCTGCCAGCTCGTGCACCTCGGCGGCCAGCTCGGCCTCGTGCTCACGCTGGGCGGCAAGGTGCTGTGCGTGCTGCCCCTGGAGGCGGCGCAGCCCGAAGAGGTCGCGCAGTGAGCCGGGTCGTCATCGTCTCCGGGCCGCCGGGCTCGGGGAAGACCTCGGTGTCGGCGCTGCTGGCCAAGGCCGATCCGCGCGGCCTGCACCTGCCCTCCGACCTGTTCTACGACTTTCCGGCGCACCCCGTGCCGCCCTACCGCGCCGGTGCCGACGCGCAGAACACGGCCGTGATCCGGGCCGTGTGCCGCGCAGCCGCATCGTTCGCGGCGGACGGCTACCGGGTGTGCCTGGACGGCGTGTTCGGTCCGTGGTTTCTGCCGCTGGTCGCGCGCGAATTCGAGGCAACGGGCACGCAGGTCGCGTACGCGCTGCTCGAGGTCGATCTCGAGGAAGCGCTGGCGCGCGTGCGGCAGCGTTCGGGGCCGGAGATGGACACGATGGTGCGCACGATGCACTCCGCGTTCCAGCAACCCGCGCCCGGGCTCGACGGCCACCGCATCGCGACGATGGCGCGCACGCCCGAAGCGATCGCGCAGGCCATCGCGCACCAGCTCGCCAGCGACGCGCTGCGCCTCGACCTGCGGTCGTGGGCGCTCGCCGACCGCTGAGGCTCAGCCCGCCAGCCGCCCCGCCACCAGCTGCAGCACGCGGTCGCAACGCTTGGCCAGGTCCTGGTCGTGTGTGACCATCACGAAGGCCGTGCGGTGCCGGTGCGCGAGGTCGAGCATCAGCGCGAACACGGCGTCGGCCGTGCTGCGGTCGAGGTTGCCGGTGGGCTCGTCGGCCAGCACGCAGGCCGGCTTCGTGACCAGCGCACGCGCAATGGCCACACGCTGGCGCTCGCCGCCTGACAGCTCGGCCGGCCGGTGGTGCAGGCGTTCGCCCAGGCCCACGCTGGCGAGGATCTTGGCCGCGGCCTGCGACGCTTCGCCGGCCTCGACGCGGCGGATCTTCAGCGGCATCGCGACGTTGTCGAGCGCGCTGAACTCGGGCAGCAGGTGATGGAACTGGTAGACGAAGCCCAGGTGATGGTTGCGCAAGCGGCCCTGCTCGGCGGGGTCGGCATGCGCGATGTCCTTGCCGAGCAGTTCGACCTTGCCCGCGGTGGGTGCGTCGAGCCCGCCCATCAGGTGCAGCAGCGTGCTCTTGCCGGAGCCGGACGCGCCGACGATGGCCAGCGTTTCGCCGGCATGCACGTCTAGGTCGACACCGTGCAGCACGGTGAGGTCGATGCGGCCTTCGTGAAAACGCTTGGTGAGGCCGCGGGCCTTCAGGACGACATCACTCATAGCGCAGGGCCTCGGCAGGATTGACGCGGCTGGCGCGCCAGCTCGGATACAGCGTGGCCAGGAAGGCCAGGATGAGGGAAATGATCGCGATCGGCATGATGTCGCTTTGCTGCGGATCGCTCGGCATCTTGCTGATCAGGTAGATGTCCTTGGGCAGGAAGCTGGCGTGGAAGAGCTGCTCCAGGAAGGGCACGATCACGTCGATGTTGTAGGCAATGCCCAGGCCCAGCAGCAGGCCGCCCACGGTGCCGATCACGCCCACCATGGCGCCCTGCACCACGAAGATGGCCATGATGCTGCGCGGCGAGCTGCCCAGCGTGCGCAGGATGGCGATGTCGGCGCGCTTGTCGGTCACGGTCATCACCAGCGTCGAGACGAGGTTGAAGGCCGCCACCGCGACGATCAGCGTGAGGATGATGAACATCATGCGTTTCTCGACCTGCACGGCCGCGAACCAGGTCTTGTTCTGGCGCGTCCAGTCGCGGATGAGGAACTGGCCCGGCAGCGTGACGGCGAGCTGGTCGGCCACCTCGCGCGCCTCGTGCAGGTCTTTCAGCTTGAGGCGGATGCCGGTCGGGCCTTCGAGGCGGAACACCTTGGCCGCGTCTTTCTCGTGCACCATCGCCAGCGCCGAGTCGTACTCGTAGTGGCCCGAGTCGAACACGCCGACCACGGTGAACTGCTTCAGGCGCGGCACCACGCCGGCCGGCGTGACCTGGCCGCCCGGCGCCACCAGCGTGACCTGGTCGCCGGGCTGCACGAACATCGAGCGCGCCAGCTCGATGCCCAGCACGATGCCGAACTCGCCCGGCACCAGCTTGTCGAAGGTGCCGCCCTTGGCGATGCCGCCGGTGTCGGTGACCTCAGGCTCGAGCGCGGGGTCGATGCCGCGCACGATCGCGCCCTTCATGTCTTCGCCGCGCGCGATCAGCGCCTGCGTGTTGATGAACGGCGCCGCGCCGATCACCTCGGGGTTCTTGCGGGCGTCGGCCATGATGGCGTCGATGTCCTGCAGGGCCTGGCCGTCGCGCGAGAAGATCTCGATGTGCGACACCACGCTGAGCATGCGGTCGCGCACTTCCTTCTGGAAACCATTCATCACGCTGAGCACGATGATCAGCGCCGCCACGCCCAGCGCGATGCCGAGCATCGACACGCCGGAGATGAAGGAGATGAAGCCGTTGCGTCGCGTGGCACGGCCTGCGCGCGTGTAGCGCCAGCCGAGCTGCAGTTCGTAGGGGAATCGCATCAGCGGCCTCGCCCCGTGGCCTCAAGGGGCATGGGCGCACCCGCGGGGGGCGGCAAATACTCGGGGTGAGGAGCGAGGGGGTAGGTCATACGGTGGAATTGTGGCATCCCGGACAATAGGGAAATGGCCGAACCCCTCCCACGTCATCTGTTGATTCCCTTTGCCGGCCGCGGTTCCCCGGCTTGCCGCGCGGCGCTTGCGACCCTGCGGCTGCCGAACCTCGAAACCCTGCTGCTGCGCCTGACGCTCGCCGACACCGACACGCAGGACGACAGCACCCGCTCCCCGCCGCACGAACGCGCCCTGGCGCGCGCGCTCGGCCTGCCCCCCGCCGACGACGGCTGCATTCCCTGGGCCGCGCTCGAAGCCCGCAAGACCGGCCTGGCCGCGCCCGGCGACCACGAGGCCTGGGGCCAGGTGACGCTGTGCAACTGGCAGGTCGGCATCGACGACGTGGCGCTGGGCGACCCGAGCGCCATCGAGATCGACGCCGCCGAGTCGATGGCCCTGCTGACCGTTGCTGACCCGTTCTTCGAGGAAGACGGCATCGCGCTGTACCCCTCCGACACACCGGGCCGCTGGCTCGCCCGCGCGCCCATCTTCGACGGGCTGGCCACGGCCTCCATCGACCGCGCGGTGGGGTACCCCATTTCGCAATGGTCGCCGCTGGGCGATGTCTCGCGGCCGCTGCGCCGGCTGCAGAACGAGATGCAGATGCTGCTGTACACGCAGCGCGTGAACGACGAGCGCACCGCGCGCGGCGTGCCGCCGATCAATTCGTTCTGGCTCAGCGGCACCGGCGTCCTGAAGGACGGCGCCCTGCCCTCGCCACCCCTGTCGCGCACGCCGGTCGTCGAACTCGCGCTGCGCGATGCCGCGTTGCGCGACGACGGCCTGGCCTGGGCTGCTGCCTGGCAGGCCTTGGATGCGGGCGCCGTCGCCGGCCTGCTCGCTGAGCTGACGCGCGGCGCCGACGTGGCGCTCTCGCTGTGCGGCGACCGGGGCGCACAGCTTTTCACCGTGCAGCCGCGCGGCCTCGCCCGCTGGGCCAAGGGCCTGTTCGACCGCAACCGCGCCACCCAGGTGCTGGAGTCCCTATGAAGATCATTGCCCGGGACATCCCGCCGCGCACCGTCTGGGCGCTGGAACAGGCCGGCGTGCACCCGCTGCTGGCGCGCCTCTTTGCCGCGCGTGGCGTGCGCGGCAAGGACGAGCTCGACGACGGCCTCGCGCGCCTGCTGCCGCCCGACACGCTGCGCGGCACGCGCGAAGCCGCCGTGCTGCTGGCCGATGCCATCGCGCAGGACAAGCGCCTGTGCATCGTGGCCGACTACGACTGCGACGGCGCCACCGCCTGCGCGGTCGGCGTGCGCGGCCTGCGCCTGCTGGGCGGCAAGCACGTGAGCTACCTCGTGCCCGACCGCGTGGTGGACGGCTACGGCCTGACGCCGCCCATCGCCGAGCGCGTGGCCGCTGCCGGCGCCGACATGCTGATCACCGTCGACAACGGCATCGCCAGCGTCGAGGGCGTGGCCGCCGCCAAGGCGCGCGGCCTGCAGGTGCTGGTGACCGACCATCACCTGCCCGGCCCCGAGCTGCCCCTGGCCGACGTGATGGTCAACCCGAACCAGCCCGGCTGCGAGTTCGAAAGCAAGAGCATCGCCGGCGTCGGCGTGATGTTCTACGTGCTGCTCGCGCTGCGCTCCGAACTGCGCACGCGCGGCGTGTTCGACACCGCCACCCAGCCCAAGCTCGATGCGCTGTTGCCGCTGGTGGCGCTGGGCACCGTGGCCGACGTGGTGAAGCTCGACGCCAACAACCGCCGCCTCGTGGCGCAGGGCCTGCGCCGCATCCGCGCGGGCGCAATGCCGGCCGGCGTGGCGGCGCTGTTCAAGGCGGCGGGGCGCACCGCCTCGGCCGCGACCACCTTCGATTTCGGCTTTGCGCTCGGCCCACGCATCAACGCGGCCGGCCGGCTGGCCGACATGACGCTGGGCATCGAATGCCTGCTGACCGACGACGCCGGCCGCGCCGACGAACTCGCGCGCATGCTCGACGGCATCAACCGCGAGCGGCGCGACATCGAGGGCGGCATGCGCGACCAGGCGCTGCTGCTGGCCGAGTCGCTGTTCGCGGCCGACGGCGAAGGCGTGGAAGCGCCGCCGCCGGCCATCAGCGTGTTCGGCGCGGACTTTCACGAAGGCGTGGTGGGCATCGTGGCCTCGCGCATCAAGGACCGCTTCCATCGCCCGACCTTCGTGTTCGCGGCCAGCGCGGCGCCGGGCAAGGAGCAGGAGCTGAAGGGCTCGGGCCGCTCGATCCCGGGCTTTCACCTGCGCGACGCACTCGACCTCGTGGCCAAGCGCCACCCCGGCGTGCTGCTGCGCTTCGGCGGCCACGCGATGGCCGCGGGCTGCACCGTGGCGCGCGAGCACTTTCCCGTCTTCGAGCGCGCCCTGGCCCAGGTCGCCGGCGAATGGCTGGCCGAGGCCGCGCTCACGCGCCAGATCGAGACCGACGGGCCCATCGCGCGCGAGTACATGCGCATCGACCTGGTCGACACGCTGCACCGCGAGGTCTGGGGCCAGGGCTTTGCGCCGCCCACCTTCAGCGAAGAGGTCGAGGTGGTGTCGCAGCGGCTGGTGGGCGAGAAGCACCTGGCGCTCAAGCTCAAGCACCAGGGCCAGCCCATCGACGCGATCTGGTTCAGCCACACCGAGCCGCTGCCGCCGCGCGTGAAGCTGGCGTTCCGGCTGGATGCGGACGAGTGGCAAGGGGTGCGACGGTTGCGCTTTCTGGTCGAAGGCGCGGAGGTGTGACGCAGGCGGCCTAGACTGGAGGCCCATCCATTCGACCGGGCACTCTCGCATGCAGCAAGAAGCCATCTCGGCCCACGACATCTTTCCGCACATCCGCGTCGTGATGGGCATGGTCATCGGACTGGGCGTCACCCGGCTGTTGTCGGGCGTCGCGCGCATCGTGCAGCACCCGACGCAGTACCGGCTCTACGCCGTGCACCTGGCCTGGGTCGCCTCGGTGCTGCTGGCCCTGGTGCATTTCTGGTGGTGGGAGTTCGGCCTGTACCAGATCGACAGCTGGACCTTCGGCACCTACGCCTTCATCGTCAGCTACGCGATCCTGCTGTTCCTGCTGTGCGCGCTGCTCTTTCCCGACAGCATGCAGGACTACGCGAGCTACCGCGACTACTTCTACGCCCGCCGCGCGTGGTTCTTCGGCTTGCTGGCCGCCACCTACCTGCTCGACGTGGTCGACACGCTGATCAAGGGCGAGGCGCACTTCGCCCGCTTTGCGATGGAGTACCTCATCCGCACGCCCATCCTCGTGGGCCTGTGCATCGCGGCGGCCCGCTCCGCCAACCCACGCTTTCACACGGCCTTCGTCGCGGGCACGCTGGCTTACCAGCTGTCGTGGATCTTCCGGCTCTTCGACACCTTGGATTGAGCCGCTGCGGCCAACAGGAACAGGACCTGCGTCCATGAGGGCAGGCTAGTATCCACGTCCTTCAACCGATACGGACCCTACCTACCGCCGTGAGCACCCTGCCCCCTTGCCCCCAATGCCATTCGGAATTCACCTACGAAGATGGCCTCAACCTTGTCTGCCCCGAATGCGCTCACGAATGGTCCGCCTCGGGCGAAGCCGCCGAAAGCGCGGCCGATGAGGGGCGGGTCATCAAGGATTCGGTCGGCAACGTGCTGAGCGACGGCGACACCGTCACCGTCATCAAGGACCTCAAGGTCAAGGGCTCGTCGCTGGTCGTGAAGGTCGGCACCAAGGCGAAGAACATCCGCCTGATCGATGGCGATCACGACATCGATTGCAAGATCGATGGCATTGGCGCGATGAAGCTGAAGTCGGAATTCGTGCGCAAGGCGTGAGACCGGCCTGGCTCAGGCGGCGCAGCGTCTCTCTGATGTTTGCGCCCCCGCTGAAAGGCACCTGACAGCGGTATTGAGGGGCGTCGCCGGGCCATCTGCCAGGGCATCCGCCGCTCGTCACGCCGGTGCCGCGCGGACTTCCTAGCTGGCCAACTCCCGGCAGCGCGCGGCGTCCAGCGCATGGCCGCAGGCGTGGAACTCCCGCGCCGCCGCGGCGAAGCCTTCGCGCGCAGCAGCGACACGGCCCGAGGCCCGTTCGATGTGGGCCTGCGCCTCGTGCAGCGACGCGTACCAGGCCGGCAGCTTCATCACCACGTTGGCCAGGTATTCGGATTGCTGTTGGTGGCTGGCCGCCAGGTCCAGTTCGTGCGCTCTCGCGGCCGCGATGGTGGCCGGGATGGCGAAGGTGATGCGGCAGCCGGGGCAGCTTTCCAACGGGCCGCGCACGTTGGCCTCGGCCTCCTCCAGCACGCCCAGCGCGGCGTCGGGCTGCGTGGCCATTGCGATGCGGGTGCCGTAGATACGGTCCAGCAGGTGGAAGCCGACGTCGGACTGGCGCGCGACGTCGAGCGCTTCGTCGAGCAGGCCGCGCGCCCGGTCCATCTGCCCGCGGTAGATCGCCAGTTCCGAGCGGCGCTGCAGCGACAGTGCTTCGCCCGTCGCGCCGCCGATCGCGCGGTGCATGCGCCCGCCGGCCACGAGGTCCTGCTCGGCGGCGTCGAGCTGGCCGCTGAGCAGCCAGGCCTCGCCGCGCAGCGTGACCGCGAACGCATGCCCGCGCGCCGCGCCCAGCCGCTGCGCTTCCGTGGCCAGCGCATCGGCGAATGCGATGACCTCGGCGTACGGCCGCGAGCCGTACAGGAAGCGCTGCGTGATGCACAGATGGCCGTCGAACACGCGCACCGCCAGCTGCGGCAGGTGGCTCGTCTCCTTGAGGTCGGCCCACACGCTGCCGTGCAGGTCGCCGCGCGCGTGCGCCGCCGCCGCCTGCGACCAGGAGGCGATCACGAGCGTGCCTTCGTCACCGGTCTCCAAGGCGATCCGGCGCACTTCGGCCGACCGGCGCGTGCCTTCGGCGGGGTCCCCGAAGCCCAGGGCCGCCGCGCCGCTGTACGCCAGCGCTTCGGCGAGGCGCCCCGCCACCGTGGTGGGGTGCACATCCTTCAGGTACTGCAGGGCTCCGGGCGGGTCGCTCATCTTCACTTGCGCCAGGGCCCGCTTGGCGCGCAGTTCGTGGGACAGCGCCTCCGGAGCAACGGCGGCGGCCGCATCGTAGGCGGCCAACGTGCCGGGCCGGCCCAGCGCGTCCAGGGACTCCGCACGCAGCGCCAAAGCTTCCGGCTGCGCCGCCCGGTGCGCGAGCAGCGGCTCGACATGGCGCAACACGTCCTCGTAGGCGCCGAGGCGAAAGGCCTGGCGCGCAGCCGCCAGCGCACACGGCATCGCCCGCTCGGCATCGCCCGCGGCAAGCCAGTGATGGCCCACCAGGCCCGGTGCCGCACCGCCCTGCGCGAGCCGCGCCGCCACGTCGCGATGCCACAGCACACGCCGGTGCGGCGGGATGCCTTCGACCAGCGCGTCCCGCACGAGTGCGTGGCGGAAGCGGTAGCGGCCATCGGCCACCACCAGCACGCCCGCGGCCAGCGCCTGGTCGAGCCGCGCCAACGCGTCGTGGCCTTCGTCGGCGGCCAGGGCCACGGCCGTGGCCACGTCGAAATCTTCGGCCGACAGCGCCAACCGGCGCACGGCCTCCGTCGTGCCGGGGTCCAGGTCGCACAGGCGTTCGGCCAGGGCCGACGACAGGCTGCGGGACATCACCGCCGTGGCGCCGTCTGAGGTGGCCGCACCGCGCGCGAGCTCGACCACCGCAAACGGCAGGCCTTCGGCACGACGGGCGATGGCGGTGGCGGCCTCGCCTGTCATCGGTGCGTCGGCCGAACGGGCCGCGAGCAGCGCCGCTTCTTCCTCGGACAGCGGTCCCAGTTCAAGGGCTTCCAGCTGGCCGGCACGCTGCAGGCGCGAGGTGTTCCGATCCAGCAGCGGCGGCAGCGCGTGCCGGCATGCGAGCAGCACGAACACCGGGGGGCCGCTCGCCGCCAGTTGCGTCAGCGCCTGGGCGCTCGCATCGTCCGCCGCGTGCGCATCGTCGACGATGAGCAGCACCGGCTTTTGCGCGGCGGTGGCCAGCAGCAGCCGGCGCACGGCGCCCACCATCTGGTGGCGCCCGAGCGGCAGGGCCAGCGGCTTCACGTCGCCCGGGGTGGTCATCTGCGCCAGCACGGCCTGGGCGTGCGCACCGATGGCCTGCGCCGCGTCGGGCAGTTCGCCAAGCAAGGGCTCCACCAGGTCGGCCGCGATGCCGTAGGGCCGGGTCCAGTCGCCGGCCTGCAACGAGCGCACCTGCCAGCCCAGGCCCCGCGCTTCTTCGGCGACGCGGCGGCAGAACGCGGTCTTGCCCATGCCCGCCGGCGCGCGCACCACCGCGCCCCCCGGCCGGCCCGCGAGGCTGGCGCGCAGCCACCCCAGGACGCGCACCAGCTCCATGGCACGGCCGACGAAACGCGGCGCGGCGCCTTCCAGGCCCGCCACGCATTCGCGGTACAGCGCCTCGGCCGACGGGCCGGGGCGCATGCCCAGGGTCTGCTGCAGATGGTCGCGCAGGTGGCCGTACCAGCGCAGCGCCGAAGAGCGTCGCCCGGCCGCCAGTTCCTCGCGCATCAGCTGGACATGGGCCGCCTCGTCGGTGGGGTCTTCGCGCACCAGCCGTTCCAGGTCGCCGGTCTGGCGCAGCAGCCGCAGGAACTTGTCGCGCAACCGCTGGCGCGGCGCCTCGGTCCAGGCTTCGTAGCGGGCGTCCGGCAGGAGGTCGCCACCGTAGAGCTGTGCGGCCGCCTTGCAGGCCTGCGGATCGCCGCTGCGCAGGGCCTCGTCCGCTGCGCGTTCGAACTGCTCGGCGTCGCACGCCACCGCATGGTCGGGCAGCAGGAAGACCCGGCCGCCTCGCAGCACCAGGGCGTCGGGCTGGCCGATGAACTGGCGCGCGTGGTGTGCGGCCTTGCGCAGGTTGGCGCTGCCCGCGTCGGGGTCCAGGTGCGGCCACAGGGCCTCCACCACCTGCTCGTTCGCCAAGCTACGTCCGGGCTGCAGCGCCAGCAGCTGCAGCAGCTCGGCGGCGCGCCGGGTCAGCGGCACTGGTGGAATCTGCGGGTCGTCGCCGGCCACGCTCAGGTGGAACGGGCCCAGCAGCCGGATGGACACGGCTTCGGACGACGGAGTCGGTGGGGGCGACATCGCGATTCCTTTCCACCGGCACGGGCCGGGAACGTTTCAGGAACGCCAAGCGTGGAGCATCAGTATGCCGTCTATCGAATCTGGCGGGTGCAACGAATAGACGCATCACCCTCGCGCCCGCGGACCCTCAAGGAGTACCTCATGCATATCGCAAAAGACGCAGTCGACGTGAAGATGGAAATTCCCGGTGCCCTGATCCGGCAGCGTCTGAATTTCGGCGACGCGACCGGCTACAGCAAGATCAGCGGCGAGTACTTCACGCTATCGGCGGGCGTCGACACGACGCCGCTCTTCCAGGGCCTGAACAACCACAACTCCTGCCAGTGCCCGCACTGGGGGTTCGTGCTCAAGGGCCAGATCACCACCACCGACGACGCCGGGGAGCAGGAGACCGTCCAGACCAACGACCTGTTCTATTGGCCGCCTGGCCACAACGTCAAGGTCGACGCCGACGCGGAGATCGTGATGTTCAGCCCGCAACACGAGCACACGCACGTGATCGACCACATGATCGAGAAGGTGAAGTCATGAACCCGAACAAGGCCCTCTGGGAGAAAGGCGACTTCACCCGCATCGCCGAGAGCATGCGCGAGAGCGGTGAAGACGTCGTGCGGCACGCGCACATCACGCCCGGCATGAAGGTGCTGGACCTCGGCTGCGGCGACGGCAACACCGCCATCCCGGCCGCCAAGCTCGGCGCGCAGGTGCTGGGCGTGGACATCGCCGCCAACCTGGTCGCCGCGGGCAACCGGCGGGCGGCCCAGGCCGGGCTGTCGGCCAGCTGCCGGTTCGAGGAAGGGGACGCCTGCGAGCTGCGGCTGGAGAACAAGTCCTTCGACCTCGTCATCAGCATGTTCGGCGCCATGTTCGCGCCCAAGCCCTTCGACGTGGCACGGGAGATGGTGCGAGTCACGCGCCCGGGCGGCCGCATCCTCATGGGCAACTGGATCCCGAACGACCCCACGCTGGTGGCGCAGATCCTGAAGATCAGCTCGTCGTATGCGCCCCCGCCGCCCGAGGGTTTCGTGAGCCCGATGGGCTGGGGCTCGACCCCGAACATCATCGAGCGCTTTGGCGCGGCGGGCGTTGCTTCGGAGGCCATCAGCTGGGAACGCGACAGCTACATCTTCGACTTCAAGGGTTCACCGGCAGAGTTCGTCGACACCTTTCGGCAGTTCTACGGCCCGACCATGAACGCATTCGACGCGGCAGCCCAGGCGGGGCGCACCGACGACCTGCGTGCGGAACTGGTGACGCTGTTCCAGAGCCAGAACCAGAGCCAGTACCCCAACACCTGCCTGATCGCCGCGACGTTCCTGCGGGTGACGGTGGAGGTGGGCTGATCCGCGGCGTTCCGTCGGCTTCTGCGGCCGGTCCGGACCGCCGGACAGGTCGACGGAGACAAAGAAAAAGCCCGGCAACGCAGGACGTTGTCGGGCTTTTTTGATTGGTGCCGCTTGTCGGAATCGAACTGACGACCTTCCGCTTACAAGGCGGGTGCTCTACCAATTGAGCTAAAGCGGCTGAAAGAAAGCAGTGCTGGCGACGATTCTAAGCGGCCGGCTTTGGAGCCGACCGCGTCGTCACTTGACGCGCTTGAGCGACGGCCGGGCGCCGCCACCGGCCGGCGGGCGCGGTGGCTCGTCGGTCGGGTCGGAAGGCGCCGAGCCGGCGTCGACCGTCTCGTCGCCCTCTTCGCCCGTCACCAGGTGGAACACCTTGCTGGCGTCGCCCTCGGTGCCGCGCGAGGCATCGCGCAGCGGCATGCGCGGCGCGCTGTTCGGCGAAGCCGCGGCCGTGGTGGCGTCATCGCCATCGTCGGACGTGGTGGCGGTCGGCACGGGGGCCGGGAACGCCATGCCCTGTCCGTTCTCACGGGCGTAGATCGCGATCACGCGGCCGACCGGCACGCTGATCTCGCGCGCCGTGCCGGCGAAGCGGGCCTTGAACTCGATGAAGTCATTGCCCAGCTTCAGCGAGCTGGTCGCGTCGAAGCTGATGTTCAGCACGATCTCGCCGTTCTTCACGTACTCGCGCGGCACCTGGACGGTGTCGTCGACCAGCACCGCGACATAGGGCGTGAACCCGTTGTCGGTGCACCACTCGTACAGCGCCCGGATGAGGTACGGGCGGGTGGAAGAGGACTCGAGCGCGTTGATCATGAAAGGCGGCGAAAAACGAAGGAAGCAAGCACGCAGCTTACTTACTTTCGCATGACCTTTTCGGAAGGCGTCAGTGCTTCGATGTAGGCCGGGCGCGAGAAGATGCGCTCGGCGTACTTCAGCAGCGGTGCCGCGTTCTTGCTCAGGTCGATGCCGTAGTAGTCGAGGCGCCAGAGCAGCGGTGCGATGGCCACGTCGAGCATCGAGAAGTTGTCGCCCAGCATGTACTTGTTCTTGAGGAACACGGGCGCGAGTTGCGTGAGGCGGTCGCGGATGTGCGAGCGGGCCTTTTCGAGCGCCTTCTCGTTGCCCTTGGCGGTGCGGTTCTCGAGCGTGGCGACGTGCACGAACAGTTCCTTCTCGAAGTTGAGCAGGAACAGGCGCACGCGGGCGCGGTCAACCGGGTCGCCGGGCATCAGCTGCGGATGCGGGAAGCGCTCGTCGATGTACTCGTTGATGATGTTCGACTCGTACAGGATCAGGTCGCGCTCGACC
This sequence comes from Variovorax boronicumulans NBRC 103145, assembly GCF_001591345.1. Lineage (GTDB taxonomy): Bacteria > Pseudomonadota > Gammaproteobacteria > Burkholderiales > Burkholderiaceae_C > Variovorax > Variovorax boronicumulans. The sequence goes on along the minus strand of NZ_BCUS01000026.1, from coordinate 43,745 downwards.
AGGATCGGCACCTGGCCGTACGGATTCATCACGCTGATGTCTTCGGGCTTGTTATAGAGATCGACGTCGCGGATCTCGAAGTCCATGCCCTTTTCGAACAACACGAAGCGGCAGCGGTGGGAGAAGGGGCAGGTCGTTCCTGAATACAAGACCATCATGGCGAGAGACTCCTAAAAATCAAAAAGAGTGGGTCGCCTGGGCAACCCACTCTGTGGGACCGGACGCACGAGGCGCCCGGTCGGCGTGAACGGAATTACTTGACGTCTTTCCAGTACGAGGCGTTCAGTCGCCATACGAAAACCACCGACATGGCCAGGAACAGCAGCACCCAGACGCCGATGCGCACGCGGGTGTTCTGTGCCGGCTCGGCCATCCACTGCAGGTAGCCGACGAGGTCGCCCACTGCGCTGTCGAACTGCACCGGGGTCAGCGTGCCGGGGGTCACTTGCTCCCACTTGCCCGTGAACACGTCGGTGGCATGACCATGCTGCTCGACCTTGGCGTGCACCGGCAGGCGCTCGCCCTGCAGTTCCCACAGCGGGTTCGGCATGGCGACGCTCGGGAACAGCAGGTTGTTCCAGCCGGTGGCCTTGGTGTCGTCGCGGTAGAAGCTGCGCAGGAAGGTGTACAGGTAGTCGGGGCCCGTGCCGCCGTGGCCGGCGCGCGAACGTGCGACCAGCGTCAGGTCGGGCGGCGTGGTGCCGAACCATTCCTTGGCCTGGCGCGCGTCGATGTTGGCCTTCATGGTTTCACCGACCTTGTCGGTCGTGAACAGAAGGTTGTCCTTGATCTGCTGCTCGCTGATGCCGATGTCCTGCAGGCGGTTGTAGCGCATGAAGGCGGCCGAGTGGCAGTTCAGGCAGTAGTTGACGAACAGCTTGGCGCCGTTCTGCAGGGCCGCCACGTCGGTGGTCTTGTTGGGCGACTTGTCCCACGCCAGACCGCCCGATTCGGCGGATGCGGCCGCGGAGAAGGTCAGGCCCAGTGCCAGACCCATGACAGCGAGCCAGCCGGAAATTCTTTTCTTCATCGTGTTTCTCTCAAGCTCTCTTGCACTTGCGCGCGCATCAATGGGCGGCGAAGACCACGCGCTCGGGCACGGTCTTGAATTCGCCCTTGCGGCTCCACCACGGCATCAGCAGGAAGAAGCCGAAGTAGAAGAGCGTGCCGATCTGCGAGATGGTCTGGGCGATGTCCAGGGCGAACGAGCCGATGACCAGGTTGCCCCAGACGCCGGGCGCCTGGATGCCCAAGTAGCCCAGGATCAGGAAGAAGAACACGAACACGCCGTAGACATACTTGTGCCAGCTCGGACGGTAGCGGATCGACTTGACTTCGCTGTGGTCGAGCCACGGCAGGAAGAACAGGATGATGACCGAGCCGCCCATGATGACCACGCCCCAGAACTTGGCGTCGAAGGTCTTGAGCAGGAAGATCACGACGGCGGCCACGACCACGGCGGCAACCTTGAGGCCCATGCCCGACTTGCCCTTGATGAAGTTCCAGACGGCGGCGGCCGCGATGATCAGCGCGAACACGTTGACCATGTCGTCGGTGGTGGCGCGCAGCATCGAATAGAACGGCGTGAAGTACCAGACCGGAGCGATGTGGTTCGGCGTCTTCAGCGAGTCGGCTGGGATGAAGTTGTTGTACTCCAGGAAGTACCCACCGGCTTCAGGCGCGAAGAAGATCACTGCCGAGAAGATCGTGAGGAACACCACCACGCCGAAGATGTCGTGCACCGTGTAGTACGGGTGCGACGGGATGCCGTCGAGCGGATGGCCGTCGGGACCGCGCTTGGCCTTGATCTCGATGCCGTCGGGGTTGTTCGAACCCACTTCGTGCAGCGCGATCAGGTGGGCCACCACGAGGCCGAGCAGCACCAGCGGCACGGCGATGACGTGGAAGCTGAAGAAGCGGTTCAGCGTGGCGTCGCTCACGACGTAGTCGCCGCGGATCAGCAGGGCCAGGTCAGGACCGATGAAGGGGATGGCAGCGAACAGGTTCACGATCACCTGGGCGCCCCAGTAGGACATCTGGCCCCAGGGCAGCAGGTAGCCCATGAAGGCTTCGGCCATCAGGCACAGGAAGATCGCGCAGCCGAACACCCAGATCAGCTCGCGCGGCTTGCGGTAGCTGCCGTACATGAGGCCGCGGAACATGTGCAGGTACACCACGATGAAGAACGCCGAGGCGCCCGTCGAGTGGATGTAGCGGATGAGCCAGCCCCAGGGCACGTCGCGCATGATGTACTCGACCGATGCGAACGCCTGGTTCGCGTCGGGCTTGTAGTGCATGACGAGGAAGATGCCGGTCACGATCTGGATCACGAGGACCAGCATCGCGAGCGAGCCGAAGATGTACCAGAAGTTGAAATTCTTCGGTGCGTAGTACTTGCCCCACTGGTCGTTCCAGAGCTTGGTCAGCGGGAAACGGTTGTCGACCCAGTTGAGCAGCTTCTCGCCGGCGGGGGCGTTGGGGGAAACTTCGTGAAATTCAGCCATGTTCGTGGTCTCCCTCAGGCCTTCTTGCTGTCGTCGCCGATGAGCAGGCGCGTGTCGGACAGGTACATGTGCGGAGGCACAGGGAGGTTGTCAGGAGCGGGCTTGTTCTTGAAGACGCGACCGGCGAGGTCGAACGTGGAACCGTGGCAGGGGCAGAGGAAGCCGCCCTCCCAGTCGTTCGGCAGCGAGGGTTGCGGGCCGGCCTGCAGGCGGTCGACCGGCGAGCAGCCGAGGTGGGTGCAGATGCCGACCACGACCAGCACATCGGGCTTGATCGAACGATGGCCGTTCTGTGCGTACTTGGGCGTGAATTCGTCGGGGTGCCGCTTGGAGAGCGGGTCGGCGAGCTGGCCATCGAGCTTGGCGAGTTCGGCGACCTGGTCAGGGCTGCGCTTGAGGATCCAGACCGGCTTGCCGCGCCATTCGACGGTGATCTTTTCGCCGACCTTGAGGGCCGAGATGTCCACTTCGACCGCGGCGCCCGCGGCCTTGGCCTTTTCGGACGGCTGGAATGTGCTCACAAAAGGGATTGCGGTGGCCACGCCGCCCGCTACGCCGGCACAGCTGGATGCGATCAACCACGTCCGCTTGCTTGTGTCGATCCGGGGCGAGCCGGAGGTCATGTCACTCATGGGGATCCTCTAAGTCTTCTTCGCTGGAGCAGGGGCTGACCTTCGCCGCAGCAAGGTCAACCCGAGATTGTAGCGGGGCGCAAAAGGGTTTTTCAATGATTGCCGCGCGTGCGCACGGCGCCGCAGCACGTGCGCGACAGCACGCGACGGCCCTCGGCGCTCAGCTCAGCAGCCCGTACTGGGTTGCCTGCCGAACGGCCTGGGTGCGCGACTTGACGGCCAGCTTGCGGTAGATCCGCTTGGCGTGGAACTCGACCGTGTTGATCGAGAGGCAGATCGCTTCGGCAATCTGCCGATTGCTCCAGCCTTGCGCGATCAGGCGCAGCACATTGAGCTCCCGAGGTGACAGCAGCCCGGGAGCAGGCATCGGGGGCGAGACCGTGTCGCCGTCGCGCAGCGCGGACTCGACACCCTCCGGTTTCGCGGACGCCGCAATCAGGCCGAGAACACGACGCGCGACGCGTGCGTCCATCGGCGAACCGCCGCGCTCGATCGAGCGCAGCAAGAAAGAGAGCTCGACATCGTCGGCGCTCGTCAGCAGGTAGCCGGATGCTCCTGACGAAATCGCGGCTTCAACCAGCAGGCGGTCGTCGTCCTTCGACATGGCGATGGCGTCGATCTGCGGATATGCACGCCGCAGGTGCGACAGGAGCGCGACACCGCCATCATCAGTCAAGTGCATGTCGACCAGCACCAGGTCGTAGGGCAACGCGGCCAGCAGACGGATCGCTTCCGCTTGCGTGGAGGCGATCACGACGCGGCGACCCGGGGCCAGATCGCAAAGAAGGCGTCGCATGCGATCGGCCAGGGCCAGGTCGCCCTCGACGATCAGGGCACCGAAGAAGGCACAGCCCAGGGCGGCGTAGCGCCCGGCGAGTGCTGGCGCCGAATGTGCGCTGCAGGCGGACAGGTGATTCATCATGAGCAGACGCCTCCGATCACGCCGTCGGCCACGGGCCCGCACACTCGCACACCCTTCGCTATCCCACCTTCAGACAATCGAACCACGCATATCCCCTTGTTGTGCCCCGCGGCCTACCTTGAATGTCAACTTTCGTTTCGGGGTACTGCAGGAACGATGCCTGAGAGTCGGCCATGCGACCCATCACAACAATGGCTCGGCCAGTGCGTTGATTTCATTGAAGAAATGCGGAGGCAACGCCGGTTGCCCCGCGGACAGAGGTACGCGCCAGTCGCCGTCGTTACGGTCGTCGCAGGCGGAACGTTACGTAGCATTGAGATACACATGCCCCCCGTCACACTCACCCGCGAAAATCGAGGCAATACACGGTTACAAGGATGCCGTGGCAAACGCCTCATCCTCCAGGCCAAATTAGTTGCGGCACACTTCTGATGCTGCTAACCTCAAGTCAAGAGCATAAAAACCCTTTGAGAGGATCACTGTGAAGACGAACAAACTGGTTGCTACCGTCGCCCTTGCCACCCTGGCAATCTCGTCGGCTTTTGCCCAAACGCAGGTTACCCCTGCACCCGCAAGCAACAATCGCGCATTTACACCGGGCCCCGCTGGCGCTCCGAGTGCAACCGCTGCTGGCCTTGGCGGCCTGACCCCCGTTCAATGGGGCGCTGTTGCAGGCACCGGCGCACTGATGCTGACCCTCGGCAGCAGCAACAACGGCAACGGCGGCGGCGGCTTCTTCGTCCCTGGCACCGGCACCACCGGCACGGGCACCACCGGCACGCGTTAATGCTGGTTGCCCTCCTGAAAGGAGGGCATTCGCTGAAAAGTCCGCGCGTTGCTTCCGCCACGCGACTCTTAGAACGTTGCCTTTTGGCAACGTTTTTCTTGGGCGTTGGCGGTTGCTCCTCCGGAACTTCAGCCATGCTGGATTCAGCTCGCCTGTTGTATCGCGGCGAGTCTGCAGCAACCCAGCCCAATTTCAATCCCAGCTATCGGTACCTGCGGGCCACCGTCGATGGGCGCGTCCTGTATATGGTGCTCGGCTATATCGATCAGCGCGCCGACGGGCCCGTCGAGGTTTGGTACAGCGGCACGGGCGAAGTCGTCCGACTTCTGAATGGTCAACTGGTCGGCACGACCGGGCTGTCCATCGACTGGCGCGACGTTCGACTTGCCAACCCACCCGCCTGGCAAGCCCACGCCGCCAACACCCCGCAGGCCTACTCGCGCGAACGCGACCTGATGCCAGGCTATCGCTTCGGCATCCGCGACGATATCGCGCGCACATCGATCGCGCCGCCCACCGACAGCGCGCTCGCCGGCGCGCGCGCGAGCGCCTTGCGTTGGTATGAAGAGCGCAGCGTCTCCCGTCCTGCGGCAGCCTCCATTCCTCCCGCGCGTTTCGGCGTTTCATTTGCTTCTGGTGCCCCTCAGGTCGTGTATTCGGAGCAATGTATTTCCCGCGACCTCTGCATGAGCTTCGAACAGTGGACACCCCCCGCACCAGCAGCCGGCACCGCGGCGCGCGCTGGTACATGAGCCCCCTCCTCCTGCGAGCCATCAGCCCCCCGCATTGGCCCCGTCGAACGGCCCTTGCCTGCGCGCTGATGGCAAGTCTCGGCGCCGCGGCGGAGCCATCACAGAACGCGGCGACCGTTGAACCTGCAAGCGATGCCGAAGTGCGACCCGGCGAACGACTGAGCACCTGGCTGCTGCGTCAACCAGAAGGCACTGCAACGCCCGGGCTGGCGTGGCGCGTGCCGCAGGAGCGGCTTGCACAGCAGTTTCTGAAGAACACCCTGCTCGTGCGCCTCGAGGCGGCCAGCAGGCGCGCACCGCGGTCCGAGCAACTCGATCGGCTGAAGCTCATCACGTGGCTGCAGAACCTGCCGGTCACCGGCCGCGTGGCGCTTGGCATCGTGGACCCCCGCTGGCTGCAGGCACACCCGGATCAAGACCCGGTACTGTCGGCCGGCCAGCAACTCGTTGTGCCCTCCCCGCAATTGAAAACCATCGCGGTTGTCCGCCCCAATGGCGAGTTGTGCCACGTAGCACACGAAGCCGGACGGACCGCCTGGGACTACGTCATCGCCTGCGCGCCCAACAGTACCCACGACTGGGCATGGGTTGCGCAACCCGACGGCCGAACATCGCGCGTGGGCATCGCCCCCTGGAACGGCCACCCCTCCGATGAGCCGGCGCCCGGTGCATGGATCTGGGCAGCGCCGCGCGGCATGACCGAACTGGTCGACGCATCGGAAGGCATCATCAAGTTCCTGGCGACCCAAGGCCCGTCGCCGCAGACAGCAGCGCTGGGCGCCACCACCGCCGCGCTTGCAGCAGCCAAGCCGGCCGCAGCAATCAATACGTCCATCCCGGTGTCAGTTCCGCCGGAAAGCGTCATCTCCGTGCGCCCCGACGCATCGGCCCCGCAATACAAAGCACCTCGCACAAGCAGCAACGACTGGGGCGAAACCGGCCTGCTCCAGACGCCGACGGCACGCATGGGCGAGGCCGGTGATTTCCGCACGTCGATCAGCCACGTGTCGCCCTATACGCGACTGAACGTGATGTTCCAGCCGCTGGACTGGATGGAGGCCGGCTTTCGTTACACCTCCATCAGCAACCGTGCGTACGCCGCCAGCACCACTGGCCAGAGCAACAAGGACAAGAGCATCGACGTGAAGCTGCGACTGCTGCGCGAATCCGCGTATGTGCCTCAGGTTGCATTGGGCTTTCGCGACCTTGGCGGCACCGGCCTCTTTTCGGCCGAATACCTGGTCGCCAACAAGCGCTACGGCGATCTCGACTTCAGCCTCGGCATCGGCTGGGGATACCTGGGCAACAGCGGCAACATCCGCAACCCCTTGCTGGCACTGAGCAATCGCTTCAGAACGCGTACGGTGAGTTCCGCAACGGGCGGTGAAGCGAACTTCAAGGCTTTCTTCCGAGGTCCAGCCTCCTTGTTCGGCGGCGTCGAATGGCGCACGCCCTGGGATCCCCTGACCGTCAAGCTCGAGTACGAAGGCAACAACTACAAGAACGAGCCCCAGCAGAACAACCAGGTTCAGCGCTCACCCTTCAACATCGGACTGGAATATCGCTACTCACCCGGCGTGGCCTTCACCGCGGGCCTGGAGCGCGGCAACAAAGTAATGGTGGGCCTGACCCTGTCCACCAACATGGCGAGCATGCGGGCCAGCAAGCCCGCAGATCCGCCGCCGCCCCGCTTCACGCCGGAGGCGCCGGCCAATCCACCCGGATGGGCCGCCACCGCTGCGGAGATTCAGGCACGCACCGAATGGACCGTGCAGCGCATTGCGGCGCAAGGCGACAGCGCGCACGTATGGATCACCGAAAGCCACACGGTGTACCGCGAGGCCCGTGTGCAGCAGGTCATTGCCGTCATGCATCGCGATGCCCCGGCATCGATCAAGCACTTCATCCTTCACTACAACGAGCGTGGACTGGCACTGCACACGCAGGTTGTCGATCGCAGCGAGTGGGTGACGGTGCATTACCAGGCGCAGACGCCCGCAGAACTGCGCGCCACGGACCAGCGTGACTACGCCCCGCCGCGCGGCCGGACCGAAGATGGGCTCTATGTGCCGGCGTCGCCGCAGCGCACCCCCACCGACCCAACAGCCACCGCCACCGCATCGCCCAGCGACACGCCGGCCATGACTCCTTGGGAGCGGCGCACAGAAAGACTCACCTTCGGCCTGACCCCGAGCTTCTCGCAGATCCTCGGCGGCCCCGATGCCTTCCTGCTCTACCAACTCGGCGTTTCGGCCACTGCGGAATACCGTTTCACACCGAGCACCTGGGTCAACGCCGCGCTGAACTGGCGCCTGATCGACAACTTCGACAAGTTCACCTACACGGCGCCCAGCAACCTTCCCCGCGTGCGAACCTACCAGCGCGAGTACGCAACGACCAAGCGGTTGACCATGCCGGTGTTTCAGCTGACCCACGTGGGCCGGCTGAACGAAGACCAGTACTACAGCGTCTACGGCGGCGCGCTCGAGTCGATGTTTGCCGGCGTCGGCGCCGAGTGGCTCTACCGCCCGTGGCGCAGCAAGTTCGCTTTTGGCATCGACGTCAACCATGTGCGTCAGCGAGACTTCGCTCAGGATTTGGGCCTGCGCGATTACAAGGTCAACACCGGCCACGCCACGCTCTATTGGGACACCGGTTGGAACGGCGTGCAGGCCAGGATCAGCGCTGGTCAATATCTTGCAGGCGACCGTGGCGTCACGCTCGACATCAGCCGTCGCTTCGACAACGGCGTGACGATCGGCGCCTGGGCGACCAAGACCAACGTCTCTGCGGCACAGTTCGGCGAAGGCAGTTTCGACAAGGGCATCTACGTCTCCATCCCCTTCGACGCACTGTTGCCGCGCTCGAGCAAGTTCACTGCGAACTTTGCTTGGGCGCCACTGATACGTGACGGCGGCGCCAAACTGGGGCGGATCAATCCGCTGTTCGAGATGACGTCGATACGGGATCCGAAGGCCTTCAGCTTCTCGCCGCCCGATGACAAAGCACCCAAGGCAGGGGACAACATCCTCGACTTCAAGCGGGCGCAATAGGCGCCACAGGCTGAAAACAAAAGAGCCCCGACCCGGGGCTCTTGGTTTCAGCATCACCCCAGTGAGTCGGGGCGGGAAAAAATGAAGCAGTTCTATCGAATCAGATTGCCACGGCAATCCGATTCGGCGCGGATGGCTGGTTGGCCTCACCCACCTGCGCAGCACCGACTGCCGCCGCGATCGGCAGAGCACGGTCACGCACACGGTGACGCTCCATATGCACCCAGTCCACCACCTCCGCGTGGGGTCGATAACCGGGAAGCATCTGCGTCAGCGTCCGCTTCAGCATCGGCACATCGCTGCTCTCGAGTGCCGTATTCAGCGTCTCGAACTGGCGCCAGAGCTCGCTCCAAGGCAGGCAGGGCTCGTGCGCCTTCATGACACGAGGATGCGCTGTAGGCATCGCACTGTCACCAATCAGGAGCTCTTCGTAGAGCTTCTCGCCGGGCCGCAATCCGGTCACCTGGAGTTCGATATCGCCATCCGGCGAATGCTCGTCACGAACCGTACGCCCCGAAAGCTCCACCAGCCGACGAGCGAGGTCAATGATCCTCACCGGCTCCCCCATGTCGAGCACGAAGACGTCACCGCCTTGCGCCATCGCACCCGCCTGAATCACCAACTGGGCAGCCTCGGGAATGGTCATGAAATAGCGCGTGATGTCCGCATGCGTCAGCGTGATCGGGCCACCCGCCTCGATCTGCTTTCGAAACAACGGCACCACAGAACCGCTCGAGCCCAGCACGTTCCCGAAGCGGACCATCGAGAAGCAGGTGTCCGAACTCTGCTGCGCCAGCCCCTGCAACGCCATTTCGGCGACGCGCTTGCTGGCCCCCATGATGTTCGTCGGCCGCACTGCCTTGTCGGTGCTGATGAGGACAAAGTTGGGAACCTTGCACTCCATGGCGATCCGCGCGGTCGTGAGAGTGCCCATCGCGTTGTTTCGCACACCCTCTGCCGGGTTGTGCTCGACGAGCGGCACATGCTTGTATGCCGCCGCGTGGTAGACCGTGTCAGGGCGCCAGGCGCGCATCACTTCACGCAGCCGTGCCGCATCGCACACCGAAGCGAGCAGCGGGATGACACGTACGGTCGGTGCCAGTTGCTCCAACTCCTGGTGGATGCCATAGAGCGCGTACTCGCTCAGCTCCACGAGCAGCAGCGTGGAAGGCGACAGCTGAACAATCTGCCGGCACAGCTCACTGCCGATGGAGCCACCGGCACCCGTCACCAGCACCACTTGGCCTTGGATGTGCTTGTGCAGCAGGTCTGCCACCGGCTCGACTGGATCCCGTCCTAGCAGGTCCTCGATGTCGACTTCGACCAGATCATTGACCTGGACCTTGCCGTTGGCCAGATCAAGCAGCCCCGGCAGCATGCGTACATGCAGATGCAAAGGCAACAATTGGTTCAGAATTTCGACGCGGCGCCCGCGACTGGCCGAAGGCAACGCCAAGAGAACATCCGTGATGCCCCAGCTGGCGGCGTTGTTGGTGAGCCAATCCGAGGACTGAATGCGCAGACCGTTGATCGTGTTGCCTTGAAGATGTGAGTCATCGTCAACGAAAGCGCGGACGACCATGTCCCGACTTTGAGCCAACGCCGCAGCCAGTTGCAAACCCGCGCTACCGGCACCGTAGATCACAACCTGAGGCAATTGCTTACGTTGCAGAGCGCTCATGTAGAGACCACCTAGCCAATAGCGCGCAAACATGCGCGAGCCGGCGATGGCCAAGAACAAGAGCAATGGCACCAGCAAACCGACCGTGCGCGGCACTCCTCGCACGCCGACCACCGAGAAGATCAACGCATAGCCGAGGCCAAACAATACGCACGCGCGCACGATGGCCATGACTGCAGCCGTGCCTGCATATCGAAAGATGGCTCGGTAGAGCCCAAACACCACAAAGACGGGGAGCGCAAGGGCTACAGCGACCGCGACGGCTGACCACTGAACGCCACGCGGCGTCACCCATTGCTCGAAACGAAAGCTGAATGCCAACCAGACACACAGGACGCAGAGCATTGCATCGACCCCTAGAGCCAGCATGCGCTTCAAAGGGCGCGGCAAGGCAAGCAAGGGCGCAGCCAGACGATTGATCACACTGAAAACTCCTGCGGCGTTGGAGTGCGCCGCGCTGCAACAATTGTCCGTGAAGGGTACCCACCCCTCCCCCCCAATTCAGGGGATTCGCGACACTCATAATGTCATTTTTTGTATCTTTTGCATCGATATGACTTTGGTCATAGACGCGCTGATCAGCACCATGGTCAGTTGTGCCGTTGGCAACCATGACCGATTCGGGCCCAGAACGCCCACGGCTTGGACACATCCGCGAGGCTGTGGCCGCCAATGCCCTGACTACAATGCCACGGGCGTGCCCGACCATCCTTCGGCCCTCTAGTTAGATGGTGCGATCCAATCGCTCAACGAAGAACAAATGGCGAGGACATTTCCGTATGACATGTGATTCATGCGGGAAATGAAGCACACGACACGCACTACGTTGAGTCTGACAACAGGGGCACAAGCCTTCGCAGGGAGCCAAGTCTCATGAAATCTGTTCTAGTCGTATGCATTGGCAACATCTGTCGTAGCCCGATGGGAGAAGCACTGATTGCTGCAGCGTTGCCGCAGATTCAAGTCACCTCAGCGGGAACTGGAGCCTTGGTTGGGCACCAAGCAGATCCGATCGCACGCAAACTCATGGCCGAACGCGGCATCGACATCGAGGCCCACCGGGCCCGCCAACTTACAGCGCAGATGTGCCAGGAAGCTGACCTCATTCTTGCAATGGACGAAGCCCAGCGGATTCACATCGGGCAGCGCCATCCGTTGACCCGGGGCAAGCTGTTTCGCCTGGGCGAAGTCGCGCGCGTTGACATTCCCGACCCGTATCGCATGGGCCGCCCGGCCTTCGAGCACGCCCTGCAACTCATCGCTGCCGGCGCCCAAGCTTGGGCCGAACGCATCCGCAAACTCTCATGACTCCATCTGCTTCCACTTCGCCCCTCTCCGCAGCACTCGCTCGCGACGATAACGACGATGCGATTAATCTGTCCGAGTACCTGGACATCCTGCTCGATCGCAAATGGCTGGTTGCAGGTGTCACCGCTGTTGCCCTCGCGATCGGCACGGCTTACGCGCTCCTGGCCACCCCCATCTACCAATCCAACCTGCTGATTCAGGTTGAAGACTCTGCTCCCGACGCCAAGAATTTTCTTGGCGACACAGCGAATCTTTTCGATGTGAAGACGCCGGCTACGGGCGAAATCCAGATCATCCGTTCACGGATGGTCATCGGGGGCGCGGTCGAGGCAAAGCAGTTGTACATCGATGCGCAACCACGCTATCTACCGATCATCGGCGAATGGCTTTCGAGGCGCGCGAAGGAACTATCGAACCCCGGTTTTTTGGGCATGGGTGGATATGTTTCTGGCACCGAAGTTATCGACATTGCCAAGTTCAACGTGCCCCCCACGCTCGAAGAGCAGAAGCCTTTCACAATTACGGCGCTGGCTGCTGATCAATACACACTGACTCATCCCGATCTTGCCGAATCGCTAACCGGCACTGTAGGCAAGGTACTTAGTCGGCAACTGCCCGACGGCGCTATCACATTGGTCGTTTCTCGGCTTGATGGTAAGCCTGGCGCCGAATTTCTGGTTTCGCGTGCTTCACTACTCGCCACTACCGAAGATCTTCAGAAACGTCTTCAGCTCGCCGAACAGGGCAAGCAATCGAATGTAATCAGCGCTTCGCTCGAAGACAGCGATCGCGATCGCCTCCAGCGCACACTCAATGAGATCGGTGCCCAATACGTGCGCCAGAACGTAGAGCGCAAGGCAGCCGAAGCCGAAAAAACCATTGAATTCCTTGATCGGCAGCTGCCCGAATTCAAGCAGCAACTTGAAGACTCGGAAGATGCTTACGCACGGTTCCGCAATCAGAATGGCACCGTAGCCTTTGATGAAGAGGCCAAGGCAGCACTGACCATGTCAGTGCAATTGCAGACCAAGCTGTTGGAGTCACAGCAACTGCGACGTGAGTTACTGTCGCGGTTCACCGAAAGCAATCCGAAAGTCCGCATGATCGACGGTCAGATTGCGGCCGTTCGCCACGAGATCGAGGGCCTCGAAACGCGCGTCAGTGCGATGCCTGCCATCCAGCGCGATGCCCTACGGCTCGAACGTGATGTTCGCGTCAACGGCGAACTCTACAAGTCGATGCTCAACAGTTCGCTACAGCTGCGCCTTGTGAAGGAAGGAAAGATCGGCAACGTGCGGCTGCTCGACACTGCCGTCGAACCCAGAAGAGCAGTCAAGCCCCAAAAGCCGCTGGTCGTCGCACTGTCTCTGGTGCTGGGGCTGTTGACCGGTGTTGCACTTGCCATCCTCCGCAGCAAGCTCTCGAGCGGCATCCGCAATCCTCAGGAAATCGAGGATCGTCTTGGCCTGAACGTCTATTCCGTCGTACCGCTGGCACTCGAGCAGGAAACGATCTTGGAGCACATTGCAGGTGGCGCGAAGGGCGTTCAATTGCTAGCGGTGACCTCCCCCGAAAGCCTTGCCATCGAGAGCCTGCGCAATCTGCGTGTTTCCCTGCAATTGACGTTGATGGAGAGCGGTAACAACCGCGTGCTCATCACCGGTGCAACACCAGGTGTGGGCAAGAGTTTCGTCTCCGGGAATTTCGCCGTCATCATGGCGCAAGCCGGCAAACGCGTGCTGCTGATTGATGCCGACCTTCGCAAGGGTCACCTTCAAAAGGCCTTTGGGCTGCCACGCAAGGGTGGGTTGGCGGAGGTGCTAGCAGGAGACTTGACGCCCGAGCAGGCAATCCATGTTCAAGTGATTCCGAACCTTGACGTCCTGACGACTGGTGCCTATCCGTTCAATCCCGCGAATATGATGCTGTCGTCCGCGCTAGGTGAGCTGCTGAACGATTTCTCAGAACGCTACGATCTGGTGGTGATCGACAGCCCGCCGGTGCTGGTGGCCGCCGATGCGGCCGCGGTTGCCGCACATGCGGGCGCCGTGCTGCTGGTCGCGCGTGACAACCTCACCCAACTGGGTGAGCTCAGCGAGAGCATCAAGCGGCTTGCGCACGCAGGTCAGCAAGTCAATGGCGTGGTCTTCAACGGTATGGACCTCTCGCGTCGGCACTATGGCAGTTACGGCTACAAGTACGGTGGCTATCGGTACACCGAATACAAGTACAAGGAAGAAGCGGCTTAGAGCCTCCAGGAACTGATCTCGAAGGGCCTATCGCATGCCCCTTGAGCTTGTACCTTTCCCTGAACTAGCGACAATCAGACATCATGGTCGCGCTGCCAGCGAAGCGGCCGGTCTCCGCTGACGTAGGTTGCAAGCGAGCTTGCCGAGCTACATGCTGGAGACCGTGGTCACTACCAGCAAGGAAAGGAGACTGGCCATGCAAGAGATTAGCAAGATCCATGTGGGCTTGGACGTTCACATGAGGCTCCGAAAGGATGATCCACGACTTTTAGAGCGAGGCAGGCCCGCGACGGATCGATGAAGTGCCGGTAACCAATCCGCGGATATGAGCATGATTCATCGTCGCTTGCGCGCTCGGGTCGCATCACCCGATCGATCTCACATGCGAAGAGCTTGAATTCCCTCGTTGACGGCAGCGACCATATGAGCCATTTCGATTGCAGTATGAGAATCGAGCCGTTTCTTCTGATCTCTGCTTGAGGTAGCGAGCGTTTGCGGCGGGCCACGTAATACCATCAAGCTGACGCGTGGTAGAGCGGTCGGTGATAGACGATCCCATTCACACGGACTACCTCGTAGAGCGCCGGCTGCAACGGCAGCGCCGCTGAAGACCCAGAAGGGCCCACCTGGCCAGTGGTCTGTGACAGCTTCGCCGCCACCATTCCCGCGTTGGGAGTGTTGCGCATGTTTCCAGACGTCGCTTGGTGTTGCGCGGCAAAAGGAGCGAAATTCGACACGGGGTTGCGACTCACATCGAACGTGTTGCCCACGATAGCGTTGGAAAAGGCAGCCGGGATGGAAGCATCAAAATAGTATCCGTCCTGAAACCCCACCATTACGCAGCCCAAACCCGCGACGCTGCCGATCGACTGATTCATCCGGATGGACGGCCCCACACTGTCAGTGGCCTTTAGAACATTTGCAGCAACGACCAGGTGACGAGCATGGACAAACTCCATCGACGACGCACGCGACGTAAAGGAATTCGCCGCGGCAATAGCGTCAAATGCTCCAGCGGCAGCCCCTGATGCATATCCGGCGACAGCACTGTTGCGCCGGTTCCCAAAGCACAAAAAACTCTCGCTGATATTGGTGTGGTGATAGGGACGAGTTAAGTTATTCGCAACCCCATTGACATAGCCGCCGACGTGAACATTGCCCGAAGAGCTCACGCTCTTGCAGTTGACGGATTCTTCGAAGTAGCAAATGGGCCCGGACACGTAGTTGTCCCGCGTCACAAGGTTGCCTCCATACGCGGACGCCATGGCGTACATGCCGTTATTAGTCATCGAATCGGGGTTGGAGACAGTCCAAGTCGAATCGACAGTGTTGCCGGTGAACATCGTCAAGCTGTCGCCATTTGCTTGCGACTTCAGCCCCCGCTTGCCCACGTTTCGAAAGCGGCATCGATCCACCCACGCATCGTGCTTGAACGCTCCGACGTTCTGAATTACCACCGCATCGGCATCTTCGACAATCGGCACCCCCTCGGAGCCCACAGTGTGGATGTTCTCGAACAAAGTGCCGCTGTGGACATGCATCATTCCCAGGTGCCTATCGCCAGTAGCGTAAATGGCACGAACCGCGCCTTGCCCGTTTCCCACGCTGCCGTTGCCAAGTGCTGTGATATCCGAGTACGAGCCGCCTTCTACGACCGCGTCGAAGCAGTTCACCATGTTGACGAATCGAGTCGTTGATGCGCTGGTGTTGTGCTGCCGAGTCCCCGATGTTCGCGTAAAGATGACCGAATCGTAGCCGGTGATATGCAGCGCGACGGCTCGCGTCCTGCCCTGGGCTGAGCCCGCGTCGAAAGTAACATCTACAAAGCGTGCTATTTGTCCAGCAGAACCAATGCAGGTCAGACCAGGCGCACCCGAGAAATTAAAAACCAGCCTCGCATTTCCCATCAACCAGATTGAGCCGATCCGCTTCAACCCGCTGGTTAATGTGTATGTCGCACCATCGGCCAATAGCAAGGCACCTGAGATAGTAAGCGCAGCATTGAAAGCTGCGGCATCGTTCGGACCACCGTTCGCACCGAACATCTCAGGACGAAGCGGGCCCGTGAAATCGCGCTTCCAACGGCGCCCCGTCGCGTCCACGATGATCGTGCCGCCGTTGTCAGCTGAGGAAACGTCGGAGGGATCGACGTAGAACGAGCCAGCGATTCCACGGCCCGTGACCCGCACACCTGACGCCCCCCCTGTGTAGTCGCGCAGGGCCCTAAAGTCATGCATCGGCTGCATGCTGTCGAGAACGGTTTGAGCAGTGACGCTGTCATACCCGGCCTGCGTCGCTTCCTTTGCCCTACTGGTCGACTCTCGCTGCATGAGCTCCGAACTGACACGCGCCGAAACACTGCTGTCTGTTGGAGCAAGCAACCCGCCGATTAATACGTTCCTTCGCAGCATCCAAAATCCTTCACTCGGCGTTGCCGAGCCTACAGGGGCCATTTTTCACCGCATCAGCGCCATCGCCGGTACCACGCTCACCCGCCGCGCCGGCCGTACGTATACCGGAGGCCGGCTTTCCTTCGCCTATAGGGCGACCATGATGTCTAGCATGAACGCTCGGGCGCCAGTCCCTGCACCAGTGAGGCAAAAACCGCACCGATCAGTAGTCCCACGCCATCTGCCCACAAGTCACTCCATTCGGCATAGCGAGTAGGTGTCAATGACTGCAACACCTCAATCAAGGCTCCATAGCTAAAGAGTCCCAATAGTCCAATCAGGGCATTCGTAGGTCGCGCCCAATGTGCAAGAAACGCTAGCACAGCAAAGCCTAGTGCGTGATTGCTTTTATCCCAGCCAGTGCTCGGTACTGAAATAGATGCAGGAAACAAACTGATCACCAGAAGCGTCAGCATGGCGATCGCCAGCAGCCAACGCCATAAGGTCACATGGACCGCAAGGCAGCCCCAACTCCTCACGCAGACGCCCCTGCCAACACTTGTGCGATCACCTGACAACTTGTGTTCATCTCGATCGAAGTCAGAGTCGGGTGAACCAAGAACATCAGGCTGGTATCTCCCAACTCGCGCGCGACCGACAATCGATCAGCCGGCCGCCACCCAGTGTCATCAAATGCACGCTCTAGATACACCTCGGAACACGAGCCTTGGTAGCAAGGCACGCCCTGCGCTTGAATGGTTTCGACAATTCGATCTCGGCTCCAACCAACAGCCAACTTCTTGGGCTGCACATAGACATAGCATTTGTAGTGCGCATGAACACTGCCAACCGCTTCGTGGTCCGTAAAAACAGGCACACGAGCCGCAGCATGAGGTCGCGCAGCTTCCCACACGGCCTGCGCATGACGCGTGCGCGCGGCAGTCCAATCAGTCATGCGACGTAATTGAATGCGGCCGATGACGGCCTGCAACTCCAGCATTCGCCAGTTGGTGCCAAAACTCTCGTGCACCCAGCGAAAGCCCGGCGGATGTTCTCGCTCGTATACGGCTTCGTAGCTCTTTCCATGGTCCTTGTATTGCCACATGGCGCGCCACAACTCTTCGTCATCGGTGGTTACCATGCCGCCTTCACCGCCCGTAGTCATGATCTTGTCTTGGCAGAAGGACCACGCGCCCGCATGACCAATTGATCCGACTGACCTACCCTTATAGCGGGCACCGTGCGCCTGCGCACAGTCTTCAATGACCTTGAAGCCGTGCCTGGCGGCGAGCGCCATGATCGGATCCATGTCGCAGGGCCACCCACCGAGGTGCACGCAGATCACAGCCTTAGTCCGCGGTGTTATCACGCGCTCGATGGTCTCTGCCGACAAATTGCCGCTCTCGATATCGACGTCCGCGAACACAGGCGTTGCCCCAGCATTCACGACGCACGAGACGCTGGCGATGAAAGTGCGCGGCGTGACGATCACTTCGTCACCAGGGCCGATGTCCATGCATTTGAGAATTAAATCTAATGCTAACGTCCCATTGGCCAATGCGACGGCGCGCACGGTACCGACCCAATCCGCAAATTCCTTTTCGAATTCGCGGCATTCCGAGCCAGTCCAGTAGTTGACTTTGTTGGACAACAATACGCGTTGCACAGCTGCAGCCTCTTCAGAGGTAAAGCTAGGCCACGGGGAAAAAGGAGTGTTCAACACAATAGATCAACCTCTCAGAAGTGCTTTAGCGGGATTACCGACAACGGTAGTACCCGGCGGAACGTCACGGACGACCACGGCTCCCATGCCGATTACCGAGTTTCGACCAATTCGAAGGGGCTTGCCTGGCCTACCCTGCTTGATAACGGCGCCAGCACCAATGTAGACATGCTCTTCAATCAGTACGTTGCCATTGCATTTTACGCCCGGTGCGAAAGTGACAAAATCCCCAATCACACAGTCATGCTCGATGTAGCTAAAAAGATTGGCGTGGAAATACCGGCCTATTCGAATGTTAGAAGTTAGAACGACGAAAGGACTAAGAACGGCTCCCTCACCCAAAATCACATCATCCATGAGAACACTGTTTTCCGCCCTCACCGTCCATGGCTTCACTCCATCGAAAGCACAACGCGCTGCAAGTTTCTCGCGAACTGCACTGTCAGCGATGGCTAATACGACATGACGCTCAGTAGCGTCCTTCTGCAGAAACTCGGTATAACTAAGCACCTGATGGCCATTCACTAAGCGGATTTCAGGCCGATCATCCACAAAAACCAGCCGATCTAACGAAATTCCTCTCTGTTGCAGTTCTTTTCGAGCAAGCGGAAGAATGCCGCGCCCGCAGCCACTCGCTCCGTAAACACCATACAGCGAAGACATCATGGCTCTCTCCTCGTAACGTTCGAACCCGTAAAACGAGGCATCGTAGCTTCGCCAGCGGCATTGATGCCATCACGTGCCAGAACTTTTCGCACTGTTAACCACAGAATTTTCATATCAAGCCACAGCGTCCGGTTGTCGACATACCAGACATCGAGTTTGAATTTCTCCTCCCAACTCAATGCATTGCGCCCGTTAACTTGCGCCCAACCTGTAACGCCCGGCCTCACATCATGTCGACGCGCCTGCTCTGGCGTGTAAAGAGCCAGATACTCTACTAGCAATGGGCGAGGTCCTACTAGACTCAAATCACCTCTAATTACATTCCATAAGCCCGGAAGCTCATCCAAACTGCTAGATCGAAGAAAAGCACCAAAAGGGGTAAGGCGCTGAGAATCTGGCAGCAGACGGCCGGACGAGTCACGATCATCCGTCATCGTTTTGAACTTTACAATCTCAATTATCTCCCCCTTAAGTCCAGGACGAGCTTGCCGAAACAAAACTGGGCCGCCAATTTTTCTTCGTATTTGCACCGCAACTATCAACATTGGGATCGCAAACAACAAAACGGCAAGCGCAGCCAGCAAAAAATCAATTAGTCGCTTCATCGATTAAAACTGCGCACAACTTCCGTATCCATGGGGGTTATTAGATTGCCAGCGCCAAGCATCCGCAACCATTTCCAAAAGACTGCATTCCGCCTTCCAATCCAACTCTCGCAGAGCCTTATCAGGATTCGACCAACACTCCGCTATATCCCCATCCCGACGGCCAACCACTTCAAACGCTATATCCTTCCCACTTACCTTCTCAAATGCGCGAATAATTTGAAGAACGCTATATCCATGCCCCGTTCCGAGATTCCAAATATTTAATCCCGAACGATTGCCAATATGGGCGAGCGCTTTTAAATGACCAACCGCCAAATCTTGGACATGAATATAATCCCTTATACCCGTTCCATCGGGCGTGGGATAGTCATTACCAAAAACGCGAACAACATCAAGCTTCCCCACCGCCACCTGAGCAATGTAAGGCAATAAATTATTCGGAATTCCATTTGGATCCTCCCCAATTAATCCACTCGGGTGCGCTCCTATAGGATTGAAATATCGCAGAACCCCGATTTTCCAGTCTTTACTAGACCTTGCCAAATCGGAAAGAATCTTTTCGGAAATCATTTTCGAATTTCCATATGGATTCGTTGGCACCCCGAGGGGCGACTCCTCCGAGATCGGCATACTTGACAAGTTCCCATACACCGTTGCAGAAGAGCTAAATATCAATTTAAAAACACCGGCCCTACCCATGGAGTCACATAGCTGCAAAGTTCCATTCACATTATTTTTATAGTAAGCCAGTGGATCTTCGATGCTCTCACCCACAGACTTCAGTCCCGCAAAATGCAAAACGGCGTCGATGCGGTGCTCAGAAAATATTTTTCCTAAGAGATTGCCGTCGAGAACATCACCTTCCACAAAGCGAAGCCTGCATCCCGCAATAGCCTCTACTCTTTTCAGCGACTCCACGGAGCTATTACTTAAATTATCCAGAACAAAAGCATCGTAGCCGGCCTGCAAAAGCGCCAATGTGGTATGCGACCCTATGTAGCCTGCACCACCGGTAATAAGAACTTTTCTTTTCATCGCACTGACTTTCGGTCAAAGCTGAGGAGTGATTTATAAAAACCCACCATTCGCCCCCAATGATCAAAACGCTCAAAGCGTTCCTGAACTCTCGCACGCGCTCGCTCCCCCATTTTTTTTAAATTGGGGCGAGACATAGACAGAGATTCTTGCATTGCAACATTCAGAGCTTGAGAATCTTTTGCAGGAACCAACCAACCATTGAGTCCTGGCTCAACAATCTCATTGCAACCATTAATATCAGTTGCGATTACGGGAAGAGACATCGCTCCGGCCTGCAAAACCACGTTCGGAAACCCTTCTCGATAACTTGGAAGAACGAGGAGATCAGAGATAAATAATGCTGGGCGGATATCTTCTAAAAAACCAAGCAAGTGAATACGCGGATGAAATTTAATCTCATTCAAAATTCGACCCTCAACAGGAGCAGTCTTATCTAGCGCTCCCACCACGATCAATCGAGCGTTTGGCGGCAAATTCCTAAAAGCAGAAATCAGCTCCCCAATTCCCTTATCCCTATTCAATCGCCCAACAAAACAAAAAACCCTACTGGATTCCGGAATTTTTAATTCCCGGCGAAGCCTCTCCCCCCTCGCAGAGACATCCAACCCCAAGGGGGAAAAATATTCAGTGTCGACTCCAGCTATATTGCCGTACCCTATCACATTCAGGGGCTTAGTTGTTATTCCAAACCTCTCCAGATCTCGTTTTACTCCGTATCCTTCTGGCACGATGTGCGTCGCGCAGGCGCATATCAGACGGTCTACATAAATCAATAACGACCTCTTTAATCCGTACGCCGTCGGGAAAATAAGCCCAGTAAAGGTATGAACACGCCGAGGGGTTCTGCATATCCAACCTGCCAGCATAGAGACCAAGCCCGCCTTGGGAGTATATGAGTGAATTAAGCTAGGGCGAATCCTAAAAATTAACGCTGCCATTCGAAAAATGGAGACAACATCTCGTACAGGATTAATTCCTCTCACCATAGGAACCAGGTAAACGGTCAAATTCTCCTCAGCCGCCACCTCATTCCGCCCGGCTTCTTGACCGCTCACCAGTTCTATATTAAAAAATCTGGAAAGATATTCAGGCTGGCCTTTAAGAATAGTGAGCATTGTTTCGGGAACCGTCGTAACAATTAGAATTTTACCAATCACGGCATTGCCCTCGTTTACACCCGCATTCAAAGACCAGCGACGGGAAAGCTCAGGACACGACGAATCTCTTCTTCAAATTCGGCCAGCATCTGCTTGTCGAGAATCGGTTTATTTCGACGACTCACCATTAAGTCGAGTCTATTGACAAATTTCAATAAGCGAACCGCAGCCGATTTTCCGAAGGATTTAACAAATAGAGCATTAAGCTCTATCGCTGTAAAATACTTGGGCCCGAACTTTTTATAAAGCTCCCTTTGACTCGAATAGGCGGCCAACAATTTTTCGATTGTTGCACTGTTTTCTTCTCGGTAATAATACAGCGGCTCATTGATGATCGAGATTTTAAAATCATCCATAGAAAAAGTGCGCAACCACAACTCGTAATCCTCAGTTCGTCTGAGATTTACATCATAGGGATTTCGTAAAAACCATGCGCGCCTTCCCAACATCGCGGCGTGCACAATTTGATTTCTACCAAGCAGCAAATTTTTTCCGCTAATAGAGGGGGATTTGTCTCCGACACGAAATCCCGCCGGGAAGTTGCTATTTGTTATTGAGCATACGCCTGAAGTAACGAGATCAAAGTTTGGATTTTCGACCAAAAATCTTAACTGCTTCTCAAGGCGCTGAGGAGACATTAAATCATCCGCATCCATTCGAGCCAAATAATCAAATTTGGCCTCTTTGGAAATTTGATTTAGCCGGAATGGAAGGCCTCTATTTAAACCATCGGAAATAATTCGAATTCGCGAATCGCGGATGCCATTTATTATTTCCAACGACCTGTCAGTTGACCCATCGTCAACCAAAATCAGTTCCCAATTTTTATGTGTCTGAGAAAACACTGAACGCACTGCATCTGCAATATATGCCTCCGCGTTGAAAATTGGAATTCCAATAGAAACAAACATTAGTAGCTCACAAGTTTAAATGGAATCCAATGAAAGTATTTTTCTTATTTTTGCCCCAAAATCACAATGCAGGGAGGCATAATTTCTTATTTCGTTTGAATTCACTGGTTTGATATTTTGATACCAGACAAGCAATTTTTCAATATCTAACGCATCATCGGTCAACGGAATTGAATAACGATATGGATATTCTGGAAGAAAATCACAATCAAAGCCGGAAGCGACAAAAGGCAGCCCGACCGCACAATACTCCCGATCTTTCAACGATGATGCGGAAGTTAGCCCTTTTCTGTGAAGTCCCAAGGAGCCAATAGCGACATTTGCGGTGTCATACAGCGCAAATAGTGCACTCCCATCTACTTTTCCCAAGAAGACAACCTCTGATTGGACGTTCAACTCGACGACGAGCTTTTTTAATTCGAGAATTTCCCCTCCCTCTCCGACTATTGAAAAAGTTACCGCAAATTCATCTTTGACATTCTTGCGATAAGCAGCAATTCCTCGGATAACCCTATCGTAACCATGCCAGCTTTCCACATTCGCGACGGCAATCAAATGTACTTTTCTTGAAGAATTCTCAGAATTCATTTTTAAGGGAATTGAGCTCACGTCTATCCCATTTCCCATCAAATAAGTCCTACGCTCGTTCAAAAATGAAAAATAACAAGACTCTTCTGCATATTGAATCACTCGGTTGACCGGCCAGAGGACCCAAGGCCCATCGAGAACGACGGCCAAAAGAGAAAGAATTTTTTTCAGGAAATTCTGATTTCCATTTGCTATCTCAGCGAGCGCCACGGCTCGCGGTGTTGGTACATCAGCGACGATAAAGGAGCCCGATAGTCGAGCAAAAATAATAGGGAGGAAAAGCAAAAATCCCCCATATGCAGGCCATCTAATAATCAAATTAGACTTTCCTGCGACCGCGATTTTTTTTGCAAGCCCCAGAAGACGGCCAATAGCGGACGCCCCCTCAATGTTGGAGAGACTCGCCGCCAACCCGATTTTTTTAGCGACCGAAACAAACCCGAAAATCTTTTTGTGAATTCCTGGGAATTTATTTCTATCGTATATCGCCAGATAAGTCAGATTATTTCTGTAATTTCTCATCAGGCCAACTCACGTGAAACTGCGGGCCTACTCGCCAAGATATAAATCAGCAACATGCCCCAAAAAGACCAAATATAGGAACGACTAAAAACTATATTCATGGTAAGAAAAATCAAGACGGCAAGGAGAATGCTCAGGCTCTCAAATGATTTAAAGGTTTTAAAAACCGCCACAAAATAGACAATGAGGAAATATATTCCAGCAAAAAACCCGAACGATGCAAAAAATGAAATCCAGTTATGAACGTACTCGCCTTTTTCTCCCAGAAATATTTCCTCAAACGGGAAACATCCTAAAATTAAACATTGGTCGAAATAGGGAATGCTGCGCTCTAAAATTTGCTGCCGCCCCTCCTGACTCTCGCCGTACGTTTGGGCACTGAAAACCCGCTCTAATACACTCCCACTCTCTAAAGAAAAATGGTTCAATGAGATAAAGGCGAAGATCACAATCCCAACCGCCATAAAAGCTAAAAGAAGACGCCCTCCGCGCCTCTTTAGCAGCGACAAATAATATCGAGCAGCGAGCAAGGAAACCACACCAAATACAAGCGGCGTTCTTGAGCCTAATAGAAGGGCTCCAATTAATGCCAGCGTCAAAAATAAATAGCAACGCTTTCGAGCTTGACCTATAAAAATCAATGCTAAACAAGTGAAATAGTCTGCAAAAAAATGCATGTCCAGCAGATACAAGTCCTCGGATCTAAAATAGGCGGGTCGAAAAACATCACCCTTTGAAAGGCTTTCAAAATTCGAGTACAAGGCTCCGCCAACAAACACAACAACGGCAACAAACGAACCCAAGTAAAAATATTTACCCCTGGCCCTTGCCAGATAGTATCCAAGCACGGCAAAAAAAACTGGGACGATTAGGGCGGCAAAGAATTTTGCTCCGAATTGTCCACCACCCAATTTTTCAGAGAAGCGCAGGCCAGAAATCAGTGCCAACAAGGTCAAGACCACAAACAGTCCGGCAGCCAAAGCAATATTTGAAGAATTCCCCGCCAAAAAACCACGTGTTCGAGCTATTAAGTAAAAAAGAACGATAAATCCACAAATATAGATTGGGTATCGCGATTGAACCGAATCAGAAAAATAAAGAACAAACGATAAATCGAATAGGAAAATAACAATCACTAAAAAAGAGATCGCTAACTCCATCAATATGGATCTACTTATTTTCATCTTTAGAAACGTTGCTTTACAGCCATACTCGGAGTCATTCAAGAATCAATCCATCCATTCGATGCAAATTTGCGCTTTTGCAATACAAAGAGTCTCGACTCACAACTATTGGAAAATTAACGGCATGCAATAATTAATTAAATGATTAACAGCAAGCCCCATGACTGCCCAGCCAGCCACAATTGATAAATTAGAAAAGAGCCCCTCGCTGAAATGGTGCGAGCGAATTTTGGAGGTGCGACCAATAACCAAAACATAGGCCAGATAAAAGACAAGGCCGGATATTGCATAAAACTCAAATACGAAGTTTTTTAGCCAATAGGCAGCAAGAAGCACACTTCCCACACGAATAAACAGACCGCCTAGTTGAACCCCTAGCGCTAATCGCTGATTTTTAGTGACATGAAGAGCCATCGATAAAGGCGATGACAGGAATTGAAATATAAGCCAAGGCGTCATCCATGCGACCATTTCACCGGCACGCTGCCAATTCTTCCCAAACACTATTGGAAATAGAATAGGCGAAGTTATCCCAATAAAAACCAACGGGCCAACCCCTGTCTTCATTAATCCCGACAACACTTTTGCGGTAAAGGCGCCAAGATTTCCATTTCTCAATTCGTCAGGGGCTTGCGACAAATACACTTGAGACACGGCCCCACCAATTAAAGTCAATGGCGCTGCCATAATCCGACTTGCCAGCATCAGATATCCCGCCTCCCCTGCAATCGAGAGTCCAGCGATTAAAATTATTGGAAGATGAATACCTGCACTATTCGCTAGAGATTCGAAGGTTGAGTATTTTGGAAACCTTTCGTACTCTTTGAAGATCCTCGTTAACTCTCGCTTTCTGATGGCCCTCAGAAGCATTCTGTCGACTTTGTAGGCCTCTCTGGCCAGTCCGAAAATTCCCGCACAGTTGTTTATTAATTGCCCCAATACCAGCCCGAGCGAAGTTAACCCAAGGAGGCCTAAGGCAACTTGTGAGCCAACACCTCCAATGGCCTGAGAAATTCTTGTTCTACTGATGAGACCGAATTTTTTCTTCCGTGTCGCCCAAAATTGCAACGCGGAATACGAACTGCTTAGCCATACACCTACAGGAAGCAGCCAAAGGTAGGCTTCCAGTTGAGGTGAAGAAAAAAAAATTGCTATCTTCTGCGGGAATATCGCTATCGGTAACGCTATTAGTAAGGATATAGTTACAGAAGACCCAAGCGCCAGCGTCAGTAAATTAATCGCATCTCTATCTTTTAACGGAATTGGAATTGCGATTTCAAACCGCAAGCATGCTGCTACCGAGATTATCCCAAGCACGGAGGCATACACGGCCAACATAGAAAAGTCGCTAGGCCCATATAACCGAGTCAATAATGGCAATGCCAAAAGAGACAGCCCTTGAGAAATGGCGGTCCCCCCGACCAAGAGGGAGGCGGAGCGAAGAAAACCTGAGCGAAACATGGAACCCCATTTGGCAAGTTGTATATTGCCAATTAAACAAATCCACACCACGGATTTCGGAATGAAGCCCTACCGCGCTCGGAAGATCGAGGCTGAATCCATGCTTTCGAATTAAACAAAGACGCTCTCGATGGACTTTACAATTCTTATTTGCTCTTCTTGCGTCAAATAAGAGTGCATCGGCAAACTCAGTACTTCTTTCGCAACAGCGTCGCCTATCGGTAATTTGGCCTGTTTGTTCTCAACGGCAGGTTGCTGATTCAACGGAATGGGATAATGCACCATGGTTGGAACTCCAGCCTCCTTGGCTCGCACTTGCAGCGCCTCTCGCTCGGCTACACGCACGGTGTACTGTGCCCACGCACTCTGGTTATGCGGCTCGACGTAGGGAGCGCCAGCAATACCACGCTCTTCCAGTAAGCGCGCGTACTCCACAGCCACTCGCCGCCGGCTGGCAATTTCATCATCGAATATCTCCAGCTTCGCCAGCAGCACCGCAGCCTGCAACGTATCGAGCCGACTATTCACGCCAACCCGAACGTGGTGGTACCGCCGATCCTGCCCATGCCGGGCAATCTGCCGCATCACCTTCGCCAATTCGTCATCGTTGGTGAATATCGCCCCACCATCGCCATAGCAACCCAACGGTTTGCTGGGGAAAAAGCTGGCACACGCGATCGTGCTGAGGTTGCAACTCTTGCGCCCCTTGTAAGTCGCGCCAAAACTCTGCGCCGCGTCCTCAATCACCGGAATTCCGTGTTTTTCGGCAATGGCATTGATCGCGTCGAAATCCGCACACTGCCCATACAAGCTCACCGGAACAATGGCCTTGGTCCGCGGCGTGATTGCAGCCTCCAGCAGCGCCGGGTCCAGGTTGTAGGTGCGCGCATCGATGTCCACGTACACCGGCTTGGCGCCCAGCAGCGCCACCGTCTCGGCAGTGGCGATGTACGTAAAACCCGGTGTGATGACTTCATCGCCCGGCCCGATGCCAAGCGCCATCTGAGCGATCTGCAAAGCATCCGTGCCATTGGCCACGGTGACGCAATGTTTGGCGCCGGTATAGGCCGCCAGCTTCTCTTCCAACTCGGCCACTTCAGGCCCAAGGATGTATTGACCATGCGCCAGCACGCGCTGAATGGCGGCGTCGATCTGGTCCTTGATACGGGCTTGCTGAGTCTTGAGGTCGATGAATTCGATCATGGCGTCTTGGCATCCAACTTGGTCACGGCATTGCCGTCGAGTACGTAGCACGCACCGGTGTGCGCGCAAATGGCTTCGGCTGAGCCTTGCAGCGGCAACGCGAGTTGCTCGCCAAACTCGCTCATCCAGCCGATCTGCCTGGCCGGCACGCCGACCATGAGCGCATAGGCCGGCACGTTCTTGTTGATCACGGCGCCAGCGCCGACAAAGGCGTATTCGCCCACAGTGTTGCCGCAGACGATGGTGCAGTTGGCGCCGAGCGTTGCACCCCGCTTCACCAGGGTGCGGCGGTATTCGTCCTTGCGTGTGACAGCCGACCGCGGGTTGTAGACATTGGTGAAGACCATGCTCGGCCCGCAGAACACGTCGTCTTCCAGGGTGACTGCGTCATAGACGCTGACGTTGTTCTGAATCTTGACGTTGTGGCCGATCGTTACGTCGTTGCCGACGTAAACATTCTGGCCGAGGGAGCAGCCCTCGCCGATGGACGCCTGTGCGCTGACGTGCACCCAGTGCCAGATGCGGGTGCCGTCGCCGATGCGGGCGCCCTCGTCGACGATCGCGGTGGGGTGGGCTTTGTATGCCATGCCGAGTTCGCGGTCCGTTAGGCGAGATGTCGAACGAACGGATGCACTTCGCCATGCTCGCCCTGGACGGGCGTGGCGCTGCGAATCATGTTCACGGTCTCGATGCAGTGGCGCGCATCCTCGAGGCCATAGCCGCGGCCGGCCAGAATTTCCTTGTAGCTCACCGTGTGCAGGTCGGTGAAGCCTTCGGAGAACTCGAGCTTCTCGCCGCTGACGTCGATGTTGCGGAAGGTCGTCTTCTTGCCCTTCACGTCGGCCGGCAGATCGTTGGCGTCGATGGACAGGAACCAGCGCACACGTGCGCGCTCGTATTCGAGGTAGCCCGCCGCCTTGGCCGTGCCGCTGTAGTGCACCACGTTGCGTTGCAGCTTGCCGAAGATGAAATGCAGCATGTCGTAGAAGTGCACGCCGATGTTGGTCGCCACGCCGAACGATTTGCGGTTGTCGCCCTTCCAGCTTTCCATGTACCACTTGCCACGCGAGGTGATGTAGGTCAGCTCGACGTCGAACTTGGTGTCTGCGGGCGCCGCTGCCACCTTGTCGCGCAGCTTCAGGATGGCTTCGTGGTGGCGCAGTTGCAGGATGTTGAAGACACGCTTGCCGGTTTCCTTTTCAACGCGTTGCAGTTCGTCGATGAGATCCGGCGTGGGCACCAGGGGCTTCTCGCAGATCACGTCGCAACCCAGGCGCAGGCCCGCGGCAATGTGCGGATGGTGCAGGTAGTTGGGGCTGCAGATTGCTACGTAGTCCAGCGTGGTCGCGGGGTTGCGCTTGAGTTGCTGCGCGTGCTCGTAGAAGCGTTCGAACTCGGTGAAGAACTCGCTCTGCGGCGAGATGCTGTCGATGATGCCGACCGAATCGTTGATGTCGTAGGCCACCGCCAGATGGTTATCCGTGTCCTTGATGGCACGCATGTGGCGCGGAGCGATGTAACCGGCAGCGCCGATGAGGGCAAAGTTTTTCATGTCGAGAAAGAAACGAGAAATGACTTACAGGCGGAACACGGAGAAGCCACTGTCGCGGGCTTCCTTGGTGTTGAATAGGCTCTTGACGTCGACCAGCACGGGCTGTTCGCCTCGGCACAGGGCGCGCAGCTCGGTCATGGTCGCGCGACGGTATTCGTTGTGGCCCACGGCAACGACGAGCGCATCGACCGGATGATCCGCATCGACTTGACCGAGTTGAAGGTCATATTCGCGGGCCACCTCTTCAGCATCGGCCCATGGGTCTACAACTTCCACAGCAGCGCCCCATGCCTCGAACTCGCGAACCATGTCGACGATCTTGCTGTTGCGGATGTCAGGGCAGTTTTCCTTGAAGGTGATGCCCAGCACACCGATGCGGCAACGCGGCACGTCCATGCCGTTCTTCAACATCAACTTGATCGTGTTGCGAGCCACATAGCGCGCCATGTTGTCGTTGATGCGGCGACCAGCCAATATCACCTGAGGGTGGTAGCCGACCTGCTCCGCCTTGTGCGTGAGGTAGTACGGGTCCACGCCGATGCAATGTCCACCCACGAGTCCCGGACGGAAGGGCAAGAAGTTCCACTTGCTGCCTGCGGCCTCGAGCACGTCGAGCGTGTCGATGCCCAGGCGCTCGAAGATCACCGAAAGCTCATTGACCAGCGCGATGTTCAAGTCGCGCTGCGTGTTCTCGATCACCTTGGCGGCCTCAGCCACCTTGATGCTAGCGGCCTTGTGCGTGCCGGCGGTGATGATCTCGTTGTAGAGCGCATCGACCACATCGGCCACCTCGGGCGTGCTGCCACTGGTGATCTTCTTGATCTTGGTGAGCGTGTTGACCTTGTCGCCAGGATTGATCCGCTCCGGGCTGTATCCGCAGAAGAAATCGACATTGAATTTCTTGCCGCTGAATTTCTCAAGCACGGGAACGCACACTTCTTCTGTCGCGCCGGGATAGACCGTCGATTCGAAGATGACGATTGCTCCCTTCGACATGACCTTACCGACGGTTTCACTGGCCTTGACCAGCGGCGTCAGATCGGGACGGTTCGCATCGTCGATAGGCGTGGGCACAGTCACGATAAAGACAGCGCAGTCCCGCAAGTCATCGGCATGCGAAGTGAATGCCAGCTGCGTTGCCGCCTTCAACTCTTCGCTGGTGGTTTCGAGCGTGTGATCGTGTCCACCCTGCAGCTCTGCGATGCGTTTTGCGTTGATGTCGAAGCCGACCACCCGACGCTTCTTGCCAAATTCCACAGCGAGGGGAAGCCCCACGTAGCCGAGGCCAATGATCGCGATAGGTTGAGTTGATTGAATGACTTGCATATTGAAAGCACTGGAGACGAAAAATTGGCGACAGACTCGATCAAGAGTCATGCCGCCACACCGCATTCGCGGCTGCTGACTTCAAGAGCAGTCAGACCCGTGACGCAAACCTCAAAAACTCGGCCCGGGTCAGACTCAATTAGCGATGTCTGACGTAAACCTCGCTGGCGTTGTTGACCACCTGTGCCGACGGCAGGATCAGACTGACCACGCGGTTCCACTTGACCAGCGGCACCGGGTCGACATACACGACGTCCTGCGACTGCAACCGGAACTGGCTGGCTAGAGCCATCGTCGCCGGGTTCTTGGCGTTCAGATGGAAGATGGCCGGCGCGCCGGTCGCGCCTTGGCGAATCACATAGATCTGGCCGGCGTTGGAGGTGGTCGTCATCGGACCACCCGCCTCGCCCAAGGCCTCGCTGAGGCTCAAACGCCCGTTGCTGCGCATGGACAGAGCGACAGGCGCCATGATTTCGCCCATCACGAAGACCTTGGAGTCTTCCCGGTGCGCCACACGAACGGTATCGCCGTTCTTCAGGGGGATGTTGTTCCCGTCGTAGCCGGCCTCACGCAGCCGGGTCATGTCGATCGGGACTGAGCGGCCATCGCGAATGAGCGTGACGGCCGCGCGATTGGCATTGGCCGTCATGCCACCGGCACGGTTGATTGCCTCGTTCAGCGTCATGGGCACATCAGTGAAGATCTGAGACCCCGGAACGCGCACTTCGCCTTCCACATAAGCGCGACGGCTTCGGAAGGACTGGATACGCACCGTCACCTGCGGATCGCGAACATGCGGCCGCAGCAGCTTTCCGATCAGGTCAGAAGCGTCGCCTTCGCTCAGCCCTGCCACGCGCACGCGACCTATGTAGGGAAAGGCAATCTCACCATCCGCATCGACGATGAAGCCTGGCGCCACCTGCACACCAGTCGGGTCGGCCGACTGCGAAATCACAGCACCCGCATTGGGCAGCAGCTCAGGGTGGTCGTACACGATGACGCCCACGACGTCACCCGACCCGATGGTGTAGCGAGCCCCTTTACCGAATAGCGCCTGCACCTCAGGCGGTACCCCCTTGGGCGACACCTCCGCTAGCGTACGCACCAGCGCCAGCGAGATCGGAGTGATTTCGCCTTCAGGCGCTTCATCGGGAAGGTAGCGGAACTGTGACGGCAGCTCGCCACCCGCTTCGTAAGGCTCCACCGAACCCATGCCGGGCACCACGGCACAGCCTTGGAGCAATACCGCGCCGGCAAGCGCTACCCACGCGAGGGCTTTCGCATCTCTTCTCAATTCAGGTCCCTTGAAAGTCAGTCAGTCGTATCAACAACGAAGCGGCGAAAGAACAGCAATTCCCGGAGGCATGCGAGGCTCGCACATCCGCTCTCTTGTATCGCGCTTCTTTTTCAAACACTTGTGATCGCCGCCACTACGCGGCACCATTTATGTAAAAATTTGAACAGCTATAGTCGCGCTGAAACTGGCAAATTCAGGCAACAAAGGTGCAGAATTCATCGCGGGGTCACGCAAGAATCTGGCGCACCCAGGGCGAATGCGCTCTGACAGACAGAAGTCTTGAAGGTCGATTTCGCGCGGCCGCTCCCCACTGCTCCCCTCTCATCGTACCAGTGCAGTGCACTGTCAATGGGGCTTTGCCTGCGTTCCAGGATGCTTCCGAAATGCCCGTACAGCGCCGTTTTGCCTTCTTTTCGAGAGCAAAACACGACGTATCCGACCGGTTCTACCCATCCCGCGAAATTGGAAACAAGACGTTCCAAAGCGTAGTCGGCAAGGTTTAGCTACGGAGACTGGGTACCCTCCGTCCGTTCCAAGCAGGAGCCGCCAGCGGTCATTCCTGAGTTGCGGTCCCGCATCACCCGAGGCGCCGCCCGTCTTGGCCCCCGCTTCCACAGGCATACTGGCACCCCTTTCAACAGCAGGTCTTCAGCACCCTTTCTGAATCATGAGCATCCTCAGTGAATTCAAGGAGTTTGCCGTCAAGGGCAACGTCATCGACCTCGCCGTCGGCGTGATCATCGGGGCGGCGTTCGGCAAGATCGTCGACTCGCTCGTGGCCGACATCATCATGCCGCTCGTGGGCATGGTGTTCGGGAAGCTCGACTTCTCGAACCTCTACGTGATCCTGGGCACGGTGCCGCCGGGCGTGACGAACACGCTGGCGGAGTTGAAGAAGGCCGGCGTGCCGGTGCTGGCGTATGGCAACTTCATCACGATTGCTGTCAATTTCGTGATCCTCGCCTTCATCATCTTCATCATGGTCAAGCAGATCAACAAGCTGCGCAAGACCGAAGAAGCTGCCCCCGCAGCGCCGGCCGCCACGCCGGAAGACATCACGCTGCTGCGCGAAATCCGCGACAGCCTGAAGCGTCCCTGAGCTTTTCTTTCCGGCCGCGCGCTCAGGCGCCGGCCAGCGTTCGCGCCATGCGCAGCGCCTCGACGAGGCTCGAGGCATCGGCCACGCCCTGGCCCGCAATGTCGAACGCCGTGCCGTGGTCCGGGCTGGTGCGCACCAGCGGCAGCCCGAGCGTCACGTTCACGCCCTTCTCCACCCCAAGGTACTTGACCGGGATCAGGCCCTGGTCGTGGTACATCGCGATCACCACGTCGAACTCGCCGCTGGACGGCACGCCGGCCTTGGCGCGCGCGCGCATGAAGACGGTGTCGGGTGCATGGGGCCCCTGGGCATCGATGCCCTCGGCGCGCGCAGCTTCGATGGCCGGCGCGATGACGGTGCGCTCTTCCGAACCGAACAGGCCGCCCTCGCCCGCGTGCGGGTTGAGCCCGGCCACACCGATGCGCGGCGGCCGGCCGAGCGCATGGGTCAGCGCGCGATGGGTGATGCGCAGCGTGTCCAGCACGCCGTCGAAACGCACGGCCTCGATGGCGTCGCGCAGCGACATGTGGATGCTCACGAGCACGGTGCGCAGCTCGTCGTTGGCCAGCATCATGCGCACGGGCACATCGGCCACAGTGCGGCCCAGATGGGCGGCGGCCTCGGCCTGCAGGAGCTCGGTATGGCCGGGGTACGGAAAGCCGGCCGCGGCCAGCGCTTCCTTGTGCAGCGGCGCGGTGACAAGGGCCGATATCTCGCCGCGCAACGCGGCGCGCGCGGCCCACACCACGCAGTCGCCGGCGGCGCGGCCGGCCTCGGCGCTGATGCGCCCCTGCACGAT
Source organism: Variovorax boronicumulans NBRC 103145 (assembly GCF_001591345.1). Lineage (GTDB taxonomy): Bacteria > Pseudomonadota > Gammaproteobacteria > Burkholderiales > Burkholderiaceae_C > Variovorax > Variovorax boronicumulans. The sequence goes on along the minus strand of NZ_BCUS01000026.1, from coordinate 10,333 downwards.
GCCCTTCGGCGGCGCAATCACCTGCAGCACCGGGATGCACCCCGGCGGCACGGCAGCCGCTTCAGCAACGCTGGAGATCTCCACGACAGGCCACGCCAGCCGCCCCGGCGCCGCGAGCGCCTGCGAGGCTTTTCGCAGCGTGCCGACGTCGCCAGCCACGAACGCCCCGCGCACGGCGTCGGGCGCGTCGTGGAAGGCCTTGGCAATGATCTCGGGGCCGATGCCCGCCGGGTCGCCGAGCGTGATCGCGATCGGCGCCTTCATGCGGGGTTGTCGATGTCGATGAATTCGTGCTTCAGCCCGAGCTGCGCCGCCACATGGGCCGCCACGGCCTGCGCGCCATAGCGCTCGGTCGCGTGGTGCCCGCAGGCCAGGAAGGCCACGCCCAGCTCGCGGGCGTAGTGCGCCTGCGGCTCGGAAATCTCGCCGGTGATGAAGGCGTCGGCGCCGGCCGCGATGGCGGCCTCGAAGTAGCCCTGGGCGCCGCCCGTGCACCATGCGATGTTCTTGATCGGGCGGTGGGCCGTGTCGACCAGCGTGACGGGCCGTTTCAGCACCTTCTCGACATGGGTCGCCAAGGCCTTGGCGCTGGCAAAGTTCTCGCCGTTCTCGCGCGCGCCCAGGAAGCCCAGCTCCTGTTCGCCGAAGCGCCCGGCCGACCCCGGATGCGCAACGAGCCCCAGCTGCAGGCCGAGCTGCGCGTTATTGCCCAGTTCGGGGTGCGCGTCGAGCGGCAGGTGGTAGGCGAAGAGGTTGACGTCATCGCCCAGCAGCAGGCCCAGGCGCTGCTTCATCCAGCCGGTGACGCAGCCGTCCTGGCCGCGCCAGAACAGGCCGTGGTGGACGAAGATGGCATCGGCCTCGGCGTGGATCGCGGCCTCGATCAGCGCGCGGCTGGCGGTCACGCCCGAGACGATCTTGCGGACCACGGTGCGCCCTTCGACCTGCAGGCCGTTGGGTCCGTAATCCTTGAAGCGCCCGGGGGCCAGCAGCAGGTCGAATGCGTGAAGCAGTTCGTGGCGTGTGGTGCTCATCGCGACATTGTCGCGCTCCCTGCGGCCGGCGCGCCATCGCGCATCGGGTGGCCGCGTGCGGCCAGGGGCCACAGGGCGAGCAGGAAGCCCAGCGCCGCCAGCGCGGCGACGTAGTGCGCCGGCGCCATGGGGTCGTGCTGCAGCCAGAGCGTGAGGATCACCGGCGTCAGGCCGCCGAAGACGGCATAAGACATGTTGTAGGCGAAAGAAAGCCCCGTGAAGCGCACCGGCGCCGGAAACGCCCGCACGCCCGCGATCGGCACGGTGGCGATGGTGCCCACGAAGAGACCCACCAGCCCGTAGTGCCAGAACAGCGTGGCCGGCGTGCCGGGCAGCCCGGTGTAGAACAGGTAGGCGGTGGCAAAGAGGCCGCCCCAGCCGATGAGCATCACGGCGCGCGTGCCGATGCGGTCGCTGGCCCAGCCGACGATCACGCAGCCGATGGTCAGGGTCAGCGTGGCGAGCGCGTTGGCCTCGAGCGCCAGCGCCGCCGGAATGTGGTGCACCTTCTGCAGGTAGGTGGGCGTGTACAGCACCACCACGACGATCGCGGCCGACAGCACCCAGGTCTGCAGCCCCACGTACACGCTCGCCAGGCGGTGCTCGCGCAGCACGGTGCGCAGCGGCAGTTCGCGGGCGACCGTCTTGCGACCGGCCAGCTCCTTGAAGACCGGCGTCTCGTGCAAAAAGCGGCGCAGGTAGACCGAGAACAGCCCGAACACGCCGCCCAGGATGAAGGGAATGCGCCAGGCGAAGTCGTTCACCTGCTCCGGCGAGTAATGGCGGTTGATGGCCACAGCCACCAGCGAACCCAGCAGGATGCCGCCGGTGATGCCCGAGGTCAGCGTGCCGATGCCGAAGCCATAGCGCTTGGCCGGCACGTGCTCGCCCACGAACACCCAGGCGCCGGGCATCTCGCCGCCGATGGCCGCGCCCTGCAGCACGCGCATGGCCAGCAGCAACAGGGGCGCCGCGACGCCGATGCTCGCGTAGGTGGGCAGCAGGCCGATCACCAGCGTGGGCGCCGCCATCAGGAAGATCGACAGCGTGAACATGCGCTTGCGCCCCAGCAGGTCGCCGAAGTGCGCAATGACGATGCCGCCCACGGGCCGCGCGAGGTAGCCCGCCGCGAAGATGCCGAAGGTCTGCAGCTGGCGCAGCCAGTCGGGCATGTCGGCGGGAAAGAACAGCGCGCCCAGCACGGTCGCGAAGAAGACGTAGATGACGAAGTCGTAGAACTCGAGCGTGCCGCCGAGTGCGGACAGGGCCAGGGTCTTGTAGTCGCGCGCATCGAGCGTGCGCGCCGGAGCGGGCGTGGCGCCGTCCGTGTAGGTAGCTTCTGAGGTCATGGCAGCAGGGGTATCGTGGCCGCTCGCCTGCCTTGAACCGGATAGGGGCAGAGCGTGGCACGCCGACGAAAGAATCGCCTGGCCGCGTCCGCCGGGTGGGCGACGCGGAAGGCCTGAGGGGGCGATCCGGATCGGATCGCCTGCCGATACTAAGGGTTAGCCCGTATTCACGCCCCGCAGGCCGCGCAATCTCGACCCTGCCGCGCGGTCTATGGCGCCAGGCCGGTTGAGGGACAATTGCAACCGGCGCCGTCTTTCAGCGCTTTTCCAACGCTCTTTCTTCAAGCTTTCATGAAACGCACCTGGCTGCTCTTTGCCCAAGCCGTGACCGTCCTGCTGGCGGCCTACTTCGTCGTCGCGACGCTCAAGCCCGAGTGGATCCACAAGCGCTCGACCTCGCTGGGCGGCGTGGTGTCGATCGTGGAAGCGCCCAGCGGCGCGCCGGCCGTGCCCGCCGCGGGCAGCCTGAGCGCGGCGGCCAAGAAGGCCTCGCCGGCGGTCGTGAGCATCAACACCAGCAAGGCCGCGCAGCGCCACCCGCGCAGCAACGACCCCTGGTTCCGCTTTTTCTTCGGCGACCAGGCCGACCAGCCCCAGGTGGGCCTGGGCAGCGGCGTGATCGTGAGCACCGACGGCTACATCCTCACCAACAACCACGTGGTCGAGGGCGCCGACGAAATCGAGGTCACCCTGAACGACAGCCGCCACGCGCGCGGCAAGGTGATCGGCACCGACCCCGACACCGACCTGGCCGTGCTCAAGATCGAGCTCGACAAGCTGCCGGTGATCGTGCTGGGCAACTCCGACGAGCTGCTGGTGGGCGACCAGGTGCTGGCTATCGGCAACCCCTTCGGCGTCGGCCAGACCGTGACCAGCGGCATCGTCTCGGCGCTGGGCCGCAACCAGCTGGGCATCAACCAGTTCGAGAACTTCATCCAGACCGACGCGGCCATCAACCCCGGCAACTCGGGCGGCGCGCTGATCGACGTCAACGGCAACCTGCAGGGCATCAACACCGCCATCTATTCGCGCTCGGGCGGCAGCATGGGCATCGGCTTCGCCATTCCGGTGTCGATGGCCAAGATCGTGCTCGAGGGCATCGTGAAGGAAGGCCAGGTGCGCCGCGGCTGGATCGGCGTCGAGCCGAGCGACCTGTCGCCCGAACTGGCCGAGACCTTCGGCGTGAAGGCCGACGCGGGCGTGATCATCACCGGCGTGCTGCAGAACGGCCCCGCCGCCAAGGCCGGCATCCGCCCGGGCGACGTGATCACCTCGGTGGGCGAAAAGAAGACCGACAGCGTGCAGGCCCTGCTGACCGCCGTGGCCGGGCTCAAGCCGGGCGACACCGCGCGCTTCGCGCTGCAGCGCGGCACCGACAAGATGGAACTGGACGTGACGCCGGGGCTGCGGCCGAAGAGCCCGATCCGGCAGCAGTTGCCCAACAACGAGTAGGCGAGAGACGCCGGAAGCGGCTCCGGCCGCAGACCTCAGACAGCAAGCGGACTTCTCCCGCTGATGCACACAACCGCCGGGGCTTCGGCCTGTTTGCCGTGCGCTGCTGGCCCGTGCCGACCCGGGCCCGGTTGGACGGCAGGCCCGGCTGAGCGCTCACGGCGCATCAACGCTCGCGCGCGGCGCGGCGCAGCACCTGGGTGATCGGCTCCACCAGGTACTGGAGTGCGGTGCGCTCCTCCCCCTGCAGGTAGATCTCGGCGGGCATGCCGGCGAGCAGCTTCAGGTCTCCCGCCGTCGCGAGCGCAGCCCTATCGGCCTCGACCAGCACCGAGTAGTAGGGCGCGTTGGTCGCACGGTCGATCAGGCGGTCGCCCGACACATAGATCACCTTGCCGTGCACCAGCTGCGTGGTGCGGTACTTGAATGCCGTGAAGCGGATGTCGGCCAGCTGCCCGCGCCGGATCCGGCCGATGTCCTCGGGACGCACGCGCGCATCGGTCACCAGGCGGCTGTCGTCCGGCACGACGTCGGCGATGGTTTCGCGAGGCGGGATCACTGCGCCGGGCGTCGAATACTTCAGATCGATGATCTCGCCGCTGGCCGGCGCCGTGATCACCTGGCGCGCCGAGGCGTCGGCCGACTTGCGCCGCTCCTGCTCGATCTCGGCCAGCCGGGCCGCCGTGACCTTGAGCTGGTCGCTCGCCTGCTGGCGGTAGTCGCTCTCCAGCGAGCGGATGCGCAGATCGGCATCGACCGTGCGCTGCTCGGCGCGCGCCAGCTCCGCGCGCCGCTCCTCGATCTTCACGCCGTAGTCGGCCACGGTGCCTTCGAGCTGCGCGATGCGCGTGGCCGAGACGAAGCCGTCGTTGAGCAGCTTGCGGTTGGTCTCCAGATCGTTCTTCTGGAACTTCATCGACTCGCTCGCCCGCATGATCTGGGCGCGCAGCGCGACGATTTCCTCCGCCACCTTCTCGCGCTGCGAACGCAGCAGCCGCACCTGCCCCACCAGCGCATCGCGCCGCGCCTCGAACAATGCGCGCTCCTTGTCCAGCTGCGCTGCCAGGCGCGGGTCGGTTGCCGCGGTCTCGACCACGTCGGGAGGAAAGGCGATCGCGCGCGCCATGGTCTGCTCCGCATCGAGACGCGCGAGGCTGGCGCGCTCGGTCTTGACGCGGTGGTCCAGCCGGTTGCTGTCGGCATCGACCGAGACGTCGCCCAGCACCAGCAAGGGCTCCCCCTGCCGCACATGCTGGCCGTCGCGCACCAGGACCTCGCGCACGATGCCGCCCTCGGCATGCTGCACCGGGCGGCGGTTCAGGTCCACCTTCACATGGGCCTGCGCCACCACGGCGGACGACAGCGGCGCGAAGCTCAGCCACGCAGCAGCCGGCAGCAATCCGCAGACCAGCACCGCCAGGCCCCAGTGCGTCAGGCGGCGCATTTCGCGCACATGGAGCGCCAGCGGGTCGTTGGCCGCGATCGCATGCGCCGCGTGATTCATGGCACCTGGATTCATGACACCTTCTCCGCAGGGCGCGGCGGCATCATCACCACCTGGGCGCCGCCCGTGTTCTGGCCCGAACGCCTGATCGTCTGCATCACTTCCTCCACCGGTCCGTACTGCTTGACGCGGCCGGCCTCCAGCACCAGCAGCTTGTCCATGTGCTGCACCAGCGCACTGCGGTGCGTGACGACGACCACCGTGACCTGCCCGCGCAGCGCCCTCAAGGCCTCGCCCAGCGCCAGTTCGCCCGCCCCGTCCAGGTTGGAGTTGGGCTCGTCCAGCACCAGCAGCTTCGGGTTGCCATAGAGCGCGCGTGCCAGCGCGATGCGCTGGCGCTGGCCCGGCGACAGCATCACGCCCATGATGTCGACGACGGTGTCGTAGCCCTCGGGCAGTGTCAGGATCAGCGCATGCACGCCGGCACGCTGCGCCGCTTGCACGACCTTGTCCGGGTCGACCTCACCCAGCCGCGCGATGTTGTCGGCGACGGTGCCGGCGAACAGCTCGACATCCTGCGGCACATAGCCGAGCCAGGGGCCGAGTTCTTCGCGCGGCCATTGCGCGAGGTCGACGTCGTCCAGCCGCACGACACCTGCGTGGGGCCGCCACAGGCCGGTCAGCAGGCGCACCAGGGTCGACTTGCCGGCGCCGCTGGGGCCGGTGATGGCCAGCGACTCGCCGGGCTCCAGGCTCAGCGAGACGCCGGCAAGAATCATCCGTTCGCCCTGCGCAGGCCGGAACACGAGGCCCTCCGCGTACAGCCGGCCGCTCGGCGCCGGCAGCGCCATGCGTTGCGGTTGGCGCTCGGCGGCGCCCAGCACTTCGGACAGGCGCGCGAAGGCCAGGCGCCCTTCGGCCAGCACGCGCCAGCTCCCCACCACCTGTTCGACCGGCGCCAGCGCCCGGCCGAGCAGGATGGTGCAGGCCACCAGGATGCCCGGCGTGCCTTCGCCCGTGATGACGAGGTAAGCGCCCAGTGCCTGCAACAGGACCTGCACCGCCTGGCGCGTGGTGCGCGTGAGCGCAGCCATCGCCACCGACTTGCGCGCGGTCGGCCCCTGCAGCGCGGCGACGCCGGCGTTGAGATTCCGCCAGCGCCCGATCACCGCCTCTCCCATTCCGAGCGACTGCGCCAGCTCCGCGTTCTGCATCGAGGCTTCGAGGTAGCGCGTGGCCCTGGCGGCTTCCTTCTGCAGGGCTTCGATATCGCGGCGCGTGATGCGGTCGTTCACCACGGCAAGGACGAGCATCAGCACCGACGCGACGGCCGCGGCCATGCCCAGCATCGGATGCGCCAGCCAGATGACCGCGACATAGACGAATGTCCATGGCACATCGAACAGGGCCAGCAGCCCCTGGGAGGAAAACAGGTTGCGCAGCGCCGCGACGTCGCGCAAGCCTTCGCAGGGCGCGCGCTCGGCGCGGCGCGCCGTGCGGGCCAGCATGACCTTGGCCACCACCGGCGACAGCTGATCGGCGATCAGGTTGCCCGCGACGCCCTGCAGCCGGCTGCGCAGGTAGTCCAGCACCAGCATCAGGCCGAGCGCCACGCCGACGCCGAGCAGCAGCACCAGCAGCGTCTCCTGGCTCTGGCTCGTCAGCACGCGGTCGAAGACCTGCAGCATGAAGAGCGCGGGGGCGAGCAGCAGCAGGTTCACGAAGAACGAGAAGCCCGCGACAAAGAGAAGCGGTCGCTCGAGAAGCTGCAGAAGAGGCTTCATGTCGATTTCTCTCGTGTGCCGCCACCCGCCTCCGCGGGCGGCAAGCGGGATCTCACACGCCGGCCTTGATGTCGTTGCTGTCGAAGGTGTCGGCCGGGTTGCTCAGCGTCAACGTCGCCACCAGCGTGCGGTTGGCGGCGCCGAGGCCGTCGGCGTCGTAGTACAGGTTGCCCGTCGCACTGTCGTAGATCACATGCACGCCCGCCCCCACCGTGTCTCCGGCACCGCCGCCGTTCAAGGACGCGAACTCGGCCGCCGACAGCGTGCTGCCGCTCGCGGTCGTCAGGGCCGTGAACGTGCCGCGCGACAGCTCGATCAGGTCGCCGCTCGCCGCCGATCCCGAAGCATTGAAGTCGGTGACCGAATCCACCGCGTTGGGCGCCGAGTCGAAGACGAAGGTGTCGTTGTCCGCGCCGCCGGTGAGCAGGTCGGCGCCGGTCCCGCCGACGATGCGGTCGTCGCCCGCAAGGCCGTTAATCACGTCGTTGCCGCCACCGCCGCGCAATTGGTCGTTCGACGCCGAACCGGTGATCGTGTCGCCGAAGGCCGTGCCGATGACGCCCTCGAAGTTCTTGTAGCCGTCGGTGCCGAGCCCGGCGGCGCTGGCATTGAAGCTTGTCGTGCTGCTGCTTTGCGTCAGCGTGAAGGTGAGGCCGGCGGTGCCGTCCGAGAAGTCGAGCAGATCACCGGTGCCCCCTGCGCCATCGAGCGTGTCGTTGCCGGCGCCGCCGCGGATGATGTCGTTCGAGGCGCTGCCGGTGAGGGTGTCGGCCAGGCCCGTTCCGATCACGCCTTCGATGTTCTGGTAGGTGTCGTTGTTGCCGAGCCCGGCGGTGCCGTTGACGATGCTGGTCGGTGCGGCACTCTGGACCAACGTGAAATTGACCGCCACCGACCCATCCGAGAAGTCGAGCAGGTCCTCGCTGCCGTCGCCGCCATCCATCGAGTCGTTGCTGCCCAGGCCGCCTCGCAAGACATCGTTGCCGGCGCCGCCCGACAGGGTGTCGTTGCCGTCGCCGCCGATCAGGAGGTCGTTGCCGGAAGCGCCGAGCAGCGTGTCGGCCCCGTTGCCGCTTCCTCCGATGAAGACGTCGCCGCCCACACCGCCGGTCAGGTCGTCGGCGCCGCCGCGGCCGTCGATGAAGGAGGCCTGGTAGGCGCCGGTCGCGCCGAGATCGATCGTGTCGGCGCCGTTGCCGCCGGACACGGCCCTGATGTCGATCGTCGCCGTCGCCGTGGTGGTACCCCCGGCGCCGTCCGACACGGTGTACTGGAAGCTGCCGGCCGTGGCGCCCGCCGTGCTGCCGCTGGTGAAGCTGATCGTGCCGTTGGCGGCGTCCAGGGTCAGGCCGGAAATTCCGACCGCGCCGCCGACGCTGGTGATCGTCAAGGCGAGACCGTCGATGTCGGTGTCGTTGCCGAGCAGCGAGCTCACCGACAGCGTGACGAGCGTGCTGTTCGACACGATGATCCTGTCGGCCACGGCGACCGGGTTGTCGTTCACCGCGATGACGGTGATGCTCGCCGTGTCGGTCGCGCTCGAGAACGCGGAGCTGTTCCCGTTCGTGACTGTGCTCACCGTGGCGCCCGCCGCGCCGCTCGTCTGATCCCAGGCGCGGAAGGTGATGCCATCGCTGACGGTCCCGCTGAAGTTCGAATTCGCCTGGAAGTAGACACGCGTGTTCGCGTCCGCGGCCAGCAGCAGGGCGGACGCGCCCGACACCGCCCCCACCGCCGCCCAGTTGGCGCCGCCGTTGGTGGAATACCACCAGCTTCCGTTGGCGGCATTCACGCCCGTCAACGCGATGCCGGTGATGGCGCCGTTGTCCGCATCGGTCACGTTGTCGAGACCGCCGGCCGGCGGATTCAGATTCACCAGGCTCGATACGAGCGTCCCGACGGCCCCGACCGGTGCGCCGGCATCCTCGTTGACCGACGCCAGAGCGGGTGTCGCGGCAGCACTCAGGACGGGTGCGTCGTTGGTGCCGGCGATGGTCACGGTCACCACCCGGCTGGCAGTCCCGTCGGACGAGACTGCCGTGAAGCTGTCGCTGAGCGATTGACCTGCGGCCAGCTGCTGGATCGCTGCCTGGCCGTTGTTGGCCGTGTAGGTCCAGTTGCCATTGGCCGCCAGCGCGAAGCTGCCGTAGCCGTTGCTGCCGGCGGTGCCGGCCTGGGCTGTGAAGCTGGACTGGCCTGTGTCGACATCGGCAATCGTCAGCGCGCCGCTTGTGCTCAGGTTCGGTGTCGAGGCATCCTCGGTCACCGCGCCGCTGGCGACGCCACCAATCACCGGCACGTCGTTGGTCCCGGTGATGGTCACGGTCACCACCTGGCTGGCTGTCCCGTCGGACGAGACTGCCGTGAAGCTGTCGCTGATCGATTGACCTGCGCCCAGCTGTTGGATTGCCGCCTGGCTGTTGTTGGCCGTGTAGGTCCAGGCGCCATTAGCCGCCAGCGTGAAGCTGCCGTAGCCATTGCCGCCGGCAGTGCTGGCTTGAGGCGCGAAGTTCGACTGACCCGCATCGACATCGGCGATCGTCAGCGCCCCACTGGTTGCGAGGTTGCCACCGGACACTGCAACGTCTTCTTGCGCCGCGCCGCTGGCGGCGCCAGCAATCACCGGCACGTCATTGGTGCCGGTGATGGTCACCGTCACGAGCTGGCTGGCCGTGCCGTCGGAGGACACGGCGGTGAAGCTGTCGATGATCGATTGACCTGCGCCCAGTTGCTGGATCGCCGCCTGGCTGTTGTTGGCCGTGTAGGTCCAGCTGCCGCCGGCCGCCAGCGTGAAGTTGCCGTAGCCGTTGCTGCCGCCGACGCTCGCTTGTGGCGCGAAGTTCGACTGGCCTTGGTCGACATCGGCAATCGTCAACGCACCGCTGGTACTCAGGTTGGGTGTCGAGGCGTCCTCGCTCAGCGCACCGCTGGCCACACCACCGATCACCGGCACATCGTTGGTACCGGTGATGGTCACGGTCACCACCTGGCTGGCCGTCCCGTCGGACGAGACTGCAGTGAAGCTGTCACTGAGCGACTGACCCGCGCCCAGCTGTTGAATCGCCGCCTGGCTGTTGTTGGCCGTATAGGTCCAGCTGCCATCAGCCGCCAGCGTGAAGTTGCCGTAGCCGTTGCCGCCGCCGGTGCTCGCCTGTGGCGCGAAGTTCGACTGGCCTTGGTCGACATCCGCAATCGTCAACGCACCGCTGGTGCTCAGATTCGGCGTCGAGGCATCCTCGCTGACCGCGCCGGTGGCGACGCCGCCGATCA
>NZ_BCUS01000025.1 GCF_001591345.1 Variovorax boronicumulans NBRC 103145 | reverse complement strand
GCCGCGCGCCGTGGCGGCCTGCCCGGCACCTGCGCCCGCGTCTCCGGCCCCGCCGGCCGACCCGCAGGCCCAATGCGGCGACCGCAACTTCATCGCCAAGGCGCAATGCATGGCGGCCCAGTGCGTGAAGCCCGAGTACAGGTCGCACGCACAGTGCGAAGCGGTGCGCCGTCAGCAGCGCATCGAAGAAGAAAAGCGCAACCCGTCGCTCTTGAACTGAGCCCGCGCCGGCGGCCTCAGCCCTTCTGCAGCCGCTCGATGGCAATCGCCAGCGCGGCGGGCTTGCCCGACAGCACGAGGGTGTCGCCGTCCGACAGCAGCGTGTCGTCGGCCGGCACGCGCGCCTGGCCGTCCTGGCGGCGCAGGCTGGCCACCCGCACGCCCAGCGTCGGCAGCGCAATCCGTCCGAGTGTCTGGCCGATGGCGCGTGCGCCCGGCGTGAGCGTGAAGCTGTTCAGGCGCTCGTGGTCGATCTCGTCGGCGTTGTCGTCGTCGGCGCCGTGGAAGTAGCCGCGCAGCAGGTTGTAGCGCGCGTCGCGCTGGTCCTGCACCACGCGGATCACGCGCCGCATCGGCACGCCGACCAGCGCCAGCGCATGGCTGGCGAGCATCAGCGACCCCTCGATGGCCTCCGGCACCACCTCGGTCGCGCCGGCGGCCTGCAGCTTCTCGAGGTCGTGGTCGTCCTGGGTGCGCACGATCACCGGCACGTGCGGCGCGTGGGCGCGGGTGTTGGCCAGCACCTTCATGGCGCCGCCCACGTCCAGGTAGGTGACGACCACCGCGCTGGCGCGCGCCAGGCCCGCGGCCATCAGCGCCTGCAGCCGCGCCGCGTCGCCGAACACCACCGAATCGCCGGCCGCAGCGGCCTGGCGCACGCGGTCGGGGTCGAGGTCGAGCGCCATGTAGGGGATGCCTTCGCGCTCCAGGATGCGCGCCAGGTTCTGGCCGCAGCGCCCGTAGCCGCAGATGATCACGTGCTGCGCGGTGTTGATGGTCTTGCGCGCAATGGTCGTCATCTGCAGCGACTGCTGCAGCCAGTCGCTGGCCACCAGCTTGCGCACGATGGCGTTGCTGTACATGACGATGAAGGGCGTGGCCAGCATCGACAGCACCATCGACGCCAGCACCGGGTTGGCCAGCCATGGCGGCAGCAGGTTGCGGTCCTGCGCAAGCGCCAGCAGCACGAAACCGAACTCGCCGGCCTGCGCCAGGTACAGGCCGGTGCGCAGCGACACGCCCGAGGTGGCGCCCAGCACCCGCGCCAGCACCGTCACCAGCCCCAGCTTGAACAGCAGCGGCACCAGCAGCAGCACAGCCACCAGCAGCCAGCGCTCGACCACGATGTGCCAGTCGAGCGACATGCCGACGGTGATGAAGAACAGCCCCAGCAGCACGTCGTGGAAGGGGCGGATGTCGGTCTCGACCTGATGCTTGTATTCGGTTTCCGACACCAGCATGCCGGCGATGAAGGCGCCCAGCGCCAGGCTCAGGCCGGCCAGCTCGGTGAGCCAGGCCAGGCCCAGCGTGATCAGCAGCACATTCAGGATGAACAGCTCCTCGCTGCGCCGCCGCGCCACCAGCGTGAGCCACCAGCGCATGATGCGCGGCCCGCCGTACAGCAGCACGCCGATGAGGAAGGTGGCCTTCACCAGCGCGAAGCCCAGCGCCTTGGCCAGCGCCTCGGGCGGCGCGCCCAGCGCGGGAATCAGCACCAGCAGCGGCACCACGGCCAGATCCTGGAACAGCAGCACGCCCATCACGCGCTTGCCGTGTTCGCTCTCCAGCTCGAGCCGCTCGGCCATCAGCTTGACCACGATGGCGGTGCTGCTCATGGTGAGCGCGCTCGACAGCGCCAGGGTGGTCTGCCACCCCAGCTGCCAGGCTGGCGGCAGCTGCGTGGCGATCAGCAGCGCGCCGGCGGTGGCCAGCGCCATGGTCAGCAGCACCTGCGCCATGCCCAGCCCGAACACGTGCTTGCGCATGGCGCGCAGCTTGGGCAGGCTGAACTCGAGCCCGATCACGAACATCAGGAACACCACGCCGAATTCGCCCAGGTGGCGGATGCCTTCGGAGTTCTGCGCCAGGGCCAGCGCATGCGGACCGATGAGCACGCCGGCCGTCAGGTAGCCGAGCATCGGCGGCAGCTTGAGCGACCGGCAGGCCACCACGCCGATCACCGCGGCCAACAGATACAACAGCGTGAGATCGAACGAAGACATAGGCGCCGATGCTAGAGCAATGTCCGTGCCCCGGGCTTCCCCGGGCCATGTGATCCCCGACCGCGCCCGCCTCGTAAAATCCGGCGATGAGCTCCCGCCCCGCCCCGACCCACGTGGTCGACCCCGACGCCATCCTGGCCCGGGCACGCGTCACATTCGACATCGAAGCCGAAGCCGTCCTCGGCCTGAAGGCCCGCGTCGGCCCGAGTTTCGTCGAGGCCGTGCGCAAGATCCTCGAAGTGCGCGGCCGCGTGGTCGTGATGGGCATGGGCAAGAGTGGCCACGTCGGCCGCAAGATCGCTGCCACCCTCGCCTCCACCGGCACGCCCGCGATGTTCGTGCACCCGGCCGAGGCCAGCCACGGCGACCTCGGCATGATCAAGGCGGTCGACCTCGTGCTCGCCATCTCCAACAGCGGCGAGGTCGACGAACTCACCGTGCTGCTGCCGGTGGTCAAGCGCCAGGGCGTGCCCCTGATCGCCATGACCGGCCGCCCCGATTCCACCCTGGCGCGCCATGCCGACATCGTGATCGACGCCGGCGTCGCCAAGGAAGCCTGCCCGCTGAACCTCGCGCCCACCGCGAGCACCACCGCGCAGATCGCCATGGGCGACGCACTGGCTGTGGCGCTGCTCGACGCGCGCGGCTTCGGCTCCGAAGATTTCGCCCGCTCGCACCCCGGCGGCGCGCTGGGCCGAAAGCTGCTCACGCACGTGAGCGATGTCATGCGCTCGGGCGACGAAGTGCCGTGCGTGCCGCCGACGGCCACCGTCAGCGAGCTGATGCGTGCGATGAGCATCAAGGGCTTCGGCGCTGCTGCCGTGGTCGAGCCCGATGGTCGGGCGCTGGGCATCTTCACCGACGGCGACCTGCGCCGCCTGATCGAGGCCGGCGCCGACCTGCGCACGCCCAAGGCGGCCGACATCATGCACCGCGACCCGCGCACCATCCGCGTCGACGCGCTGGCGGTGGAAGCGGCCGAACTCATGGAGCAATGCGGTATCACCCGCCTGTTCGTGATCGACGGCGCGGGGGTGATCGTCGGCGCGGTGAACACCAACGACCTGATGCGCGCGAAGGTCATCTGATGCCGCTTGATTTCCAGGCCGAGACCCTGCTGGCCGCGCAAGACGTGCGCATCGTCTTCTTCGACATCGACGGCGTGTTGACCGACGGCGGCGTGTACTTCACCGAGCACGGCGAGACGCTCAAGCGCTTCAGCATCCTCGACGGCTACGGCCTCAAGCTGCTGCGCAAGGCCGGCATCACGCCGGCCGTGATCACCGGGCGCGACTCCAAGCCGCTGCGCGTGCGGCTCGAGGCGCTGGGCATCGAGCACGTGCGCTACGGCACCGAGGACAAGCTGCCCGCCGCCGAAGCCATGCTGAAGCAGCTGGGCTTCACCTGGGCGCAGGCCGCCGCCATCGGCGACGACTGGCCCGACCTGCCGGTGCTGACCCGCGTCGGCTTCGCTGCGGCGCCGGCCAACGCGCACGCCGAGGTGCGCGCGGTGGCGCGCTACGTCACCACCGCGCGTGGCGGCGAAGGCGCGGCACGCGAATTCTGCGACCTGCTGTTGACGGCCTGCGGCCAGTACCGCCCGCTGCTCGACGCCGCCCTGGGCCCCCGACCATGAGCCCGCAGCTGCGACGCGCCTGGCACCTCACGCGCGATGTGCTCGACCGCACCACCATCTACCTGCCGATCATCCTGATGGCGGGCGTGGCGCTGGGCACCTACTGGCTGGTGCGCAATGCGCCAAAGCTGTTGGAGCCCACCGTCAAGGCGGCGCCCACGCACGAGCCCGACTACTTCATGCGGGACTTCGTCATCAAGAACTTCCTGCCCAACGGCGACTTGCGCAGCGAGCTGCACGGCACCGAGGGGCGGCATTACCCGGACACCGACACCATCGAGGTCGACCAGGTGCGCATGCGCTCGGTGTCGCCCGAGGGGCTGGTCACGCGCTCGTCGGCGAACCGGGGCCTGTCGAATTCCGACGGCAGCGAGATCCAGCTGTTCGGCAACGCGATCGTGATCCGCGAACCCGCGGTGAGCGCCAGCGGCAAGGCCACGCCGCGGCTGGAGTTTCGCGGCGAGTTCCTGCATGCGTTCCTCGACACCGAGAAGGTGCAGTCGAACAAGCCGGTCACGCTCATCCGCGGCAGCGACCAGTTCACGGGCGATACGCTCGACTATGACAACCTGAGCGGCGTGGCCAACCTCACGGGCCGCGTGCGCGGCGTGCTGGTGCCGTCGGCCGCCGCAGGCAAGCCGCGTTGAGCGGCTGCCACACAAGAACAAGTTCCCGGGAGACGATCCACGCATGACCACCGCCGCACCGCTCGTCTTCATCACCGGCGCCTCCAGCGGCATCGGCCAGGCCTTGGCCGCGCGCTTCTACGACGCCGGCTACCGGCTGGCGCTGGTCGCGCGGCGCACGGGCGAGATCGACACCTGGGCGGCGGGCCGCCAGCTGGACGCGGGCCGCTACCAGGTCTACGGCGCCGACGTGGCCGACACCGACAGCATCGTGGCCGCCGGCGCCGACTGCATCGCGCGCCAGGGCGTGCCCGACGTGGTGATCGCCAACGCCGGCATCAGCATCGGCATCGACACGGCCGAGCGTTCGGACCTCGACGTGCTGGCGCGCACCTTCGCTGTCAACAACGTGGGGCTGGCCGCCACCTTCCATCCCTTCGTGCAGGCCATGGTGCAGCGCGGCAGCGGGCGGCTCGTGGGCATCGGCAGCGTCGCCGCCATCCGCGGGCTGCCGGGGCACGGCGCCTACTGCGCGAGCAAGGCGGGCGTGGTCGCGTACTGCGAGAGCCTGCGCGGGGAACTGCACAACAGCGGGGTGAAGGTCGTCACGCTCTGCCCGGGCTACATCGACACGCCGCTGACGCAGGGCAACCGCTACGGCATGCCCTTTCTCATGCAGCCCGAGGACTTTGCGGCCCAGGCGCTGCGCGCCATCGAGGCCGGCACGAGCTACCGCGTGATTCCGTGGCAGATGGGCGTGGTCGCCAAGGTCATGCGCCTGTTGCCCAATGCCGTGCTCGACCGCGCGGTGCAGGGCCGGGCGCGCAAGAAGCGCAGCGGCGAAGCCTGAGCTTCATTGCCGATTGCACAGCGGGCACAGCGCGCAGGCAAAGAAAAAGGCTCCCGAGGGAGCCTTTTGTGTTTGTGTGCCGTGAGGCATGCGAAGGAGTGAACGGGGTTCAGTACCCACCGTTGCCGCCGCCGCCGTAGCCGCCACGACCACCGCCGCCGCCACGGGGACCTGCGCCGTAGGGGCTGCGGAAACCGCCATCGCCACCGCCGCCACCCGAACGACCACCACCGCCGCCGTAGCCGCCGCCACCGCCGGAACGGCCACCGCCGCCACCACCGTAGCCGCCACCACCGCCGCCGCCGTAGCCACCGCCACCACCGCCGCCATAACCACCACCGCCGCCGCCGTAGCCGCCGCCACCGCTGCGGGGGGGGCGTGCTTCCATGGGACGTGCTTCGTTGACGACCACGCTGCGGCCGCCCAGGGGTTGGCCGTTCATGCCGTTGATGGCGGCCTGTGCTTCCGCGTCACTGCCCATCTCGACGAAGCCGAAGCCCTTCGAGCGACCCGTGTCGCGCTCCATCATGACCTTGGCGCTGGTCACTGCGCCGAACTGGCCGAAGGCCTGCTCGAGATCACCGTCGCGCACCGAGTAAGGCAGGTTGCCGACGTAGAGTTTGTTGCCCATCAAGGGACTCCTATAAACACATCAAGAAAAGCGATGGAGTCCCGAAAGCATCACTCAAACGAGAGCCGCCGAGCCGCGCGAAACTGACCGATCACCGAATTGCTCCCACCCAAAATCAAGAGGGATGCTCGTGCATTATGGGTGAAATATCAAAAAAGCAAGCAGGAATTTGCGTCTTGAGGTAGCACCTTTCGAAACTAGTAGAAGTTAGCGCACGCCTACCTGTTTGAGCCGGGGGAATTGACGATGCGGCTACAATTTGCCGGTCATTGGGGAGTAGCCGCCTTCCGCATACGAGAAGGGCCCGCGTCAACAGACTTGTCCTTGCCCCACGAGGACATGGCGCGTGCAGTGAACACACCTGGCGAGACCTTTGACCGCACAACTTCGGGAATATGGCCGAAGGTGTTGTGCGGTCAATTGCGTCCTTCGGCCCAAGGAACCCCACATCCATCATGGAAGCTTTTCTCGTTGCAACGGGCGTGGTCGCGCTCGCCGAAATGGGCGACAAGACCCAACTCCTGGCCCTTCTGCTGGCCGCGCGCTTCAGGAAACCCTGGCCGATCGTGTTCGGCATCTTTGTCGCCACGGTCATCAACCACGCGCTGGCCGGCGCGGTCGGCAACTACATCACGCGCTGGCTCGGCCCCGAGGTGCTGCGCTGGATCCTGGGCGGCTCGTTCATCGCCATGGCCGTCTGGATGCTGATTCCCGACAAGCTCGATGAAGACGACGCCCCCGGCGTCTCGAAGTTCGGCGTCTTCGGCACCACCGTGATCGCCTTCTTCCTGGCCGAGATGGGCGACAAGACCCAGATCGCCACCGTCATGCTGGCCGCCCGCTTCACGCAGGACTACGCTTGGGTCGTCGTCGGCACCACGCTGGGCATGATGCTGGCCAATGCGCCGGTCGTGTGGCTGGGCGACAAGATCGTGCGGCGCGTGCCGATCAAGCTGGTGCACGGCATCTCGGCGGCGATCTTCCTGGTGCTGGGCGTCGTGATGATCGTCGGCTGGTAGCAGGAAAAAGTCACGGGGCTATACTTGCCCTGCGCCGATTTGCTTCAGCTTGCGGGCGCTTTATAAATTCTGCTAAAGACGGCTGCCGAACCCGGCTCGTTTTTGGCGAGGCCGGGTTTTTTCATTCATGTCGTCGTCGTCACCTTTGGTCGTCACCCCGCAGTCGATGCAGTTCGCAGGCCCGCTGGCCCTGCGCAGCGGCGCCTCGATCAGCGGCTACACGCTCGCCTACGAAACCTACGGCACCCTCAATGCCGAGCGCAGCAATGCGGTGCTGGTGTGCCATGCGCTCAACGCCTCGCACCACGTCGCGGGCGTGTACGAGGGCCAGGCCCGCTCCGAGGGCTGGTGGGACAACATGGTGGGCCCGGGCAAGCCGCTGGACACCGACCGCTTCTTCGTGATCGGCGTCAACAACCTCGGCTCCTGCTTCGGCTCGACCGGCCCGATGCACGTGAACCCCGCCAACGGCCGCGTCTACGGCGCGGACTTCCCGGTGGTCACGGTCGAAGACTGGGTCGACGCCCAGGCGGCGCTGCTCGACGCGCTCGGCATCCGGACGCTCGCTGCGGTGATGGGCGGCAGCCTCGGCGGCATGCAGGCGCTGTCGTGGACGCTGCAGTACCCCGACCGCGTGCGGCATGCCGTGGTGGTGGCCAGCGCGCCCAACCTCACGGCCGAGAACATCGCCTTCAACGAGGTGGCGCGCCGCGCCATCGTGACCGACCCCGACTTCCACGGTGGCCATTTCTACGAATACGGCGTGGTGCCCAAGCGCGGCCTGCGCATCGCCCGCATGATCGGCCACATCACCTACCTGAGCGACGACGTGATGAACGCCAAGTTCGGGCGCATCCTGCGCAGCGCCGTCGAGGGCGAGGTGGCGGGGCTCGACTACCGCTATTCCACGCAGGACATCGAGTTCCAGATCGAAAGCTACCTGCGCTACCAGGGCGACAAGTTCAGCGAGTACTTCGACGCCAACACCTACCTGCTGATCACCCGCGCGCTCGACTACTTCGACCCCGCGCGCCACCACGGCGGCCAGCTCAGCACCGCGCTGGCGCAGGCCACGGCCAAGTTCCTGCTCGTGAGCTTCAAGACCGACTGGCGCTTCTCGCCCGCGCGCAGCCGCGAGATCGTGAAGGCGCTGCTCGACAACCGCCGCAACGTGAGCTACGCCGAGATCGACGCGCCGCACGGCCACGACGCCTTCCTGCTCGACGACGTGCGCTACATGGGCGTGGTGCGCTCGTACTTCGAACGCGTCGCCAAGGAATTCCAATGAGCGACCTTGCACACCAACGACTGATCGCCGAGCTCGTGCCGAAGGGCTCGCGCGTGCTCGACCTGGGCTGCGGCGACGGCGCCCTGCTCGACCTGCTGCAGCGCGAGCGCGGCTGCACCGGCTATGGCGTGGAGATCGCCGACGGCAACGTGCTGCAGTGCATCCGCCGCGGCGTCGACGTGATCCAGCTCAACCTCGACGAAGGCCTGGCGATGTTCGACGACGCCACCTTCGACGTGGTGCTGCAGATCGACACGCTGCAGCACCTGCGCAATGCCGAGGTCATGCTGCGCGAGACCGCGCGCGTGGGCCGCTTCGGCATCGTCGCCTTTCCCAATTTCGCGCACTGGCCCAACCGCTTGAGCGTGGCGCGCGGGCGCATGCCCGTGACGCGCCGCCTGCCCTACCAGTGGTACGACACGCCCAACATCCGCGTCGGCACCTACAAGGACTTCGAGGTGCTGGCCGGCAAGAACAACCTGCGCGTGCTCGACGCCTTCGGCCTGCAGAACGGCCGCGACGTGCGCTGGCTGCCCAACGCGCGCGCCAGCACGGCGGTGTTCAAGTTCGAGCGGGGCGGCTGAGCACGCCGCCCCTGCACCGCACGGACATCGGGTCGGAATGAGCTTCACGCTCGCGCAGCCGGTTCACAGCGACCTGCTCATCAAGAAAAGCCGCTTCATCGGCTGCGTGCAACCGGTGCCCGACCGCGCGGCCGCGCTGGCGGTGGTCGCCTCGCTGCGCGCGGAACACCCGGGTGCCGCGCACGTGTGCTGGGCCCTGATGGCCGGCGGCCAGTCGGCCGCGAACGACGACGGCGAGCCCGGCGGCACGGCCGGGCGCCCCATGCTCGAGGTGCTGCGCCACCAGCAGGTCGAAGGCGCGCTTGCCACCGTGGTGCGCTACTTCGGCGGCGTGAAGCTCGGCGCCGGCGGCCTTGTGCGCGCCTACACCGACGCCGTGGCGCAGGCCCTGCTCGGTGCCACGCTGGTGCCGCTCGTGCGCCAGCGTCACCTGCAGTGCGCCGTGCCCTACGCGCTCGAGGGGCTGGTGCGGCGCGAGCTGGCCGCCATCGGTGCGGTGCTCGAAGACGTGCAGCACGGCGATGACGTGCGCATGGCCTTCGCGCTGCCCGCGCCCGAGGCCGACGCCTTCATCGCGCGCCTCGACGATGCTGCGCAAGGGCGCGTCGTCTGGCCGACGGCGTGAGCCGCTTCGCTGGCGCCTTGCCCGGGGCCGGCTCCGCCGCCAGGGCGAGCACGCCGCGCGAGGCGAGCGCGATCGGCTCCGCCAGGTCGTCGTCGACGCCGCGCCGCGTCATCTCGGCCGTGACGATGCCGGTGGGCACGGCCAGCACGCCCCAGCCCAGCAGCATCATCACCGAGGCGATCGCGCGGCCCAGGTCGGTCTTGGGCACGAGGTCGCCGAAGCCGACCGTGGCCATGGTGGAAATCGCCCAGTAGATCGCCACCGGAATGCTGGTGAAGCCGTGCGTCGGGCCCTCGACCACGTACATCAGCGTGCCCATCACCAACACCACGAGCATCACGAAGCCCACGAACACCGTGATCTTGCGGCGGCTCGATGCCACCGCCGACACCAGCGCGCGGTACTCCACCGAATAGCGCGACAGCTTGAAGATGCGGAACACGCGCAACAGCCGCAGGATGCGCACGTCGATCAGGTACGCCAGCTCGGGCGCGAAGGCCACGAGAAAGGTCGGCAGCAGCGCCAGCAGGTCGATCACGCCGTAGAAGCTCAGCGCGTAGCGCAGCGGCTTGTTCACGCAGCACAGCCGCGCGATGTACTCCAGCGTGAAGAGAATCGTGAACACCCACTCGAGCGCATTGAACAGAGGCCGCCACTGGTCGCGGATCGATTGCACGCTGTCCAGGATGACGACCAGCACGCTCATCACGATCACCGCGATTAGCGTCAGGTCGAACCACAGGCCGGCGGGCGTGTCGGCCTCGAAGATCACGGTGAACAGCGTGCGCCGCCAGCCGCGCGCGGGCTTGTCGAACCGCGAGTCGGTGGCGGCGGGCGTGGACAGGGCTTCGATGTTCGGGCGGATCAGGCGGGTCATGCGGGGCATTGTCAGGGGCCCCGGGCGACTTATTCAGTTACGCTTATTGCGCAATGAAGTGCCGCATGCCGTGAGTGCGTTCTTACGATAGTCCCCTTTCTTGAGGAGCTCCCCATTGGCCACACAGTCCCCCTTTTTCGGCAAGCGTGATCGTGACACCGATTCGCTGACGTCCCGTCCCGCACCGCTGGTTGGTTCGGGCACCAATCTCTCGGGCACTCCCGTCAATCCCTCCTCGTTGACCGCACAGGCCGGCCTGGCCCCGGCGGCTGCGCCTGCCGCCAAGGAAGGCGGCAGCAAGCTCACCGTCGGCCCGAACATCAAGCTCAAGGGCGTCGAGATCACCGATTGCGACACGCTCGTGGTCGAAGGCCTGGTCGAGGCGACGATGGATTCGCGCCTGATGCAGATCGCCGAGCAGGGCGAGTTCAAGGGCTCGGCCGAGATCGACATCGCCGAGATCCGCGGCGTGTTCGACGGCAACCTCACCGTGCGCGAGAAGCTCGTCATCCACTCGACCGGCAAGGTCACCGGCAAGATCCGCTACGGCAAGATCGTGATCGAAGAAGGCGGCCAGCTGTCGGGCGAAATCAGCTTCGGCGCCAAGCCGTCGCTGCAGGCCGCCGCCTGAGGCACCTGACGCGCCCGGTCTGACGACCGTCGATCAGGGCGCTTTCTTTTTCGGTGGGGCCTTTTTGGCCGCCGGCTTCGGCTTGTCCGCGGCGGCGGCCATTGCTGCGTCTGCAGCCGGCGGCGCCCACCCCAGGCGCTGCAGCAAGGCACCGGCCGCGGCCGGTGCTCTCTCCTTGGCGCCGTTGATGAAATACACGAACACGTCGCGCGCCTTCGGCGTCGTGGTCCAGCCTTGCGCGCGCGCGGCCCAGGTGTCCAGCGCCTTGGGCGCGTAGCCAGTCGCGAGCGACGCGTCGGCCATCATGAGCCGCGCATAGGCGACGTCGCCTTCGGGCTCCTCGAACGATGGAAACTTGTCGGCGTCGGTGAACACGGTCGACACCTTGTGCTTCTTCGCGAGCGCCTTGTAGGCGGGCACGATGAAGCTCTCGTGGCGCACGTCCATCACGTGGCGCAGCGCGCGGCTGCCTTCCTTCTTGGGCAGCAGCTCCAGGAAGGCTTCGAAGTCTTCTGCATCGAACTGTTTGGTCGGCATGAACTGCCACACGATCGGCCCGAGCTTGTCGCCCAGCTCGGCCACGCCGCTGTCGATGAAGCGCTGGATCGACTCGCCCGCGGTCGCCAGCACCTTGCGGTTGGTGGTGAAGCGCGAGGCCTTCATCGAGAACATGAAGTCGTCGGGCGTGTCGTCGCGCCACTTGCGGAAGGTCTCGGGCTTGAAGGTGCTGTAGTAGGTGCCGTTGATCTCGATGGCGCTGACCTGCCGGCTGGCGTGGTTCAACTCCTTCGCGTGGGCCAGGCCCTTCGGGTAGAAGTTGTCGCGCCAGGGCTCGTAGGTCCAGCCGCCGATCCCCACCTTGATCCGCGTCGATGTTGCCTTGCTCACATTGCGCTCCGGGTTTTGAGATCGCCCGCACTCTACGCGCGCGCGCCGCGAGGCGCAAAATGCGTTTTTTCGTCCCCGCGGAGAATCCCCCGATGAACGCCCCCCTGCACCGTGAAATGCCCGCCGGCACGCTCGACGCGACGCGCGCCCTCTCTGATGTCACCGCCCGATGGGACGGCGACATCGTCAAGCAACTCACCGACTACATCGCCATCCCCGCCAAGTCGCCCGGCTTCGACAAGGACTGGTCGGCCAACGGCTATCTGGAGACCGTGCTGCGCAACGCCGCGGCCTGGGTCGAGGCGCAGAAGGTCGAGGGCCTGAAGCTGGAGATCGTGCGCCTCGAAGGCCGCACGCCGGTGCTGTTCTTCGAAGTGCCGGCCACCGGCACGAACATGACCGAGACCGTGCTGATGTACGGCCACCTCGATAAGCAACCCGAGTTCACCGGCTGGCGCAACGACCTCGGCCCGTGGACGCCCAAGTACGAGAACGGGCTGCTCTACGGCCGCGGCGGCGCCGACGACGGCTACGCCGTGTACGCCAGCGTGGCCGCGCTGCAGGCGCTCAAGGCCCAGGGCGTGGCGCACCCGCGCATCGTCGGCCTCATCGAGACCTGCGAGGAAAGCGGCTCCTACGACCTGCTGCCGTACGTCGACGCGCTGCGTCCGCGCCTGGGCGAGGTCGAGCTGGTGATCTGCCTGGATTCGGGCGCCGGCAACTACGACCAGCTGTGGCTCACGACCTCGCTGCGCGGCATGGCCAGCGGCACGCTCAAGGTCGAGGTGCTGACCGAAGGCATCCACTCGGGCGACGCCTCGGGCCTGGTGCCCTCGAGCTTCCGCATCATGCGGCAGGTGCTCGACCGCCTCGAGGACAGCGCCACCGGCCGGCTGCTGCCCGCCAGCTTCCACTGCGAAGTGCCGGCCGACCGCCTGGCGCAGGCCAAGGCCACCGCCGCCATCCTCGGCGACGAGGTCTACAAGCGCTTCCCGTGGGCGCACTACGACTGCGGCGGCTCGACCATGTTCGCGCTGCCGACCACCACCGACCCGGTCGAGGCCCTGCTCAACCGCACCTGGAAGCCCACGCTGTCGGTCACCGGCGCCGAAGGCTTTCCGGCCCTGAAGGACGCGGGCAACGTGCTGCGCCCCTACACCGCCTTCAAGCTCTCGCTGCGCCTGCCGCCGCTGGTCGATGCGGCCGAGACGGTGCAAAAGCTCAAGGCCCTGCTCGAAGACAACGCGCCCTACCAGGCACGTGTCACCTTCGAAAGCGGCGGCGGTGCCACCGGCTGGAACGCGCCCACCATCACGCCGTGGTTCGAGGACGCACTCAACAAGGCCTCGCGCGCGCACTTCGGCGCCTCCTGCGGCTACATCGGCCAGGGCGGCACGATCCCGCTGATGAACATGCTGAGCGCCGGCTTCCCGACCGCGCAGATGATGGTCTGCGGCGTGCTGGGCCCGAAGAGCAATGCGCACGGCCCCAACGAGTTCCTGCACGTGCCCTACGCCAAGAAGCTGACGGCCGCCGTGGCCGAGGTCATCGCCGCCCTGCCCGTCGCGCACCGCGCCGCGGCTGCGGAGCCGGTGGCGGCTTGAGCGCCGCGCCGGGCCGCCCCAAGCTAGCTCGCTCCCGCTTGGCGGGAAGGCGCGCAGCGCCAAGGGTGCACCCATGAGCGACGCGCTGCCCTTGCCACATCGCGTGGCGCTGTCCACGCCGGACGGCGAGACGCTGGCGCTGCGGCGGCTGCCCGCCGCTGGCAGGCCCCGCGCCGTGGTGGTCGTGGTGCACGGGCTGGGCGAGCACGCGGGGCGCTACCACGGCCTGGCCAAGCAGTTGCACGGCTGGGGCTTCGCGGTCTGGGCGCACGACCACCACGGGCACGGCGAGTCCACCGGTGCGCGCGGCGGCCTGCCCAGCGAGCTGCGGCTGGTCGACGACCTGGCCCTGGTGATCGACGATGCGCGCCGCGAGAACCCCGGTGTGCCGCTGGTGCTGCTGGGCCACAGCCTGGGCGGCCTGGTCGCCGCGAGCCTGGTGGCGCGCGGCGTGCGGCCGGTCGATGCGTTGGTGCTCTCGTCGCCGGGGCTCGATCCGGGGCTGAACGGCTTTCAGAAGATGCTGCTGGCGGTGCTGCCGCGCATCGCGCCCAACCTGCGCGTGGGCAACGGGCTCGACGACAACTACCTCTCGCACGACCCGGTGGTGGTGCAGGCCTACCGCGATGATCCGCTCACGCACGACCGCATCGGCAGCCGGCTGGCGCGCTTCCTCGCGTACGAAGGCGTCACGGTGCAGCAGCACGCGGCGCGCTGGCCGGTGCCCACGCTGCTGATCTACGCGGGCGACGACCGGCTCGTGCGGCCGGCTGCGAGCCGCGCCTTCGCGGCCGCTGCGGCGCCCAGCGGCAACGTCGAGGCGAAGTGCTTCGACGCGCTGTACCACGAGCTCTTCAACGAGCTCGATGCGGAGCCCGTGTTCGACATGCTGCAGCGCTGGCTCGACCGGCGCTTTCCGGCGGCGACTGTTCCCGCGCGCGTGGCCTGAGGCTCAGGCCTTGGCCACCGGCGCGCGCCGGCGTTGCGTCTGCGCGAGCCAGAGCAGCGCGGCGCCGGTCAGGGCCACCGGCACCAGCGAGCCGTAGTTCAACAGCTGCCAGCCCTGCGTGGTCACCAATACGCCCGAGGCGAATGAGGTCAGCGCCAGCGTCGCGAACACGCAGAAGTTGAGCGCGCCCTGGGCGCGGTCGCGCTCCTCGGCCGTGTAGGCCGTGAGCGACAGCGTCGTGCTGCCGGTGAACAGGAAATTCCAGCCCACGCCGAGCAGGAACAGCGCCACCAGGAAGTGGTGCAGGTCCACGCCCGACAACGCCACCACGATGCAGCCGAGGTTGAGCGCCAGCCCCACCCCCATCACCGGCAGCGCGCCGAAGCGGCGGATCAGGTGGCCGGTGAAGAAGCCTGGCGCGAACATGCCGATCACGTGCCATTCGAGCACCAGCGCCGCGTCGGAAAACGGCAGGCTGCAGATCTGCATCGCGATGGGCGTGGCGGCCATCAGCAGGTTCATCACGCCGTAGCTCAGCGCGCCCGCGGCGGCCGACACGATGAACACGGGCTGGCGCATGATCTCGCCCAGCGGCCTGCCGCCGCCGGCTTCCTTGCGGGTCGGCGAGGGCGGGAA
The DNA here is from genome assembly GCF_001591345.1 of Variovorax boronicumulans NBRC 103145. Taxonomy (GTDB): domain Bacteria; phylum Pseudomonadota; class Gammaproteobacteria; order Burkholderiales; family Burkholderiaceae_C; genus Variovorax; species Variovorax boronicumulans. Next base: position 49,276 of record NZ_BCUS01000025.1, on the reverse strand, counting down.
TTCGATGAAGTGCATCACCGCCATCGAGAGCAGCGCCACCGCCGCCAGCGCGATGTAGGCGCCGGCGAAGGGCACGGAGAGCGCTTCGCGCGTGAAGGTCGCCAGGTTCGGCCCCGCCACCGCGCCGATCAGGCCGCCGACCATCACCATCGACACGGCCTTCTCGCGCCAGGCCGGCAGTGCCAGTTCGGCCGCTGCGAAACGGTAGAGCCCGGCGTTGGCGTTGTAGTAGCCGGCGACCAGGGTGGCGAAGCACAGCAGCCAGAAGTTCTTCGAGAACGCCGCGTAGGCGCACAGCAGCGCCGAGCCGACCGCCACCGCCAGCCCGATCTGAAACGAACCGCGGCGGCCGAAGCGCTGCTGTGTGCGCGCCACCAGCCCTGTGCTCAACGCGCCGCCCACCACATAGCCCATCACGGGCAGCGTGGCCATCCAGCCCTGTGGTGCGATGCCCAGGCCCACGAGACCGTTGATGGCGATGAAGGTGACGTTGTTGGTCAGGAGCAGGCCCTGGCAGATGGCCAGGAGCCACAGATTGCGATTCATGGGGCGCGGTTCTACGCGATTGGGCGACGAAGGCAAGGCGCCGGCCAAAAAAAAGCGCCCTCGCGGGCGCCGGAATTCTGAGAATGAAATTCGCCGGGTGGCAGGTCAGGTCGGCTTGTTGCCTTGAAGCAGTCCGCTGAGCGAGCCCAGCAGGTCGTCCTGGTTGCCGAGGCCTTGCTCGGGCACCTTGCCCTGCGGCGTGAGCTGGTTGATGAGGGCCGGCAGCATGGTGGCCAGCATCGGCAGCAGCATTTGTGCGTTGATGCCGAGCTTGGAGGCGATGGCGGCGATCGTGTCGCCGCCCAGCGCGTTCTGCAACTGATCGCCCGACACCGGCTTGTTTTCACCGTTGCCGATCCACGAGCCGATCACGTCGCCCATGCCCGCCTGCTCGAATTTCGAGACCATGCCGCCGAGGCCGCCCTGCCCGCCGTTGTTGGCAAGCAGGCCGCCCAGGGCGCCGGCGAGGCCTCCGAGATCTCCCAATCCCCCGAGGCCACCGCCTTGCGGTTGCTGCTGTTGTGCAGCGCCTCCTAGCACCTGACCGAGTACCGAATCGAGCAACCCCATGACCATTCCTTGGTGTGTGACAGAAACGCTCACATTTTCCAATGTGGCGACCCGCTTGCCGAAAGTGGCGCGGCCACTTTCGAACTGGCAACGTGACAAATTACTTGCTGCGTGCTGCGCGTTTCGGCAGGAGCGCGGGGCTGACGCCCTGCACGCCGACCAGACCGAGCACGGTGACGAGCGAATTCTGCGCGCCTTTCCATGCATCTGTCACGTCAATCGACTCGGCCAGCGAGTGGAATCCGCCCGACTTGCCGCCGCCGCCGATGATGATGGCCGGGATGCCCAGCGAAATGGGAACGTTCGCATCCGTGCTGCCGCCGCGCAGCAGCGTCTTGTGGCCGAACGCACTGTTGGCACGCGTGGCGGCCTCGACGATCACCGAGTCGGGCGCCGTGCGGCCGCCCGGGCGGTCGCCGATGAGCTTGGTGCTCACGCTCAGGCTGCTCACGTTCCAGCGCTTGTTCTCTTCCGCCACGGCCTCGTCGAGCGTGGCGAGGATCTTCTTCTCGGTCTCCAGCAGCGAGGCCATGTCGTCCGAGCGGATGTCGATGGCCATGCGCGCATCGGGCGCGATGGTGTTCACCGAGGTGCCGCCGCCGACGGTGCCGACGGTGAAGGTGGTCTTGGGGAAACTCGGCGTGCGCACCTCGGCGATCTTGGCGATGGCGCGGCCCATGCCGTGGATCGCGCTGGGCACCTGGCCGAAGGCGCCGAAGCTGTGGCCGCCCGGGCCCTTGAAGGTGACTTCGTAGCGGTGGCTCGCGGTACCGAGCACCAGCACGTGGCCGTCGGGCGAGGGCTCCAGGCCGACCATGCCGTCGATGTCCAGGTGGTCGCGGAAGATGGCCTTCATGCCGCGCAGGTTGCCCAGTTCTTCCTCGCCGACGTTGGCAACGATCATCAGGTCGCCCACGGTCTGGATCTTGTTGTCGTTGAGCACCTTGAGCCACGACAGCAGCACCGACAGGCCGCGCGTGTCGTCACCGATGCCGGGCGCGAAGAGCTTGCCGTCGCGCTCCTTCACCTTCACATCGGTGCCGGCCGGAAAGACCGTATCGAGGTGCGCCGAGATCAGCAGCTTGGGGCCGTTGCCCGTGCCCTTGCGCAGGCCGATCACGTTGCCTTCGGCGTCGATCTTCGCGTCGGGCAGGCCGAGGGCTTTCAGGCGCGCCAGGAAGGCTTCGGCGCGCTTCTGTTCCTTGAAGGGCGGCGCTTCGATCTCGGTCAGCGTCTTCAGTTCTTCGACCGTGCGTTCGTGGTCGGCCTTGACCGATTCCAGCAGCTTGCGGATCGCGGGCGAGGCCATGAGCTGGGTGTAGGCCTGGTCGACCGCGGGGCTGACTTGCGCCGGCGTGGGCGCAACGGCCTGGCTCTGGGCGTGAACGGCGGGCATGGCGCACAGCGCGGCCAGGACGAGGGGGGCGAGACGAAGCGCGCGGGATGAACGAGGCATGGGGAGAGCGGTCCTTCCGGGAGGCGGATTGAACAAGAAAAAACGAAGCGGCCATTGTTCCGCAGGCGCCCGGTGTGCGCCTCGCGGAAAACACCCCCCGAACCGCTCAGGCGCCGACGAGCGACACCAGCGCCGCGAGCGCCGCGGTTTCGGCGCGCAGCACCCGCGCGCCGAGCGTGGCCGGTGCGAAGCCGCGCGCGATGGCGTCCTGTTCCTCGGTGGCGCTGAGGCCGCCTTCGGGGCCGCTGAGCACGAGCGCCGGTTGTGCGGTGGGTGTCTCTGCGGCCACGGCGGTGACAGCGCGCGTGCCCTCGGCCAGGCTCAGCACGAGTCGCGTCGTTGTCGTATCTGCGGCGGCAGCACCGCCGAGCCAACCCGCGAAGGACTGCACCGGATGGATCACCGGCACGCGATTGCGACCGCATTGCTCGCAGGCCGCGACGGCGATGGCTTCCCAGTGCGCCCGTTTCTTCTCGGCGCGCTCGCCCGACAGGCGCAGCACGCCGTGCGCCGTGGCCAGCGGCTGGATGCTGGCCACGCCGAGCTCGGTGGCCTTCTCGACCAGCCAGTCCATGCGCTCGTTGGCCGGCATGCCGACCGCGAGGTGCACGGCGCGGGCCGCTTCGCGCTCGATGGGCGTGTGGGCCCCCACCGTCACCGCGACCTCGCTGCGGCCCATGCGCTCGACCGTCGCGGCGTACTCGCCGCCCGCGCCGTCGAACAGGGTGAGCGTGTCGCCGGGCTGCATGCGCAGCACCTGCACATGGCGCGCGGCGCCCGGCGGCAGCGCCAGGCTGGCGCCGGCGGTCAGCGGCACGGAGCAGTGAAAACGGGGCATGCGATGAGATCAGGAGCTGATGGCGCCCGTGGTACGGGCGCTACAGCGATTTTCTTTTTTGGCTTTTTTCAGTTTCTCTTCAGACTCGGCCGTAGGCGAAGCCGGTGACGGCCGTGGTGCCCTCGACCTCGTCGATCACGCGCAGCAGCGGCTTCAGCTCGATGTAGCGGCTGGCGGTGGCGCGGATGTAAGCGATGAAGCGAGGTGTGTCGGCCAGGTAGCGCGGCTTGCCGTCGCGCAGCGTGAGGCGCGCGAAGATGCCGGCCACCTTGAGGTGGCGCTGCAGGCCCATCCATTCGACCGCGCGGTAGAAGGCGCCGAAGTCCTCGTCGACCGGCAGCCCGGCCTTGCGCGCGGCGGTCCAGTAGCGGATGGTGATGTCGAGCACGAACTCCTCGTCCCAGCTCAGGAAGGCGTCGCGCATCAGGCTGGCGATGTCGTAAGTGATCGGGCCGTAGACGGCGTCCTGGAAGTCGAGCACGCCCAACGGCTGGCCGGCATCGTCGCCCACCATCAGGTTGCGCGGCATGAAGTCGCGGTGCACGTAGACGCTCGGCGACGCGAGGTTGTTCTCGACGATCAGCGCGAAGGCGCGGTCCAGGCGCTCTTTCAGCTGGCCTTCCACGGCCACGCCGCGGTGCTTGCCGATGTACCACTCGGGAAAGAGCGCCAGTTCACGCTCGAGCAGCGCGCGGTCGTAGGGCGGCAGCACGCCGGGCCTGGAGGCCAGCTGCCAGCGGATCAGCGCGTCGATGGCCAGGTCGTAGAGCGGCCGGTTGGCGTCCGGGCGGGCCGGGTCGATCACGTCGAGCATGGTCTGGCGGCCCAGGTCGTCGAGCAGCAGGAAGCCGTGGTCGCGGTCCCATTCGAGCACCTGCGGCGCCGTCACGCCGGCCTCGGTCATCAGCTGCGCCACCTGCACGAAGGGGGCGCTGTTTTCCTTGTCGGGCGGCGCATCCATCACGATGCGCGTGCGGCCGTCGGTGGTGTCGAGGCGGAAGTAGCGGCGAAAGCTCGCGTCGGCCGAGGCCAGCCGGACGGTGTCCGGGCGCAGTTGCCGGGCGTCGGCAATGCCGGCCAGCCAGCCCCGGAACGCTTCGGCCCGCTGCGGATCTGTCCAGAGAATGGCCTGGGCGGGGTGTGGGGTCGTGGACGCCGGGGTCGAAGGTGCTGTCATGGATAATCAATTCTACAAATCCGCCTGGCGCGGCACCCCTGCTCGAGGTCGATCCGACCGGGCGGGGTGGCTGCCGGACCCCGCAACCCGCCGGCTTGCCGCGCCGTCCCGACGATTTTTCGTTCCGAATCGATGCCTACGACCCCACGCGCTGCCTTGCGACGTTCGAGCCCGCCGCTGCCACTGGCCGTGCTGTCGCTGGCGCTGCTGCACGCGCATGGCGCCCTCGCCCAGCAAGCCGGTGTGCTTGAGGGACCGCTCACGCTGAAGCGCACGCCGCTGCTCACCGAGACGCTGACGCCCGTGCAACGCAGCCAGCTGCCCAGCCTCGTCACCGGCGACCGCATTTCCGGCCGCCCCGACCTCGAGACCGTGGTCGAGGGCAACGCCACGCTGCGCCGTGGCCCGGTCGCCATCACGGCCGACCGCCTCGAGTATTACCAGCCGGACGACCGCGCCAAGGCCACCGGCAACGTGCGGGTCAACCAGGCCGGCAACGTGTACGAAGGCCCCGAGCTGGAACTCAAGCTCGAGACCTTCGAGGGCTTCTTCAACAACGTGCGCTACCGCTTCCTCGCGACCGGTGGCCACGGCGAGGCCGAGCGCATCGACTTCGTCGACTCCAACGTCTCGATCGCGCGGCGCGCCAGCTACACCACCTGCCGCCGCGAGGACTTTCCCGGCTGGATGCCGGCCTGGCTGCTGACCGCCGCCACGCTGACCACCGACACCGAGGAAAACGAGGGCGTGGCCATCGATGCGCGCATGAGCTTCATGGGCATCACGACGCCGCCGATCCCGCGCGTGACCTTCCCGCTGTCCAACGAGCGCAAGAGCGGCCTGCTGCCGCCCACCATCGGGCTGGACAACACCAACGGCTTCGAGGTCGCACAGCCCTACTACTGGAACATCGCGCCCAACCGCGACGCCACCTTCACGCCCACGCTGATGAGCAAGCGCGGGCTCAACTTGGCCAGTGAGTTCCGCTATCTCGAGAAGGACTACAGCGGCAGCATCCGCCTGGACCTGATGGGCAGCGACCGCCTCGTGGGCCAGCGCTACAACGAGGCGCGCGCCGAGCAGCTGCAGAAGCTGAACAACGGCGAGATCGCGCTCAAGGACCTGAACTTCGGCAAGCCGCCCGACAGCAGCAAGCGCTGGGGCCTGTGGCTCAACCACCACCACGACTTCGACGCCAAGGCGCTGGGGCTCGACTCTCTGTCCGCCAGCCTCAACATCAACCGCGTCAGCGACAACGACTACTGGCGCGACTTCACGCGCACGCCGACGCTGGCGCAGCGCCAACTGCCGAACGATGCCTCGCTGAACTGGACCAAGGGCGACTGGAGCGGCGCGGTGCGCGCCCTGCGCTACCAGACGCTGCAGTACAACCTGTCGCCGGTCGTGCCCTCGTACGACCGCGTGCCGCAGATCACGGCCAACTACGCCAAGTACGACTGGCACGGCTTCGACGTTTCGCTGAACACCGACTACTCGCGTTTTCGCGTCAACAGCATCCTGGCCGGCCAGCCCGGCTTCGACCTCATCCAGCAGTCGCAGCCCGACGGCGACCGCGTGTTCGCGCAGGCGGCGATCAGCCGGCCGTTCCTCACGCCGAGTTCGTTCGTCATCCCCAAGCTGCAGCTGCACGCGACCTCGTACAACTACTACCTGCCGCAGTCGTCCATTCCGAAGGTGTCGGTCAACGGCATCGACTACGTGAACGGGATGCCGTACAACCCGAGCCAGCTGTACTTCTTCCCGACCTCGTCGAACCGCGTCGTGCCGACCTTCAGCCTGGACAGCGGCCTGGTCTTCGAGCGCGACGCCAGCTACTTCGGCCGCGCCTTCCGCCAGACGCTGGAGCCGCGCGCGTACTACGTGTACACGCCGTACCGCAACCAGAGCATGCTGCCGAACTACGACTCGGCCGCCAACGACTTCAGCTTTGCGACCATCTACACCGAGAACGCGTTCTCGGGCGCGGACCGCATCTCGGACACCAACGCGCTCACGCTGGGCGTCACGTCCCGCCTGATCGATCCGGGCACCGGCGTCGAAGCCGTGCGCTTCGGCATCGCGCAGCGCTTCCGCTTCGCCGACCAGAAGGTCACGCTGCCGGGCGTCGCGCCGGTCACCGACCGCACCAGCGACCTGCTGCTGGGCGCCCAGATCAACTGGACGCCCAAGTGGAGCCTGGACACGCTGCTCCAGTACAACCCCGATTCGCGCCGCTCCACGCGCAGCGCGATCAGCGCGCGCTACAACCCGGGCCCGTACCGCAACCTCAGCGCCGCCTTCCGCTACCAGGCGCCGAGCACGCCCACGGCCACCGACGGCAACAAGTCGATCGACTTCGGCTGGCAATGGCCGCTCAACGACCTGTGGGGCGACAAGGGCAAGGACCTCGGGCCGGGCAAGGGCGAAGGCGGTGGACGCTGGTACGCCGTGGGTCGCCTGAACTACAGCCTGCAGGACAAGAAGCTCACGGACGGCGTGCTCGGGGTCGAGTACGACGGCTGCTGCTGGATCAGCCGTGTGGTGCTGCAGCGCATCACCACCGGCCAGGTGACGGCCAACACCCGCATCATGTTCCAGCTCGAATTCGTCGGTTTCTCCAGCATCGGCTCGAGCCCGATGCAGGCGCTGCGACAGAACATCCAGCGCTACCAGCCGCTGCGTCAACCGACCGAAGCCCCGAGCCGCTTCACCAATTACGACTGAAACGACGACCGTCCACGCCATGAAACACATCCGTTCCCTCATCACCCTGGGTTGCCTTGCGGCCATCGCCGCAACGGCTGGCGCACAGGGCTTTCGTTCCGGCAGCGGCATCACGGACATCATGCGTGCCGGTCCCCGGATCGTGCCGCCGGCGGCGCGCCCGGCCGGTCCCGCGGCGGCGCCGGTGCAGCGCGCGGCCGAGTACATCGTGGCGCTGGTCAACTCCGAGCCGATCACCAACACCGAGGTGCAGTCGCGTGTCACCCGTCTGATCCGCGAGAACCCGGACGCCGAGCGCGTGCCGCGCGCCGAACTCACGCGCCTCGTGCTGGAGCGCCTGATCACCGAGCGTGCGCAGCTGCAGCTGGCGAAGGAAAACGGCATCAAGGTCGATGACGTGGCGATCGACCAGGCCGAGCAGACCGTGGCCCGCCAGAACGAGATCAGCCTCACCGAACTGCGCAGCCGCGTCGCGGCCGAAGGCATCTCGCCGCGCGAATTCCGCAACGACCTGCGCGACCAGTTGCTGCTCACGCGCCTGCGCGACCGCGAGGTCGAGTCCAAGGTCAAGATCAGCGACACCGAGGCCGACGAGTACCTGCGCGACCAGCGCGAGAGCGCCGTCAAGAACAACGCCCTGCTCAACCTCAACATCGCTCAGCTGCTGGTGGCCGTGCCCGAGAACGCCACCGAGGCGCAGGTCGCGACCGCACAGAAGAAGGCAACCGACCTCGCACAGCGCGCGCGCAGCGGCGAAGACTTCGCCAAGCTGGTACGCGAGAACTCCGACTCGCCCGACCGTGCCAACGGCGGCGCGCTCGGCCTGCGCAGCGCCGACCGCTACCCGCCGGTGTTCGTCGAGGCCACGCAATCGACCGCGGTGAACGGCATCGCCGGACCCGTGCGCTCGGGCGCCGGCTTCCACGTGCTCAAGGTGCTGACCAAGGCGCAGGTGGGTTCGTCGGATGCGTCCATCACCCAGACCCAGGTGCGCCACATCCTGCTGCTGAACGACCCCAAGCGCACGACCGCGCAGGCGGTGGCCCAGCTGCAGGAATTCAAGCGCCGCGTGCAGGCCGGTACCGCCGACTTCGCCGGCCTGGCGCGCGACAACTCGCAGGACGCGAGCGCCAAGGAAGGCGGCGACCTCGGCTGGTCGCGCCCCGGCCAGTTCGTGCCCGAGTTCGAGGAAGCCATGGACCGGCTCACGCCTGGCCAGATCAGCGACCCCGTGGTGTCGCGCTTCGGTGTCCACCTGATCCAGGTGGTCGGCCGCCGCGAAGCCAAGCTGAGCCAGTCGGAGCAGCGCGAAGCCGCGCGTGCCGCGCTGCGCGAACAGCGTGTCGAAGAAGCCTTCACCACCTGGGTGCAGGAAGTGCGCGCGCGCGCCTACGTCGAATACCGCGAGACGCCGCAGTCCTGATGGCCGCGGCAGCGTCTTAGGCCGCGATGGCACAGCACATTGCAAGAAAGCGGTTCGGACAGCACTTCCTGTCCGACGGCGGGATCATCGACGGGATCGTGCAGGCGATCGCGCCGCAGCCCGGCGATGCGATGGTCGAGATCGGGCCGGGGTTGGCGGCGCTCACGCAGCCGCTGGTCGAGCGGCTTGGCCGCCTGACGGTCATCGAGCTCGACCGCGATCTGGCCAAGCGGCTGCGCGAGCATCCGCAGCTCGACGTCATCGAGTCGGACGTGCTCAAGGTCGACTTCGCCGAACTCGCGGCCAAGGCCGAACCGAAACCGCTGCGCGTGGTGGGCAACCTGCCCTACAACATCTCCACGCCGATCCTGTTCCACCTGCTGGGCTATGCCCACCTGATCGCCGACCAGCACTTCATGCTGCAAAAGGAAGTGATCGACCGCATGGTGGCCCGACCCGCCACCTCGGACTACAGCCGCCTGAGCGTGATGCTGCAGTGGCGCTACGACATGGAGAACGTGCTGTTCGTACCGCCCGAGAGCTTCGACCCGCCGCCGCGTGTGGACAGCGCCGTGGTGCGCATGGTGCCGCTCGCGCAGCCGCCGGTGGTCGATGCGGCGCGGCTCGGCGAGATCGTGCAGGTCGCCTTCAGCCAGCGCCGCAAGATCCTGCGGCACACGCTGGGCAAGTGGCTGGGGGAGCACGGCTTCACCGGCGAGTTCGACATCCAGCGCCGGGCCGAGGAGGTGCCGGTGGCCGAATACGTTGCACTGGCCCAGGCCGTTCCCCCATGAAAAAAAGCCCGTCGATGACGGGCTTTTTTTGTGACGGCGAGCGGTTGCAGTTACGCAGCTGCCAGCCAGTACCCCGCGTTGAAGGGGCTGCTCATGCGCAGCGCCAGGGGCGACACGTCGACGAGCTTGTCGGTCGGCATTTTCTCGCCGGCCGGCTCGGTGCTGGCGGCGGGCGTGGCCGCGGCGGCTGCCGTGGCGGTGGTGTTGACTTCGATGCCATCGAGGGTTTCAGCGGTCGGCTGAGCCTCGTTCGCCCGTTCTGCTTGGCTGGTGGATGCAGAACGGGCTACAGAAAAGAATAGAAGCAGCGGAACGGGACCTTGCGATCGCCCCAGTAGTCCGAAGCGTCGCGGAAGATGTCGAGCAGTTGCTCGCGCGCTTCCTTGTCGAACTTGGCGTTGGCCGGGATCTGTTCGAGCACGATGACGAAACCAGGCTGCGGGCCCGATTTATGCAACGGGTCGGTCATGCAGTCGTACAGCGCGTCGAAGTTCTTGCCGAAGTGCGCCGGGAAGGTGAACTGCTGGGCAATCAGGTCGAGCACGTCCTGCTTGGTCTGGGCGTTGCCCAGGTTGGCGTACAGGAAGTGCTGGCCGGCCGCGTTGGCTGCATCCTGCAGGTCGTTCACGCGGAACGCGCGGATCGATTGCACGATGTTCGGGCGTACGGCTCGAAGGGATAAGGTCATATCCGCTGGTCTTTCCATAGTCATCATCATCTCGTCGGGGCGCTTCGGGGCGCCGCTCAGGTCGTTGTCATCGCTCATGGCGCAATCCGTCTGAAACTCGCATAGTGGTCCGCCGTGTACCAGCAGGCTTCGGGCGCCGTGCGCTGCTCGCCACCGCAAACGATCCGCCGGGCACCGCGGTTGCGCGCGCCGGGCGTTGGCACCGTGTACTCGCGGTAATGCCCGCGGCGTGCCGCTGGCAGGATGCGTTCGCGATTGCCGAATACCGTGCCGTCTTTGTCGTACCGGAAGGGGCCACCGTCAAGGATGGCCTGGTAGGTTCGCTGGCCCTGGACCGGCAGATCGGTCAGGGCAATCGATGCCTCGGAGGACGTTTTGTCGGCGCCGAACCATCCGCGGGCCTCGGCCCCCGTCGTCAGAGCCACCAGCATCAAGCTGGTGAGCGCAAACTTAGTGACAGAGGACGTGATCGAGGCGTAAGCCGCCATGGGGCACCACAAGAAAAGAGCGGGGGGTTTGAATTGCGCTCAACCTCGGGGTTAACCCGCAAATTCAAGCCCGCGAGTGTGCACCACGCTGGCGAAAATAGCAAGCGACTGCCCAAAGTTTGAGCAGTCGCGGGGGCAGAAAGCGACGCCTTAAGTTGGCGTCCACTCTCGCCAAATGGCCTATCTTTCGGCGTTTGCGTCGGCCACTGTCAAGGCCGTCATGTTCACGATGCGGCGAACAGTCGCGCTCGCCGTGAGAATGTGCACAGGTTTGGCCGCGCCGAGCAGAACCGGGCCGATGGCGATGTTGCCGCCGGCTGCGGTCTTGAGCAGGTTGTAAGAAATGTTGGCAGCGTCGATGTTGGGGAACACCAGCAGGTTGGCGTCGCCCGCGAGCGCGCTGTGCGGCATGACGACCGCGCGCTGCTTGCTGTCCAGCGCCACGTCGCCGTGCATTTCGCCGTCCACCTCGAGCCAGGGCGCCTGCACGCGCAGCAGGTCGAGCGTCTTGCGCATCTTGACGGCGCTGGGCTCGTTGCTGGTGCCGAAGTTGGAGTGCGACAGCAGCGCGGCCTTCGGCTTGAGGCCGAAACGCATCATTTCCTCGGCCGCCATGGTCGTGATCTCGGCCAGTTCCTCGGGCGTCGGGTCGTAGTTGACGTGCGTGTCGACCAGGAACACCTGGCGGTCGGGCAGCAGCAGGCCGTTCATGCAGGCGTACACCGGCACGTCCTGCGGGGTGCTGGCGCAGCCGCCGGGGCGCTTGCCGATCACCTGGTCGATGTAGTGCAGGTGGATCAGCGTGGTGCCCCAGGTGCCGCAGATCATGCCGTCGACCTCGCCCTTGTGCAGCAGCATGGCGCCGATCAGCGTGAGGCGGCGGCGCATCTCGATCTTGGCGGTCTGTACCGTCTGGCCCTTGCGCTCGGTCATGCGGTGGTAGGTCTGCCAGAAGTCGCGGTAGCGGTGGTCCTGCTCGACGTTGACGACGTCGTAGTCGAGCTCTTCCTTCAGGCGCAGGCCGAATTTCTCGATGCGCTGGGCGATGATGGCCGGACGGCCGATCAGCGTCGGGCGCGCCAGGCCTTCGTCCACCACGATCTGCGCGGCGCGCAGCACGCGCTCTTCCTCGCCTTCGCAATACGCCACGCGCTTCTTCGGCGCGCGCTTGGCGGCGTCGAAGATCGGCTTCATGGTGGTGCCCGAGGCGTAGACGAAGCTCTGCAGCTTGTCGCGGTAGGCGTCCAGGTCCTTGATCGGGCGCAGCGCCACGCCGCTTTCCTCGGCCGCCTTGGCCACGGCCGGCGCGATCTTCATCATCAGGCGCGGGTCGAAGGGCTTCGGAATCAGGTATTCGGGGCCGAAGCTCAGCTTTTCACCGGCGTAGGCGGCGGCCACGCGCTCGCTCTGCTCGGCCTGGGCCAGCTCGGCGATGGCGTGCACCGCGGCAATCTCCATCTCGTCGGTGATGGTGGTGGCGCCCGAGTCGAGCGCGCCGCGGAAGATGTACGGGAAGCACAGGACGTTGTTGACCTGGTTCGGGTAGTCGGTGCGGCCCGTGGCCATGATCACGTCGTTGCGCACCGCATGGGCGTCTTCGGGCGCGATCTCGGGGTTCGGGTTGGCCAGCGCGAAGATCACCGGCTTGGGCGCCATCTTGGCGACCATTTCGGGCTTGAGCACGCCGCCGGCCGACAGGCCGAGGAACACGTCGGCACCGGCGATCACTTCCGACAGCTTGCGCATGTCGGTCTTTTGCATGTACTGGCGCTTGTCGTCGTCCATCAGCTCTTCGCGGCCTTCGTAGACCACGCCGGCCAGGTCGGTGACGAACACGTTCTCGCGCTTCAGGCCCACCTTGAGCAGCAGGTTCAGGCAGGCCAGCGCCGCGGCGCCCGCGCCCGAGGTGACCAGCTTCACTTCGGCGATGTTCTTGCCGGCCACCTTCAGGCCGTTGAGCATGGCGGCCGCCACCGTGATGGCCGTGCCGTGCTGGTCGTCGTGGAACACCGGGATCTTCATGCGCTTGCGCAGCTCGCGCTCGACGTAGAAGCAGTCCGGGGCCTTGATGTCTTCCAGGTTGATGGCGCCGAAGGTGGGCTCCAGCGAGGCGATGATCTCGACCAGCTTGACAGGGTCCTTCTCGTCGATCTCGATGTCGAACACGTCGACACCGGCGAATTTCTTGAAGAGAACGCCCTTGCCTTCCATCACCGGCTTGGAGGCCAGCGGGCCGATGTCGCCCAGGCCCAGCACGGCGGTGCCGTTGGAAATGACACCCACGAGGTTGCCGCGCGAGGTGTACTTGAAGGCGTTGGCCGGGTCCTTGACGATTTCCTCGCAGGGCGCGGCCACGCCGGGCGAGTAGGCCAGCGACAGGTCGCGCTGGTTGACCATCTGCTTGGTCGCCGCGATGGCGATCTTGCCGGGGACGGGAAACTCGTGGTACTCGAGGGCGGCACGGCGCAACAGGGCGCGCTTGTCTTCCGGGGTGGGGGTCGAAGGGGACGATGCGGTCGAATCGGACATGTGCCGTTGCTCCTGGTGGCGCTTCTTCTGGGGGCGCCGATTGTAGACCTCGGTCCATCCCGCCCTACGCCGCATGGCCGGTGGCAGGCATGACCAAAAGCACGGGGCGCCGTCAAGGCCCTGTGGCAATATGTGTGGCTGGGACACAAACCGACAACATCTCGAGAGGAACGACCATGGCCCTGATGGATTTCATCAAGAAACAGTTCATCGACATCATCCAGTGGACCGAGTCCGGCGATGGCACGCTGGCCTGGCGTTTCCCGATGGCCGAGATGGAAATCCAGAACGGCGCCTCGCTCACCGTGCGCGAGTCGCAGATGGCCGTGTTCGTCAACGAAGGCCAGGTGGCCGACGTGTTCGGCCCCGGCATGTACAAGCTCACGACGCAGACGCTGCCCGTGCTCACGTACCTGAAGAACTGGGACAAGCTCTTCGAATCCCCCTTCAAGAGCGACGTCTATTTCTTCAGCACGCGCCAGCAGGTCGACCAGAAGTGGGGCACGCCCCAGCCGATCACGATCCGCGACAAGGACTTCGGCGCCGTGCGCCTGCGCGCCTTCGGCAACTACAGCTTCCGCATCGGCGACCCGAAGCTGTTCCACACCGAAATCTCCGGCACGCGCGACATCTATTCCGTGGCCGACCTGGACGGCCAGCTGCGCGGCCTGGTGCTGCAGAACATCAGCAACGCCATCGCCTCCAGCGGCCTGCCCTTCCTGGACCTGGCGGCCAACCAGATCCAGTTCGCGACCGCGCTGGCGACCCAGCTGGTGCCCGAGTTCGAGAAGATCGGCATCAAGCTCGAGAACATCACGGTCCAGAACGTCTCGCTGCCCGAAGAGCTGCAGAAGATCCTCGACCAGAAGATCGGCATGGGCATGGTCGGCAACGACATGGGCAAGTTCATGCAGTACCAGACGGCGCAGGCCATCCCCAAGTTCGCCGAAGGCGCAGCGGGTGGCAGCGGCATCGCGGGCGACGCGATGGGCCTGGGTGCCGGCGTGGCGCTCGGCCAGGTGCTGGCGCAGAACCTCGCGCAGGGCCTGAGCCCGAACGCCGCGGCCCAGGCCGCGGCCACGACGCAGCAGCCGGCCGTGGCCGTGGTGAGCGCCGCCGACGTGATGACCACGCTCGAGAAGCTCGGCGAACTCAAGACCAAGGGCATCCTCACGCAGGAAGAGTTCGACGCCAAGAAGGCCGAACTGCTGAAAAAGCTCGTCTGATCCGTCGCAATGTTTTCGATAGCGACTGACGCCCGCCCAGCGGGCGTCAGAGGCCTTTTGGGCTTGAATCATTCGTGGCCGGCCGCGCCATCGCACCCGGTGCGCCATGGCTGAGGAAACCGGCTCCCAACGCTACTACCGCGCGCCCTGCCCCGGCTGCGGCGCGCCGGTCGAATTCCGCTCGGCGCAATCGACGCACGCGGTCTGCCCGTATTGCCAGAGCACCGTCGTGCGCCAGGGCGACACGCTCGCGCGCACCGGCAAGATGGCCGAGCTGTTCGACGACTTCAGCCCGCTGCAGCTGTTCGCCGCCGGCCGCATCCAGGACAAGTCCTTCACGCTGATCGGCCGGCTGCAGTACACCTACCCCGGCGGGCGCTGGACCGAGTGGATCGCCGCGCTCGACGGCGACCGCACCGGCGTCCTCAGCGAGGACAACGGCGCCTACGTCTTCGCGCTGCCCTTCGACCTGCAGCGCGCCGCGCCGCCGCCCGCCGACCTGCGCGTGGGCGCCACCACCGCCTTCGCCGGCCAGAGCTACACCGTCGCCTCCAACGAACAGGTGGCGCTGACCTCCGCGCAGGGCGAGTTGCCGCACCTGCCCGCGCTCGGCCAAGCGTTCGCGATGGTCGAACTGCGCAACGACAAGGGGCTGGTGCTCAGCATCGACTACGGCACCGCCCCGCCCACGGCCTACCTCGGCCGCTCGGTGCAGCTGGACGATCTGCAGCTCACCGGCCTGCGCGACGAATCCGCGAAGGACGAAAAGGGCCGCAGCTTCAACTGCCCCAATTGCGGCTCGCCCGTCACGGTCAACCTGGCCGACAGCAAGAGCATCACCTGCGGTTCGTGCAACAGCATCATCGACCTGTCGCAAGGCATCGGCGGCGAGCTCAAGCACGCCGAGCAGAACGAGCCGGTGCGCCCGCTCATCGCGCTGGGCAGCGTGGGCCAGCTGCAGGGCGCGCAGTGGCAGGTGGTGGGCTTCCAGCACCGCATGGGCCAGGAGCCCGGCGACGACGAGCAGTTCGGCTGGGACGAGTACCTGCTGTACAACAAGAAGCGCGGCTTCAGTTTCCTCGTCGATGCCGAAGACGGCTGGAGCATGGTCAAGCCGACCACCGGCGCGCCCGTGATGGCCGAGAACGGCACCACCGCCACCTACCTCAACAAGCGCTACCAGCAGCAGTACGCCTACAACGCCGAGACCACCTACGTGGCCGGCGAGTTCTACTGGCAGGTCGAGCGCGGGCAGAAGACCTTCAACCGCGACTTCGCCAGCGGCGGCGCGCTGCTCTCGATGGAGCGCTCGGCCAACGAGCTGACCTGGTCCTCGGGCAGCAAGATTGACAGCGGCGCCGTGGCCACGGCCTTCAAGCTCGACGCCAAGAAGGACCTGTTCTCGCGCGGCGACGCGCTGCCCGTGAGCGCCGCGTCGGGCATGGGCTGCGGCACGATCATCCTCGTCATCGTGGTCATCCTCTTCGTGCTGATCATGATGAGCAACTGCAGCGGCGGCTCCTCGAGCGGGTACCGCAGTTCGGGCGGTTCGTACGGCGGCTACTCGAGCGGCGGCGGCCACAAATGACGAAGATCGCGCGCAGGCGCTCTCTTGTTTCTCTCTTTATTGCTACGACTGGAGGTCCCCATGGGAATTGAATGGCTGAAACCGGGCGTGGTCCTCGGATCGCTCGTGTATGCGCTGATCGGCGTGGTGGTCTTCTGGATCTGCTTTCTGATCATCGACAAGATCACCCCCTATGACCTGTGGGGCGAGATCGTCGAGAAGCAGAACAGGGCGCTGGCGCTCGTCGTGGCCGCCATGTGCCTCGGCATCAGCGTCATCGTGGCCGCAGCAATCCATTGAGCGACGCGGCCCTGCCCGCGCGCACCCCGGATGCGCGGGGGCCGCAACCCGTGGAGATCGCGCTGCTCGCCAGCGTGTTCGTCGTCGCGGCCTGCGGCCTCGTCTACGAACTGAGCGCGGCCGCGCTGAGCTCCTACCTGCTCGGCGACTCGGTGCTGCAGTTCAGCACCATCATCGGCACCTACCTGTTCGCCATGGGCGTCGGCTCGTGGCTCTCGCGCTACTTCGATCGGCAGCTGCCGGCGCACTTCCTTCGCATCGAGCTGCTCGTGGCGCTGATCGGCGGCGCGCTGCCGGCGATCCTGTTCCTGGCCAACGCCTACGTGCCGGGCGCGTTCCGGCTGCTGCTGTACGGCCTCGTGGTGGTGGTGGGCACGCTGGTGGGGCTCGAGATTCCGCTGGTGATGCGCATCCTCAAGCGCAACATCGTGCTCAAGGACCTCGTGTCGCAGGTGCTGACCTTCGACTACCTGGGCGCGCTTGCCGTGTCGGTCGCGTTCCCGCTGATCCTCGTGCCGCAGCTGGGCATGATCCGCACCGGCCTGCTGTTCGGCGTGATGAACGCCGCGGTGGCCGTGTGGGCGCTGTGGCTGTTCCGCCATGAGCTGCGCCGCGCCGGCGCGCACGCGGTGGCCTGCTTTCTCACGCTGGCCGCGCTCATCGGCGCCTTCTGGGGCGCCGACCACATCACCACGCTGGCGGAAGACAAGTTCTACCAGGACCGCATCGTCTTCAGCGCCAGCTCGCCCTACCAGCGCATCGTGGTCACGCGCGGCGCGCTGGGCCACCGGCTGTTCCTCAACGGCAACCTGCAGTTCGCCGAGCGCGACGAGTACCGCTACCACGAGGCGCTGGTGCACCCCGCGATGGCCGCGCACGGCGCGCCCAAGAAAGTCGCCGTGCTCGGCGGCGGCGACGGCATGGCGGTGCGCGAGATCCTCAAGTACCCCTCGGTCGAGTCGGTCACGCTGGTGGAGCTCGATCCGAACATGACGCAGCTCTTCACCACGCACGAGACGCTGGCCGCGCTCAACGGGCACGCGCTGTCGTCGCCGAAGGTGAAGGTGGTCAACACCGACGCGT
Source organism: Variovorax boronicumulans NBRC 103145 (assembly GCF_001591345.1). Taxonomy (GTDB): domain Bacteria; phylum Pseudomonadota; class Gammaproteobacteria; order Burkholderiales; family Burkholderiaceae_C; genus Variovorax; species Variovorax boronicumulans. Next base: position 31,867 of record NZ_BCUS01000025.1, on the reverse strand, counting down.
TCCAGTGGCTGCAGCAGGAGGGCGACACCTTCGACGTCATCGTGGTCGACTTTCCCGATCCCACCAACTTCGCCATCGGCAAGCTCTACACCAACAGCTTCTACGCGCTGCTCGACCGGCGCCTGTCGGCCAGCGGCTACGCCGTGATCCAGACCACCTCGCCGCTGGTGGCGCGCAAGAGCTACTGGACCGTGGCAAGCACCATCGAGTCGGTCGGCCTGAAGGCCACGCCGTACCACGCGCACGTGCCCAGCTTCGGCGAATGGGGCTACATCATCGCCAGCCATCGGCCCTACCGGCAGCCCGACGCGCTGCCGGGCGGCATGCGCTTTCTCACACCGGCGACGCTGCCCCTGATGTTCGACTTTCCGCTCGACATGGCACGCGTGCCGACCGAAGTGAACCGCCTGTCGAACCAGACCCTCGTCACCACCTACGAGCAGGAGTGGGGCAAGGTCATGGCTCACTGATATGGCTCGCCCCCAGGCTGCGCGCACTTCGTGTCGCTTCGCCAACCCCCTGCCGGGGGCAACACCTGCGGCCCGGCAAAGCCGGTTCCGCGGTGTTTCACGAAGGAGCCGTGTGCCATGAGGCGTCGCGGCTTTCTTGGCGTCGCTGCCGGTGCAGGCGCCCTGGCGCTGGCCGGCTGCGAGGCGCCACCGCCGGTCATCGAAGGTGGCTTCACCGGCATCGATGTCGCGCGCGGCCACGCCATGCGCGACGCCACGCTCAAGTCGCAGGCCCCGGCCACCGTCAAACGCACCCGCGTCGTCATCGCGGGTGGTGGCGTCGCTGGCCTGGCGGCGGCGCGCGCGCTGCGCCTCGCGGGCATCGACGACTTCGCGCTGCTCGAACTCGAAGACACCGCCGGCGGCAACGCGCGCGGCGGCTCGGTCGGCGGCATTGCCTGCCCGCTCGGCGCGCACTACCTGCCCACGCCCGGCGACGACGCGCACGAGGTGCAGGACCTGCTCGAAGAACTCGGCCTGCGCCGCCGCGTGGCCGGCCGCTGGACCTACGACGAGCGCCACCTGTGTCACAGCCCGCAGGAGCGCCTGTTCTTCCGCGGCGAGTGGCAGGATGGGTTGCTGCCCGTGCACGACGTGGGCGATGGCACGCACGCCCAATACCGCCGCTTTGCGCAGCGCATCGACGCGTTGCAGCACGCCGCCCATTTCGCCATTCCCACGCTGCGCTTCGCCGTCACGCCCGAACTGCTCGCGCTCGACGCCGTGCCCTTCGCGGGCTGGCTCGACCGCGAAGGCTTCGACGACGCCCACCTGCGCTGGTACCTCGACTACTGCTGCCGCGACGACTACGGCGCCGGCATCGCGCAGGTGTCGGCCTGGGCCGGTATCCACTACTTTGCAAGCCGGCACGGCTTTCATGCGCCCGGCGACGCGAGCGGCAGCGTCAATGACACCAACCCCGATCGCGACGGCGTGCTCACCTGGCCCGAAGGCAACGGCTGGCTCACGAAGCAGCTGGCCGCGCCGCTGGGCGAGCGCCTGCACACCGGCCAGGTCGTCACGCGCATCGCCGAAGGGCGCGGCGGTGTCGAGGTCGATGCGTGGGACGCCGCCTCGAAATCCATGGTGCGCTGGCAGGCCGAGCGCTGCATCGTCGCGCTGCCCGTCTTCATCGCCGCGCGCGTGGTCGAGAACCCGCCCTCGCTGCTGACGAGCGCTGCCGCGCACGTGCGCTACGCGCCCTGGCTGGTCGCCAACGTGCACCTGCGCGGCCCGCTGGCCGATCGCGTCGGCGCCGCGCCGAGCTGGGACAACGTGATCTACGGCACGCGCGGCCTCGGCTACGTCGATGCGCGCCACCAGACGCTCGACCCCACGCCGCGCGGCACCGTGCTCAGCTGGTACCGCCCGCTGGGCCCGAGTGGCTACGACACCGGCGACGGCCGCCAGCTGCTGCTCGAGCGCCCGTGGACCGCATGGCGCGACGAGCTGCTGGCCGAGCTGTCGGTGCCGCACCCCGACCTGCCCGCGCTCGCCACGCGCGTCGAAATCACGCGCTACGGACACGCCATGTCGATCCCGCGGCCCGGTCTGCTCGCGCAGATCGGCGCGCACGGTGACCGCGTGGCCGCGGGCCGGCTGTCGTTCGCGCACGCGGACTGGTCGGGCTATTCGATCTTCGAGGAAGCCTTCACGCGCGGCCACATCGCCGGAGCCAGCGTCGCATGAAGACGCTGGTGCTTGGCGGCTACGGCAACTTCGGCGCGCGCATCAGCCGCGCGCTGGCGCAGGACCCGGGCATCGAGTTGTACGTCGGCGGGCGCGACCTCGAACGGGCCACGGCCTTTGCGCAATCGCTGGGCGGCAACGCGCGCGGTGTACGCGTCGATGCGCAGTCGCCCGACCTCGCGCAGGGCCTGGGCTTCCTGGGCGTCGACCTCGTCATCCACACCGCCGGCCCGTTCCAGGGCCAGGACTACCGCGTGCCGCAGGCCGTGGCAGCCGCCGGCGCGCACTACATCGACCTGGCCGACGGCCGGCGCTTTGTCTGCGACTTTCCCGCCGCGATGGACGCTGCCTTCCGCCGCGCAGGCCGCACCGCCGTGACTGGCGCCAGCACCGTGCCGGCGCTGTCGTCGGCGGTGGTCGATCACCTCGCCGCCAGCTGGCAAGGCATCCGCAGCATCGACATCTGCATCGCGCCGGCACAGGGCGCGCCGCGCGGCGAAGCCACGCTCGCGGGCGTGCTCGCCTACTGCGGTGCGCCGATCCGCGTCTGGCAGGGCGGACGGTGGACCGAGCAGCCCGGCTGGGCCCATCCCGCGAAAGTGCAGTTCGCGCGCATGAAGCCGCGCCGCGGCGCCTTGTGCGACATCCCCGATCTCGAACTCTTTCCCGCGCGCTACGCCGGCGTGCAGTCGGTCATGTTCCGCGCCGCACTCGAAGTCGGCCTGACCCAGCAGGCCTTCGCCTTCCTGGCGTTCCTGCGCCGCACGGGCCTGCTGCGCGCACCGCAGAAGCTGGCGCCGCTGCTGCACGCGACGGGCGGCGTGTTCGATGCGTTCGGCACCGCGCTGGGTGGCATGGTGGTGCGCGTCGAAGGCATCGATGCACACGGCGCCATCGCGCGCCGCGCCTGGCACGTCGCGGCCGACGACAACCACGGTCCCGAGATTCCCTGCATGGCCGCCATCCTGCTGGCGCGCCGGCTCGCGCGCGGCGAGGCGTTGCCGGTGGGCGCGCACGCCTGCGCCGGCCTGCTCACGCTGCCCGAGTTCGACCCCGAGTTCGCGCGCTGGGGCATGGTGACGGATGTGATCGACGAAGGGGCGCCCACGCCATGACGCGCCCTGCTGCTGCCGACGGCGACGACCGCCTGCTGCGCCTGAGCCTCGTCGCCGTCTGGCTCTTCACCGCCGTCGCCAGCACCGTCGAACTCGACGGCCAGAGCCGCCGTGTGCTGGCCGATGCGGGCATCACCTCGCCGCCATGGCTGGTGCAGGCGCTGATCGTCGGCGGCGCGGCGGCCGATCTTGCGGTCGGCCTGGCGCTGTGGCTGCGACCCGGCCGCACCGTTTACCTGGCCGCCTTCGCCTTGATGCTCGCCATGACGCTCGTGGCAACCGCGCTGCAGCCGGGCCTGTGGCTGCACCCGCTGGGCCCGCTGCTCAAGAACCTGCCCATCGCCGCGCTGCTCTGGCATTTGTACCGACGCGCCACGCCATGAACACCTACCTCGTCCTCAAGTGGCTGCACATCGTCTCCAGCGTGCTGATGGTCGGCACGGGGTTGGGGTCGGCCTTCTACATGTTCTTTGCCAACCGCAGCGGCAGCGTGCCGGCGCAGGCGGTGGTGAGCCGGCTGGTGGTGCGGGCCGACTGGTGGTTCACCACGCCCACGGTGATCCTGCAGCCGGTCACCGGCTTCGCGCTGGCGCACCTGGCGGGCTGGCCGCTGTCGACGCCGTGGTTGGCGCTCTCGCTGGGGCTGTTCGCGTTCGCGGGGGCGTGCTGGCTGCCGGTGGTGTGGCTGCAGATCCGCATGGCGGCCCTGGCGGGGCAGGCGCATCGCGAGAGCACCGCGCTGCCGTCGCTGTATCTGCGCTACCAGCGCTACTGGGAGCTGCTTGGCTACCCGGCCTTCGTGGCCATGGCCATCGTGTTCTGGCTGATGGTGAACAAGCCCGCGATTCCGTTTTGATCTGAACCGGGCCGGTGCGCGGGCCCTGTGCGGTTTTCACGCAGACTTCACACACAGCGCCATGGCTTCACAGACCGGGCAGAGACTGTCAGGCGCCAACAAAAACATCGGGGGAGCGTCCATGCTTCAAGTTGCCAATCGAAAACTCGCGTCGCTGAGCGACGTGCTCTTCACGGGGCTGGGCCGTGTGCTCGGGTTCCTGCGTCCGCTGGCACGCGGGCTCATCGGTTCCTGGCGACCCCCGGGGTGGCTGCGCATCGTGGGCGCCTTTCTTCTCTTCGGGCTGCAGTGGCTGCAGCAACGGCTGGCCTGGGTGGTGTTGCTGGCGCTGCTGGTGCTGGCCGGCTGGTTCGCGAGCCCGCATGTGCTGAAGTGGTGGCACGGCCTCACGCCCGATCGCGTCGAGCCCGTCGTTTCCACCGCCCAGATCGTGCCGCCGCCGCGCACGCAGATCGAGAACGACAAGGGGCCCAACCCGGTCGTCATCAACTTCTCCGCCTCGGTCGCGCCGATCGCGCGCATCGGCCAGGAGGCGACCGGCGTCAGCATCGAGCCCGCCATTGCCGGGCGCTGGTCGTGGAGCAGCCAGAAGAAGCTCGAATTCCTTCCCGCGCAGGACTGGCCGGTCGGCCAACCCTACAAGGTGCAGCTGGCGAAGGACGCGCTCGCGCCGCACATCGAGATCGAGCAGCGCAAGTACGAGTTCACCTCGCCCGAATTCAGCGCGCGCATCGCGGGCGCGGAGTTCTACCAGGACCCGGTGCAGGCCAACGTGCGGCGCGCGCTCTTCCAGGTGCGCTTCTCGCACCCCGTCAACACGGCCGAGTTCGAAAAGCGCCTGGTGCTGACCCATGACCAGGCCTGCGGCACTTCGATCTTCAGCGTGGGCAAGTGCGCGAGCGAGAAGTTCACCGTCAGCTACGACAAGCTGCGCCTCACCGCCACCCTCCAGTCCGAGCCGCTGCCCATTCCCGAGAAGACACGCCCCGTGGTGCTCAGCCTTACCTCCGGTGCGGTCGCGCAGAAGGGCGGCCCCGGCCAGCGCAGCGACATCTCGCGCGCGGTCGACATCCCCGGCCTCTTCAGCCTCGACATCTCGAGCATCGACCCCACCATCGTCACCGGCGAGAACGGCGAGCCCGAGCATGTGATGCACGTCACCGCCTCGATGCCGGTCCACGAGCGCGAAATGGCGCGCGTGGTGCAGGCCTGGCTGCTGCCCGCCACGGAAGAAGCCAAGGGCGACCCCGAAGAAAAGTTCGACTGGTCCGCCGACCCCTCGAAGGTCACCGACGCGGTGCTGCGTCGCGCGAAGAAGATCAGTCTGCAGCCCATCGCCAGCGAACGCGAAGTGACCGAGATGGTCAGCTTCCGCCTCCCGCAAGCCGAAGGCGGCCGCTACCTGCTGGTGCGCGTGGCCAAGGGCCTGAAGACGCCGGGCGGCTACCAGCTCGGCGCGGCGCGGCAAGACGTTCGATTGCTCAAGACCTTCGCGCCCGAGCTCACCATCATGAGCCAGGGCTCGCTGCTCGCGCTGTCGGGTGAGCGCAAGCTGCCGATCCTGGTGCGCGACCTGCCGGGCATCCGTCTGGAAATCGGACGCCTGCTGCCGCAGCAGCTGCAGCACCTGGTCACGCAGACCAACGGTGACTTCGCGCATCCGCAGTTCAACAGCGGCCTGCAGTCGGACAACCTCGTCGACCGCTTCCAGAAGGAGATCCCGCTCAGCATCCCCGCCGGCAAGGCGCACTACGAGACCGTCGACTTCGCGCAGTACCTGCGCAGCGACGTGGCCGACCGCCGCGGCGTGTTCCTGCTCAAGGTGCAGGGCTACGACCCCAAGGCCAAGAAGAAGGCCGAGGGCGATGCGACGCAGGCGCAGCCCGAAGAAGAGCAACAGGAAGAACAGCAATCGGAAGGCGAAGGCGACCCCGAAAGCGGCAACCCCGAAGACCAGAAGGACCAGCGCCTGGTGCTCGTCACCGACCTGGGCATCGTCGCCAAGAAGTCGCTCGACGGCACGCGCGACGTGTTCGTGCAGAGCATCGCCAATGGCCAGCCGGTGGCCGGTGCACTGGTCGAGGTGTGGGGCCGCAACGGCATGATCGTCGCGTCGCAATCCACCGACGCCACGGGCGCCGCCAAGCTGCCCAATCTCGCCGGCTACCAGCGCGAGAAGGCGCCCGTGGTGCTGGTGGTGCGCAAGGACGGCGACCTGAGCTTCCTTCCCTTCAACCGCAGCGACCGCACGCTCGACATCTCGCGTTTCGACGTCGGCGGCCTGCGCGCGGCCGGCGTGCCGAACCAGATGACCGCCTACGTGTTCAGCGACCGCGGCATCTATCGCCCGGGCGACACCATGCACATCGCGATGATGGTCAAGGCCGGCAACTGGGCCACGTCGCTGCGCGACCTGCCGCTCGAGGCCGAGATCATCGATGCGCGCGGCCTCAGCGTGCGCCGCGAGAAGCTCAAGCTCGGCCCCGGCGGCGCGGCGGAAATCGCCCACGCCACGCAGGACACCTCGCCCACCGGCAACTACACCGTCAACCTCTACCTGCCGCGCGAATCCTCGCCCGGCAACCCCGAGGTGCAGGGCCTGCTCATCGGCAGCACGACGGTGAAGGTGCAGGAGTTCTTGCCCGACCGCACCAAGGTCGTCACCAAGCTCAGCAGCGAAGTGGCCGAGGGCTGGGTCAAGCCCAAGGACCTGAAGGCGCTCATCGACGTGCAGAACCTCTTCGGCACGCCTGCGCCCGACCGCAAGGTCGAAGGCACGCTCACGCTGAGCCCGGCCTTCCCGGTGTTCCGCGCGTTCGCCGACTACGCCTTCTTCGATCCGCAGCGCGCCACCGAGAAGCAGGTCGACGACCTGGGCAGCGTGCAGACCAGCGCCGAGGGCAAGGCCGAGTTCGACCTGCGCCTCTCGCGCTTCGATGCGGCCACCTACCAGGTGCACGTGCTCGCCAAGGCCTTCGAGCCCGAGGGCGGGCGCAGTGTCTCGGCCGAGGCGCAGACGTTGGTGAGCGACATGCCCTACCTCGTGGGCGTGAAGGTCGACGGCGACACCAGCTATGTGAGCAAGGGCGCCGTGCGCAATGCCACCGTGATCGCGATCGACCCGCAGGCGAAGAAGACGGCCGTGGACGCCCTGAAGATCGAGCGCGTGGAGCGCAAGGTGCTGTCGGTGCTCGTGAAGCAGGACAACGGCCTGTACCGCTACGAATCGCGCAAGAAGGAAATCGTGATCGACGAGAAGCCGCTGGCCATCGTCGCGGCCGGCAACACCATTGCGCTGAACACCGCCACGCCCGGCAACTTCGCCTACGTGGTGCGCAATGCCGGCGGACTGGAGCTGAACCGCGTCGAGTACAGCGTGGCGGGCAACGCGAACGTCTCGCGCTCGCTGGACCGCAACGCCGAACTGCAGCTCACGCTCGACCGCAAGGACTACGAGCCGGGCCAGGAGATCGAGGTGAGCATCCGCGCGCCGTATGTCGGCGCCGGCCTTATCACCATCGAGCGCGACAAGGTCTATGCCCACGCATGGTTCAAGACCGACAAGACCGCCTCGGTGCAGAAGATCACGCTGCCCAAGGACTTCGAGGGCACGGGCTACATCAACGTGCACTTCGTGCGCGACCCGGCCTCGGACGAGGTCTACATGAGCCCGCTGTCGTACGGCGTCATTCCCTTCGCCACCAGCCTGGCCAAGCGCACCGCGAACCTGCAGCTCACCAGCAGCGAACTGATCAAGCCCGGGCAGACGGTGAAGATGAAGCTCACCAGCGACAAGCCCACGCGCGCCGTGCTCTTCGCGGTGGACGAAGGCATCCTTCAGGTGGCGCGCTACAAGACGCCCGATCCGCTCAAGCACTTCTTCCAGAAGCGCGCGCTCGAAGTGGGCACATTGCAGACGCTCGACCTGATCCTGCCGGAGTTCAAGAAACTCATGCAGGGCGCGGCGCCCGGCGGCGACGGCGAAGGCGAACTCGGCAAGCACCTGAATCCGTTCAAGCGCAAGCGCGACAAGCCGGTGGCGTACTGGTCGGGCCTCGTCGATGTGAACGGCAGCCGCGAGTTCAGCTACACCGTGCCCGAGAGCTTCAACGGCAGCCTGCGCGTGATGGCCGTCGCGGTGAACGACGAGACCACCGCCGCCAAGAGCACCCGCACCGTGGTGCGCGGCGACATGGTCATCCTGCCGAACGCGCCGCTCGCGATGGCGCCGGGCGACACCGTCGAAGTGGGCGTGGGCCTTGCGAACAACATCGTGGGTTCGGGCAAGGACGTGCCCATTGCGCTCACGCTCACCGCCTCGGGCGGGCTCGAAGTGGTGGGCGATGCCACGCAGACGCTGAAGGTCAACGAGCGCGGCGAAGCGAGCACCAGGTTCAACGTGCGCGCCAAGCCGGGCGAGCAGGCAGTGCTGGGTTCATCGGCGCTGGTGTTCACCTCGACGCACAAGACCTTCAGCGCGCGCCTCTCGACCGAAGTGAGCGTGCGGCCCGCATCGCCGTTCGTCACGCTGGTGCAGGCGGGCAGCTTCCAGCGCGCGGGCGAGTTGAGCAGCAAGGCCGACCTGTATCCGAACTTCCGCAAGAGCGATGTCGCGGTGTCCGCCGCGCCATGGGCCTTCGCGACCGGCCTCATGCAGTACCTGGAGGTGTACCCGCACGGCTGCACCGAGCAGATCACGAGCCAGACCTTCCCGGCGGTGCTGCTGTCGGGCCGCCCTGAGCTGGTGAAGGAAATGGCGCGCGGCCGCACGCCCGAGCAGGGCCCGATGCCCGAGGCGCGCAAGACCTTCGAGCGCTACCTCGTGCAGCTGCGCGCACGGCAGACGGCCGACGGCGGCTTCTCGCTCTGGCCCGGCGCGGGCACCGATGCCTTCGCCACGCTCTACGCGGTGCACCTGCTCATCGAAGCCAAGGACCACAAGCTGCCCGTGCCGCAAGACCTGCTGCAAAAGGCGAACACGTATCTGCAGGGCTGGCTCGGCAGCGGCGACACCTCGCTCGACGGCTGGCGCCAGCGCACGCAGGCGGCCTACCTGCTCACGCGCCAGGGCATCATCGCGCCGGCCGCACTGGCCAACCTGCGCGAAGCGTGGCGCAACAAGCAGACCCAAGGCTGGAGCGACGACCTGGGCGCCGTGTACCTCGCTGCGAGCTACCAGCTCGTGAAGCAGGAGCAGGTCGCCAACGAGCTGCTCAACCCGGTGTGGTCCGACCTCCTCGCGCGCACCGAGAAAAAGCAGCGCCGCAACGTGTGGGGCGCGTATTACGACCCGCTGGTGCACGACAGCATGACGCTGCACCTGGTGGGCCGCCACTTCCCTTCGCGCCTGAAGACGCTGAAGCCCGAAGTGTGGGAAGGCATGGGCGCGATGGTGCGCGACGGCTGGTACAACAGCCTGTCGTCGGCCTCGATGCTGCTCGCGGTCGATGCGTACTTCGAAGCGGTGGCGCAGAACGCCGAAGGCAAGCTCACGGCGCAGACCGTCAATGCGCAAGGCCAGGCCGCGGCGCTCGCACTGGGCTCGGTGAATCCGATCACGCGCGCCGCGGTGCCCGCCGGCACGGCCAAGCTCAAGCTGTCGAACGACAGCGACTTCAACCTCTATTACAGCTGGGCCGAGCAGGGCTTCGAGCGCAACGTGCCCAGCACGCCGGTGAACCAGGGCCTGGAGATCTTCCATGAAGTGCTCGATGCCAAGGGCAACCCGATCACCAAGGCCAAGCTCGGCGAAGAGGTCACTGTGCGGGTGCGCGTGCGCAGCCTGGAGCGTGCACAACTCAACGACGTCGCGTTGGTCGACCTGCTGCCCGGCGGCCTGGAGCCGGTGCTGCAGGCCGTGGGCGACGACCAGGAAGCCAATGCCGATGCGCCGATCTGGAAGAAGCGCCTCGGTGGCGGCGGCTCGTGGAAGGTGCAGTACGCCGACATCCGCGAAGACCGCGTGGTGTTCTACGGCGCCGTCGACAAGAACCTGCTCGAGGTGACCTACAAGGCGCGGGCGACCAACGTCGGCGACTTCGTGGTGCCGGCCGCGTACGGCGAGGCGATGTACGACCGGCGCGTGTATTCGCGCTCTGCGGGTGCGCGCTTTCAGGTCGTCGCGAACTGACGCCAGGCAGCGGAGGCCGTCATGCGCTTGAGCGTGAAGTTGGGAAGGCTCCGCAGGCCAGCGCTGTGGGCGCTGGCGGTCGCCTTCCTGCTCGCCTTGCTGCGCCTGTGGCCGCACGCCCCGCTCAGCGAAACCGTCGGCAGCTCGCGTGCCGTGTATGCGCAAGGCGGAGAGCTGCTGCGCCTCACCCTCGCAAGCGACGAGCAATACCGCCTCTGGGTGCCGCTCGACCGCATCTCGCCCACGCTGGTCGATGCCGTGCTGCTGTACGAAGACCGCCGCTTCTACGCGCACCCCGGCGTCAACCCCGCCGCGCTCGTGCGCAGCGCGTGGCGCATTGCGAGCGGCGAGCGCCGGCAGGGCGGCTCGACGCTCACGATGCAACTCGCGCGGCGCGTCTACGGCATCGACAGCCGCACGGCCATGGGCAAGATCGCGCAGATCGGCGCGGCGCTCTGGCTCGAGGTGCGCTTCGGCAAGCGCGAGATCCTCGAGGCGTACCTCAACACCGCGCCCTACGGCGGCAACATCGAAGGCGTGCAGGCCGCGAGCCTCATCTACTTCCGCAAGGACGCCGCCAAGCTCAGCCTGCCCGAGGCGCTGACGCTCGCGGTGATTCCGCAGAACCCGGTCAAGCGCATCGCCGAGCGCGGTCGCAATGCCGAGTTGCAGTCGGCGCGCGAACGTTTGTGGGCGCTGTGGGCCGAGCGCGATCCCACCGCGAAGCAGCACGCGCCCGATGCGCAACTCGCGCTCTCGGCACAGTCGCGCGGCAGCCTCCCCTTTCTCGCACCGCACGCCACCGACATGCTGCTCGCGCAGGAGCGCGGTGTGCAGGAAGTGCGCACCACCATCGACCTGCGCATGCAGGGCACGCTCGAACGCGTGATGGGCCAGTACCTGCGCACGCATGCCGACGTCGGCATGACCAACGCGAGCGCGCTGCTGCTCGACGCTTCGACCATGCAGGTGCGCGCGCTGATCGGTTCGGCCGACTGGCACAACGACGCGATCGCGGGGCAGGTCAACGGCACGCAGGCCAAGCGTTCGCCGGGCTCTACGCTCAAGCCCTTCATCTACGCACTCGCGCTCGACCAGGGCTTGCTGCATCCGAAGACGATGCTGAAGGACGCACCCACCTCCTTCGGCCCCTACACACCCGAGAACTTCGACCACCGCTTCGCCGGCCCGCTGCCTGCGCAGGAAGCGTTGATCCGCAGCCGCAACATCCCCGCGGTGGCCGTCGCTGCGAAGCTGTCGAAGCCGGGGCTCTACGACTTCATGCGGCTCGCGGGCGTGCAGAAGCTGCAGAGCGAATCGCACTACGGCCTCGCGCTGGTGCTGGGCGGCGGCGAGGTCACGCCCGAGGAGCTCGCGGGCCTCTACGCCACGCTGGCGAACGGCGGCATCTCGCAGCCGCTGCGCTACACGCAGCCCGCGCCCGACGAGCGGCCGGCGCAGCCGTTGCGCCTCTTGAGCGAAGAGGCCTCGTTCATCACGCTCGACATGCTGCGCCACACGCCGCGCCCCGACACCACGCTGCCCGCGCGCCCCGCCATCGCATGGAAGACGGGCACGTCATGGGGCTTTCGCGATGCGTGGACCGCGGGCGTGTTCGGCCGCCATGTGCTCGTGGTGTGGGTCGGCAACTTCGATGGCACGAGCAACCCTGCGCTCGTGGGCGTCGATGCGGCCGCGCCGCTGTTCCTGCGCATGGTCGATGCGCTGCGCGCGGAGCGGCTCGATCCCGGCGAGATCGCGACGCGCCAGCCGGCGGACCTGCGCCAGGTCGAGGTGTGCACCGCGACGGGCGGACTGCCCGATGCGCTGTGCCCGGTGCGCACCACCACATGGTTCATCGCCGGCAAGTCGCCGATCCAGGTGAGCAACCTGCACCGTGCCGTGTGGGTCGATGAAACGACCGGCAAGGTGGTGTGCGGGCCGCAACCCAATGCGCGCCAGCAGGTGGTCGAGCAATGGGGCAGCGACATGCGCCGGCTGTTCCGCCAGGCGGGCCTGCCGCGTGCGAGCCTGCCGACCGACGGCTGCGAGAAGGGCGAGGCTTCGGAGACGGCGCCGCTCATCACCTCGCCCTTGCGCGGCGTGCGGCACACGCTGCGCGTGAAGAAGCCCGAGCCGCTCGTGCTGCGCGCCGAAGCGGCGGCGGGCACGCAGACGATCTACTGGTTTGCCGATGACGCACTGGTCGGCAAGGCCGCGCCCGGCGAAGGCATCACGTGGATGCCCGACATGGCCGATTCAGGCCGGCGCTATGTGCTGCGCGCGGTCGATGACCAGGGCCGCGCCGAGTCGCGCGAGGTGACGGTGGACATCGCACCTTGAGCTGAACGGATGTCACGGCGCCGTCACGCAGGCTGGGCATGGTCTCGCGTTTCGACTGAAACCTTTCTTCTGCCCATGACGCGTCTCGCCTCCCTCTCCTTCATCGCCCTGGCCACCGCACTCGCCTGCGGCGGCGCGGCCGCACAGACCGCCTTCCCCGCCACGCTCTCCGGCCACGCCGTGCTGCCTGCGCAGAGTTTCGTCGCCGCACCGAAAGACGCGCCGGCCGACCTGCAGGTGAGCGGCAAGTTCACTTCGGGCAAGCGCGTCGAGGCACTGGGCACGATCGAAGGGCTTTCGGGCGGCCGCGGTACCGGCGTGTCGGTGCCCTTCAAGGGCCAGCCGCTGCAGGGGCACTCGGGCATCAAGAAGATGGACGACGGCTCGTTCTGGATCCTCACCGACAACGGCGCCGGCGCGAAGGCCAACTCGCCCGACTTCATGCTCTACCTGAACCACTACAAGGTGGACTTCAAGAGCGGCAAGTTCAATCGCATCAACACCATCTTCCTGCACGACCCCGACAAGAAGGTGCCGTTCCGCATCGTTCACGAAGGCACGAAGCAGCGCTACCTGACGGGTTCGGACTTCGATCCCGAGAGCTTCCAGTTCGCCGGCGGCGCGCTGTGGATCGGCGAGGAGTTCGGCCCCTTCCTGATCAAGGCCGACCTGAAGGGCAAGGTGCTCGCGGTGTTCGACACGCAGGTCGACGGCAAGGCCGTGCGCTCGCCCGATCACCCCGCGGTCACCACACCGGGCGCACCAGGCGGCGCTGTCGATTTCCAGGTCAAGCGCTCGAAGGGCTTCGAAGGCATGGCCTCGTCGAAGGACGGCAGCAAGCTCTATGCGCTGCTCGAAGGCCCGGTGTGGAACGCCGAGGCCAAGGACTACGAGAAGGTTGAAGGCAAGGAAGCCCTGCGCGTGCTGGAGTTCGACGTGGCCTCCGAAAAATGGACGGGCCGTCACTGGAAGTACGTGCTCGAAGCCAACGGCCACGCCATCGGCGACTTCAACATGATCGACGGCACCACCGGCCTCATCATCGAGCGCGACAACGGCGAAGGCACGAGCGACAAGGCCTGCCCCGAAGGCCAGAAGCGCACCGACTGCTTCCACGACATCGCGAAGTTCAAGCGCGTCTACAAGGTCGAGCTCAGCGACGCGAACGTGGGCGGCGCGGTGCGCAAGATCGGCTACATCGACCTGCTGAACATCGCCGACCCGGACAAGCTCGCGCGCAAGCCGCTGAACGACGGCGTGCTCAAGTTCCCGTTCTTCACCATCGAGAACGTCGACGTGGTCGATGCCACGCACATCGTGGTCGGCAACGACAACAACCTGCCGTTCTCCAGCAGCCGCGAGCCGAACAAGGCCGACGACAACGAGCTGGTGCTGCTCGAAGCCGGCGCGTTGCTGCAGGCGAAGTAAGGCGCCGCGCGCCTTTCAAGGCCCCGCTCGCGGGATGGGCGGGGGGCGAGAAAAACCCAGAAGATGAGTATGATTCTCATTCTCCAGGTTTCTCCTCTCCCTCTGTCCCATGAATTTCCGAACGACCTTGCACGTCGTCCGGCGCCCGTCGTGAGCGCCGGCCTCCGCTACCGGATGGGCGTCGCGTCGCGGGCCGTCGCCGCCATCGCGGGCGGCTACGGCGTGGCTGCGCTGTCGGCCGCCGTGCTCGCGCTGGGCCTGCCCGCCCTCTTCGGCATGGCGCGCAGCGAAGCCGCGCTGACCGGCACGCTGGCCTCCTTCCTCGTCTACGCCGTGGCCGTGATGTGGGTCTTCGCGGCGCGCTCGGCGTGGCGCGCCTGGACCGGCCTTGCCATCGCGGCGGCCCTGCAGGGCCTGCTGTTGCTGCTGTGGACCCAGGGCGGCGGAGGTGCCGCATGAAGGAAGGATTCCGTCAGTCGATGGCCTGGCTGCACACCTGGTCGGGCCTGCTGGTCGGCTGGGTGCTCTTCATGGTGTTCGCGGCCGGCACGGCCTCGTACTTCAAGGACGAGATCACCTTCTGGATGAAGCCGGAGCTGCACGCCGTGACGCCGGGCACGGTGCCGCAGCCGGTGGCCGCCGACAACGCGCTGGCTTTCATGCAGCGCCACGCGCCCGATGCCACGCGCTGGTTCATCACCCTGCCCACCGAGCGCGAGCCCGGCGTGAGCCTGCTGTGGGCCAAGCCGCCGCCGCCACCCGGCTCGCCGCCCGTGGACCGGCGCCGCAGCTTCGACCGCGCCATGCTCGACCCGGCCACGGGCCAGGCGATCACCGCGCCGCGCGAGACGCGCGGCGGCGAGTTCTTCTACCGCCTGCACTTCGACCTGCACTACATGCCCGCGCTCTGGGCACGCTGGATCGTCGGCTTCTGCGCGATGTTCATGCTCGTGGCCATCGTCAGCGGCATCGTCACGCACAAGCGCATCTTCAAGGACTTCTTCACCTTCCGCCCGAAGAAGGGCCAGCGCTCGTGGCTCGACGCGCACAACGTCACCGCCGTGCTCGCGCTGCCGTACCACGCCATGATCACCTACACCGGGCTGGTCACGCTGATGTTCATGTACATGCCGTGGGGCCCGCAGGTGGCCTACAAGGCGCACGGCGGCAACGACACCTTCTTCGCCGAGGCCTTCCCGGGCGGCGTGCGCACGCAGATCAAGGCCTCGGGCACCAAGGCCGCGCTGGCGCCCCTCGCACCCATGGTGGCGCAGGCCACGGCCCACTGGGACGGCGCGCCCGTCGGCCGCATCGTGGTGCACCAGCCCAACGACGCCAACGCCGTGGTCTCGCTCACGCGGGCCGAAGGCCGGCACCTGTCGTACGACCAGCCCAGCATGCAGTTCAACGGCACGACCGGCGCGCTCATCGGCAGCTTCGGCGACGTGCCCAAGGCCGCGGCCGAAACGCGCGGCGTGCTCTACGGCCTGCACATCGGCCGCTTTGCCGATCCGCTGCTGCGCGCGCTGTTCTTCGTCTCGGGCCTGGCGGGCTGCCTGATGGTGGCCACGGGCCTCTTGCTGTGGGCCGTGAAGGAGCGCCAGAAATACGCCAAGACCCTCAAGCAGGGCGGACGCATCGGCTTCGGCCTGCGGCTGGTTGACGGGCTGAATCTCGGCGCGATCGCCGGCCTGCCCGTGGCGATGGCTGCCTTCTTCTGGGCCAACCGCCTGCTGCCGGTCGACGTGGCCGGCCGCAACGAGGCCGAGATCCGCTGGTTCTTCATCGTCTGGGGCGCCACCGCCGTGCTGGGCCTGCTGCGCCCGACCCTGCGCATGTGGCAGGCGCAGCTCGCGCTCGGCGCGCTGCTGTTCGCGCTGCTGCCGGTGCTCAATGCCTTCACCGGCCCCGCGCCGCTCACCGTGAGCCTGCGCACCGGCCCGAGTTCGGTGGCGGGCTTCGACCTCGTGGCGATCGCGCTCGGCCTGGGGTTGGCGGGTGCGACCTGGCTGGTGGAGCGCAAGCGCCGCAAGGCGCTGGCCGCGCCGAAGAAAGCCGTCAAGTCGCCGCCGACAGAACTCGCTGCGTCGGGCCAGGGGTCGTGATGCCGCTGCTCGGGTTGGTGTTCGCCGCCTCGCTGGCCGGCTTCTGCGCGCTGAGCCTCGCGATGGACCGCCACAGCGAAGACGTCTTCGGCCGCGGCAGCACGCCGGGCGCCTGGCGCCGATGGCTGCAGCTCGGGGGCACGGCGCTGCTGTGCCTGTCGCTGTGGGCCAGCCTGGAGGCTGCGGGCGGGTCGGTGGGATGGGTGCTGTGGCTCGGAGCGCTCACTGCGGCGGCGCTGGCGACGGTCGGGTTGTTGAGCGGGCTGCCGCACCGTTTTCCGCGCATTGCCATGGGCGCCGCGGTGCTCGCGATCGGGCAGGCGCTGTTCTGCGCGCTGCCCGGCTGATCCGCGCTCAGGCGCGCATCAACGCCTCGATCTCATCCGCCTTCACCGGCACCCCCCGCGAAATCAGTTCGCAGCCCGTGGCCGTGACGATCGCGTCGTCCTCGATGCGGATGCCGATGTTGTGGAATTTCTCGGGCACGCCTTCGCCGGGCCGCACGTAGATGCCGGGCTCCAGCGTCAGCACCATGCCCGGGTGCAGGATGCGGCTCGGGCGGTTCTTGATGAGTTCGTTGGACAGCGGGTCCTTGCGCTCGCTCACTTCGCCCACCTGCGTGGGTTCGACATAGCTGCCGCAGTCGTGCACGTCCATGCCCAGCCAGTGGCCGGTGCGGTGCATGTAGAACTGGAAGTAGGCGCGCGAGTCGATCACGTCGTCGACGCTGCCGACCTTGTTGCCGTCGAGCAGGCCCAGGTCGAGCATGCCCTGCGCCAGCACTTTCACGGCCGCGTCGTGCGGGTCGTTGAAGCGGTTGCCGGCCTTGGTGGCGGCGGCCGAGGCGTCCTGGCTGGCGAGCACCAGGTCGTACAGCGCGCGCTGCGGGCCGCTGAACTTGCCGTCGGCCGGGAAGGTGCGGGTGATGTCGCTGGCGTAGCCGTCGAGCTCGCAGCCGGCGTCGATCAGCACCAGCTCGCCCTTGCGCACGGGCGCGGCGTCGGCGCGGTAATGCAGCACGCAGGCATTGGCGCCGGCCGCGACGATGGAACCGTAGGCCGGGTACTGCGAACCGCCCAGGCGGAACTCGTGCAGCAGCTCGGCGTCGAGGTGGTACTCGCGCACGTCCTTGCCCTCGCGCAGCATGCGCGCCGACAGCTGCATCGCGCGGATGTGGGCGCGGGCGCTGATCTGCGCGGCGCGGCGCATGATGTCCTGCTCGTGCGCGTCCTTCACGAGGCGCATCTCGTCGAGCGGGCCGCACAGGTCGCGTTGTTCTTCGGGGCACAGCGCACCGTAGCGCACGCGCGCACGCACCGACTGCAGCCAGCCGTCGATGCGGGTTTCCAGGCCCTTGTGGGTGGCGAAGGGGAACCACACGGTCGAGCGGTTCTCGAGCAGCTTCGGCAGCTTGGCGTCGAGGTCGTTCACCGAGAAGGCCTCGTCCACGCCCAGCGCGGCGGGGGCGGCGTCGGGGCCGAGGCGGTAGCCGTCCCAGATCTCGCGTTCGAGGTCTTTCGGCGCGCAGAACAACGTGGCGCGGCCGTCGCCCGCCAGCACCAGCCAGGCGTTGGGCTCGGTGAAGCCGGTCAGGTAGTAGAAGTAGCTGTCGTGGCGGAACAGGAAGTCGCTGTCGCGGTTGCGCTGGCGCTCGGGCGCGGTCGGGACGATGGCGATGCCGTCCTTGCCCAGTTGCGAAGCGAGGCGCGCGCGGCGCTCGGCGTAGATCGTGGTGTCATTGAGCATGGGATTTCACTTTCGATACGGTGCAAGTCCGGGGTCCGCGGGTACCAGATGCCGCCATGGGAACACATCCTGTGCAAAGTGGCTGACGTAGCCGCCGATCGTTGACTGGATGACCATGAATTGCAGCCGCTGCCGCACGCCCTGCAGCTGCTGCAGCTGCTGCAGCTGCTGCAGCTGGGCCAGGTCGAGGCAGGTGTTGCGCAGCCTCAGCACGCGCAGCTGCGCGCCCACGGGGCTGTGCAGCAAGGCCTCGTAGTCTTCGAAGGCCGTGATGCCGCCGGGCGTCCGGTCGGCCGGCCACGCCATCTGCTGCTCGGTGGATTCGGAAAAATCCAGCAGCCTGAGGCCCGGCAGCTGCGTTGCGGCGGCCAGGTGGCGGATGAAGTGCTGCGTGGCGAAATGCGCGCCGACGCACAGGCTGGTCAGTTGCGGCAGCGGCACGGCGAAGAAGTCGGCGTTCGGCGCGTTCGGCACCGTCAGTTCGCTCAGGTGCGGCGTCTTGCGCACCCAGCGCGCGATGTCGCCGCCTTCCTCGAGGATGCCGTCGCTGGTGCAGACGAGCGACTGGTTGTGGTCCTCGGGCTGCGTCGGCTTGATGAACAGCGAGCGCAGGCGGGGAAACATCACCGGGCTCTCGAGCAGCGGCGTGAACATCCATTCGCGCGAGCCGTTGGCGCCGCTGTCGGGGCCGCTGAACGACAGCGAGGTGAGGCAGTCGGCCACGTCCTGCCGGCTCAGGCAGGCGAGGGTTTCGTCGAAGGCGTCGCCCCAGGTGTCGCCGAAGTATTCGACGTGCCAGCCCTGGCGCATGGGCGCGAGGCTCAGGCGCGTGAAGTCGCTCACGTAGAGCGGCACGGTCAGCGGGTCTTCGGGCGCGCCGTCATTGCGTTCGGCGGCGGTGGCCAGGGCCAGGTCGTGCAGGCGCTGCGGCAGCAGGCGCAGGGCGTCGGGCAGCGGCGCGAGCGTTGTCATGCGCCCGCTGCCGGCGCGACCCCGGCGTTGAGTTGCTGCAGGCGCTGCGGCGTGCCCACGTCGGTCCAGTCGCCGGTGTAGAGCTCGGCGCTCACCTGCTGGTTGTCCATGGCCGCGCGCAGGATCGGTGCCAGCGGGGCCTTGATGCCGTCCGGATTGCCGGCCGGGATGTCGCAGTACGGCGGCGCGAACAGCGCGGCGCGGTACAGGCCGATGGTCGAGAAGGTGTACTTCTCGGCCGCCTGGTTCAGCGCGAGCCCGTCGGGCGAGAGGCCGAAGTCGCCCTTGGGGTTGTGCGCCGGATTCGGCACCAGCCACAGGTGGGCGAGCTTGCCGCTGGCCAGGAAGCGGTCGACCGCGGCCTGGGTGAAGCGAAAGCCCGGTGCGAACACGTCGCCCGCCGCCACCCAGAACACCTCACCCAGCAGCGGCAGCGCGCGCACGATGCCACCGGCTGTTTCAAGCGCGCCGCCGAAGTCGCGGCCCTCGTCGGAATACGAAATGGACAGCGCACCACGCCCGTCCAGCACGGGGCGCGCGCCGAACCGGGCGGCGACCTGCGCGCCCAGCCAGTCGGTGTTGACCACCAGCTCGGTGAAGCCGCCGTCGGCCAGCGCCTCCATCGGCCACTGCATCAGCGGCTTGCCGCGCACTTCGAGCAGGGGCTTGGGCGTGGCGTCGGTCAGCGGCCGCATGCGTTCGCCGCGGCCGGCGGCCAGGATCATCGCGCGCACCGCCATCACTGCACCGACCCGGCCACACGGCCGCGTTGCAGTTCGTTGCGCTCGCTGTGGCGGGGCTGGAACAGCGCCACCAGGCAGGCCATCAGCGCATGCGCCTTGGCCGAGTGGTCGGCGCCGAAGTTGCAGACGTACACGTCGAGCGTCACGCCGCGCTGCTCCGGCCAGGTGTGGATGCACAGGTGCGATTCGGCCAGCAGCAGCGTGGCCGTCACGCCGCCCGGCCCCTGCGGCGTGGCCGGAAAGCCGTGGACCAGCTTGCCCACGGCCTGCAGCCCGGCGGCGGCCACGGCCTTGGTGCAGACCTCGCCGAGCGCGCGCCCGTCGGTGAGCCATTGGAGGCCGCATTGGCAGTCGTGGAGATCGGCGGTGAGGTGCAGCCCTTGCATGGGGGGCAACTCTAGCAGCCGGGCCTGCGACACAAGAGAGCATCAGCGGGGTGTTGGCCCTGTATCGAGGCCGGGCGCGGCTCGCCCGGTAAAATCTCGGGTTCTCCCGTATCCCCCACCCACCCTTTTCCCCCGAAAGCCCACTGCCCATGGCAAACCAAGCCCTGATGGCCAACGCGATCCGCGCGCTGGCAATGGATGCCGTTCAACAAGCCAATTCCGGACATCCGGGCGCACCGATGGGCATGGCCGACATGGCCGTCGCCCTGTGGGGCGAGCACCTGCGCTACAACCCCGCCAACCCGCACTGGTTCGACCGCGACCGCTTCGTGCTGTCCAACGGCCACGCCTCGATGCTGATCTACGCGGTGCTGCACCTCACGGGCTACGACCTGCCCCTGGCCGAGATCAAGAACTTCCGCCAGCTGCACAGCAAGACCGCCGGGCACCCTGAAGTCGACGTCACCCCCGGCGTCGAGACCACCACCGGCCCGCTGGGCCAGGGCATCACCAATGCCGTGGGCTTCGCGCTGGCCGAGAAGCTGCTGGCCGCCGAGTTCAACCGCAAGGACCTGGCCATCGTCGACCACCACACCTACGCCTTCCTGGGCGACGGTTGCATGATGGAAGGCATCAGCCACGAAGCCTGCGCCCTCGCCGGCGCCTGGCACCTGAACAAGCTGATCGCCCTGTACGACGACAACGGCATCAGCATCGATGGCCAGGTCAAGCCCTGGTTCATCGACAACACCGAAGAACGCTTCAAGGGCTACGGCTGGAACGTCGTCGGCCCGATCGACGGCAACGACGCCAAGGAAGTGGCCAAGGCCATCGCCAAGGCCAAGAAGGAAGCCACCAAGCCCACGCTGATCGTCTGCAAGACCACCATCGGCAAGGGCAGCCCGAACCGCGCCGGCACCGCCAAGGCGCACGGCGAGGCGCTGGGCGCCGAAGAAATCAAGCTCACGCGCGAAGCCATCGGCTGGCCCTACCCCGCCTTCGAAATCCCGGCCGAGGTGTACGCCGACTGGGACCACAAGGCCGAAGGCGCCAAGACCGAAGCCGCCTGGAACGACACCTTCGCCGCCTACACGGCCGCGTACCCCGAACTCGCCGCCGAGTTCACGCGCCGCATGAAGGGCGAGCTGCCCAAGAACTTCCACCAGGTCGCGTTCGACACCGTGGTCGCCGCCCACACCAAGGGCGAAACCGTGGCCAGCCGCAAGGCCAGCCAGCTCGCGCTGGAAGCCTTCACGGCCGCGCTGCCCGAAATGCTCGGCGGCAGCGCCGACCTCACGGGCTCCAACCTCACCAACACCAAGAGCACCGCCGCGCTGCGCTTCGACGCCAAGACCGGCGCCGTCGTGCTGAACGCGCCCCCCGCACCGGTGGTGCCCCAGGGCGGCGAAGACGAAGCCGCACAAGGCGATGCCGTCGAACCGCCGCACGGCGAGATCGGCCGCCACATCAACTACGGCGTGCGCGAATTCGGCATGGCCGCCATCATGAACGGCGTGGCGCTGCACGGCGGCTACATCCCCTACGGCGGCACCTTCCTCACCTTCAGCGACTACAGCCGCAACGCCATCCGCATGGCCGCGCTCATGAAGCGCCGCGTGGTGCACGTGTTCACGCACGACTCCATCGGCCTGGGTGAAGACGGCCCGACGCACCAGTCGATCGAGCACGCCGCCTCGCTGCGCCTCATTCCCAACCTGGACGTCTGGCGTCCGGGCGACACGGCCGAAACCGCCGTGGCCTGGGCTGTCGCACTGCAGAACGCCACGCGCCCGACCGCCCTGTTGCTGAGCCGCCAGAACATCGCCTACGCCGCCAAGAGCGACCTGGGCGACATCAGTCGCGGCGCCTACGTGCTGTCCGAGCCCGAGAACGTCGGCCTCAAGAACAAGAAGACGGCAGCGGTCATCATCGCCACCGGCTCCGAAGTGCAGCTCGCGCTGGCCGCCCAGAAGCTGCTGGCCGACAAGAAGATCGCCGTGCGCGTGGTGTCGATGCCCTCGACCACCACCTTCGACCGCCAGGACCTGGCCTACAAGAAGGCCGTGCTGCCCAAGAAGATCCCGCGCGTCGCGGTCGAAATGGGCTGCACCGACGGCTGGTGGAAGTACGGCTGCGCGGCCGTGGTCGGCATCGACAGCTACGGCGAGTCGGCCCCCGCGCCCGTGCTGTTCAAGCACTTCGGTTTCACGGCGGAGAACGTGGCCGCCACCGTGGAAGCGGCCCTGCGCGACTGAGCGTCGCGCGGTTCGTCCTCTTCCCGTCCGATCAAAAGTTTTTCAACCTTAGGAGCAAGTCAGATGGCTATCAAACTCGGTATCAACGGCTTCGGCCGCATCGGTCGCAACGTGCTGCGCGCAGCCGTGCAGAACTTCAAGAACGACATCGAAATCGTTGCCATCAACGACTTGCTCGAGCCGGAATACCTGGCCTACATGCTCCAGTACGACTCGGTGCATGGCCGCTTCAAGGGCGAGGTCACGGTCGAAGGCAACACGCTGATCGTCAACGGCAAGAAGATCCGCCTCACGCAAGAGCGCGACCCGTCGCAGCTCAAGTGGAACGAAGTCGGCGCCGACATCGTGCTCGAGTCGACCGGCCTCTTCCTCACCAAGGAAACCGCGCAGAAGCACATCGACGCAGGCGCCAAGAAGGTGATCCTGTCGGCCCCCTCGAAGGACGACACCCCCATGTTCGTCTACGGCGTGAACGACAAGAAGTACGCCGGCGAAGCCATCATCAGCAACGCCAGCTGCACCACCAACTGCCTGGCGCCGCTGGCCAAGGTGCTGAACGACAAGTGGGGCATCAAGCGCGGCCTGATGACCACCGTGCACGCCGCCACCGCCACGCAGAAGACCGTGGACGGCCCGAGCAACAAGGACTGGCGCGGCGGCCGCGGCATCCTGGAAAACATCATTCCGTCGTCGACGGGCGCGGCCAAGGCCGTGGGCGTGGTGATCCCCGAGCTGAACAAGAAGCTCACGGGCATGAGCTTCCGCGTGCCGACCTCCGACGTGTCGGTGGTCGACCTGACCGTCGAACTCGTCAAGGACGCCACCTACGCCGAGATCTGCGCTGAAATGAAGGCACAGAGCGAAGGCGCACTGAAGGGCGTGCTGGGCTACACGGAAGACAAGGTGGTGGCCACCGACTTCCGTGGCGACCCGCGCACCTCGATCTTCGACGCCGAAGCCGGCATCGCGCTGGACGGCACCTTCGTGAAGCTCGTGAGCTGGTACGACAACGAATGGGGCTACTCGAACAAGTGCCTCGAGATGGTGAAGGTCGTGTCGAAGTAAGACTTCGCGGCTCCCACAAAAAACGCGCCCTCGGGCGCGTTTTTTATTGGGCGAGTGGTCGTCGAACGGCTCAGCGCAGCTTTTCGTTGCGCCGTATCTCGCTGCTGAGCTGCGCCGTCATCCGCGTGGCCGCGCGCCGGGCGGCCAGGCCGTAGTCGCCGTTGAACTCGCCGAACTCCGCCGTGCCGTTGCCGACCGCGCGCACGCGCGTGACTTCGGCGCCCGCGGTGTCGGTCACCACGCAGGCCACCTCGGCCGTGAACGCGGTGGGCGGCCAGGTGATCCACGAGGACGAGCTCGAATCGGTCTTGATCTGCGGCGTGAACACCAGCGACACGCCCGCTGCCTCGTTGGCCTTGGCATCGCCGGCGGTGCGCAGCACGACCACGTTGCGGTAGACCGCGCGCAGTGCGTCGCGGATCGATTTTTCGAGGTCGCGGTACGGGTAGTAGCTCACGCGGTCGCCGCTGCCGCCGGCGGTGGTCACTTGCAAGTCGCGCTGCGCGTCGGTCATCACGTAGGCCACCTTCTTGGGAATGAGGTGGGCGGCCGACCGCGGCGGTGCGGTCTCGGTGATCATCGTGATCGGGTGGGCGCAGCCCGCCAGCAGCACGGCGGTTGCCAGCACGGCAGCCAGCCGGGGCGTCAGGAAAGAAAGAAGCGTCATGGTGCGTCCCCGGCCTTACTGCGCAGACGGCGCGATGGCCGCGACGAATTGCGGATCGGCATACACCTGCCGCAGCAACGCCCGTACCAAGCGCGGGTACGCGGCCTGCCCGGCGGGCACGGCCACGATGTTCGCGTAGCTCGAATCGAAGGCGATCTCGCCGCGGTAGGTCTTGCGCAGCGTCTGCGCAGCGTTGCGCGTGACGGTGACTTCGACGTCCATGCGGCCAGAGCCGTTGATCACGCCCAGGTCGAGCTCGTTGACGAGGATGCGCGCCGCGATGCGGGTCGGTGCCTTGGGGTCGTAGACGGAGATCTCGCTCAGGTCGCGCATCAGCGCGTCTTCGAGGTACTGGGCGAAGGTGCCGCTGGGCGACACGAGCCTGGCGCGGCGCAGGCCCAGGGTGTTGATCCTGTCGTTGGGGTCGGTGGGCTGCACCTTGGCCACCGCGACCTTGCCGGGGTTGTGGGCCTCGAGCCGGTCGAGCGCCTCGTAGTCGGCGGCATAGGGCGGCGCGCCGAGCTGCGCGCAGCCCGTGGCCAGTGCCGCCAGCAGGAGCGCGCCAGTGCGCCAGCGCACGCCCTGCGGTCTGGAGACGATCGCCATGTCTTGAACCCCCTCGTCCGAGATGTCTTCCTCTCCCCGGCGCGAGGGTAGCAGGCATCGCGCCGCGCGCGAAGGCGGCGCGAAAGACTCAGATCGGTTCGAGCACGTGGATGCGCTTGCTCTCGGTGAGCTCCCTGGTCTGGGCGCTGAAGGCCGCCATGTGCGGCGCGACCGCGTGCGCCTGCAGGGCCGGCAGCGAGGCCCACTTCTCGATCACCACGAAGGTGTCGGGCCCGAAGCTGGCCTTGGACGGGGGAATGCCCTGCGCGTCGATCGTGGCGGCGTACTCGATGCAGCCCTCTTCGGCCAGCACGGCGGCGCGGTTGGCCTTGAAGGCTTCGAGCAGCAGGGCGCGCTGGCCGGGCTTGGCGGTGATGACGGCAACGACTTGGATCATGGAACAGGGTCTCCGGTGAAGTGACATGAACTGAGGAATGGAACGACCGAATCTACGAGATCGCACGCCGCCGCGCAGGTCCGGTGGGCGACAAGGCCGCCGGTCGGCCGCGCATGCACATGCCGCATGCGACAGTTACCCGCGAGACACACTCTCGCCCCGCCACGGTCGTGGCGAGGTCATAGGATCGGGTCATCTTCCGCATCGACCGGCCTTTGCCATGTTCATCGTCACCCTGACCTACATCCGTCCGCTCGAGGAACTCGACGCGCTGATGGATGCGCATGTCACCTGGCTCAAGAAGCACTACGCCAGCGGCCTGTTCGTGGCGTCGGGGCGCCAGGTGCCGCGCAAGGGCGGCGTGATCCTCGCGCGCTCGGGCGACCGCGAGGGGCTCGAGGCGGTGCTGGCGCGCGACCCCTTCGTGCAGGGCGGCGTCGCGCGCACTGACGTGATCGAGTTCATCCCGAGCATGACCGCGCTGAGCGTCGAGGTGCTGCGCGGCTACTGAGAACCGCGCAACCCCGGAAGCCGATGTAGATCAGGCTCCCGGCACTTCCTCGCGCCCGTCCGGGTGCCGCGCAAAGCGCGCGGCCTCGGCGCCATGCACCGGCGCCGGGTCGGCCCAGGGCCAGCCGCCGAACTGCGTGCGGCGGTAGTCGGCCATCGTCTGGGCGATCTCGGCCTGCGTGTTCATCACGAAGGGGCCGTACTGCGCCACCGGCTCGCCGATCGGGCGGCCCTGCAGCAGCAGGAACTCGCCGTCGCCTTCGGGGCCGTTGCACAGCTCCACCGCTGCGTCGGCGCGCAGCTCGATGGCCGCCGGCCCGTCCACGCGCCGACCCGCCACCTGCGCGGTCGCACCCTTGAAGAAATACAGCATGCGCCGCGTGCCCTCGCTGGCGGCGGGCGGCAGCGTCCAGCGCGCGCCGGGCGTCATGCGCAGCGTCCAGATCGCCAGGTCGGCGCCGGCCTGCGCGGCCCACGAATCGGGCGGCGGCGCGAGCGGGTCGATGGCCGCCTGGGCCTGCGCGTCATCGCCGCCGAAGCGCCCGGCGATCACCGCCACCTCGGTGCGGCCGCCCTGCGCGTCGTCCGAGGCGAAGCGCGGAATCGCCTCCGACCAGAACATCGTGAAGTGCGGCTCGGCCATCTTGTTCTTCGCCGGCAGGTTGAGCCAGATCTGGAACAGCTCCAGCGGATTGGGCGCGCCGGCGTCCAGCAGCGGGAACATCTCCGAATGCACGATGCCCTTGCCGGCCGTGAGCCACTGCACGTCGCCGCCGCCGAAGCGCGCCGTGGCGCCCAGCGAGTCGGAATGGTCGACCAGGCCCTTGCGCACGATGGTCACCGTCTCGAAGCCGCGGTGCGGGTGCGAGGGAAAGCCCGGCACCGTCTCGCCGTGGTACATGCTCCAGCCGTCCTTGCGGCTGAAGTCCTGGCCGATCTGGCGGCCGGCCAGCGAGGCCTCGGGGCCCATGCGGCCGTTGGCCTTCGGGTACGCGTCGTCGTGGTAGACGCAGAACAGGAACGGATCAAGGGTCTGCCACGGGAAGCCGAGTGGCTGGACCTGGACGATGGGAGACGGGCTGCTGCTCTTGCTGTTGTCGTTGCTGTCGGGCATGTCGGTATTCCTTGGTGAGGCAGGCACGGCCGCCATGCGGGCCGCGCCGGAACCAGGAATATCGGGGCGCCGCCGCCTTTCGGTAGGTGCCTTCCGCGCAACGATCAAGAGCGCATATGGAACGATGGGCATCGTCCGGCCCCCACGTTCACTGCCCGGGCATCTCGGCGTTCGGGTCCATGTAGACCAGTTCCCAGATGTGGCCGTCCAGGTCCTGGAAGCCGTGGCCGTACATGAAGCCGTAGTCCTTCGGCTCGCGCGGCGTCGTGCCGCCGGCGGCCACAGCCTTGGCGACCAGTTCGTCGACCTCGGCGCGGCTCTCGCACGACAGGCACACCAGCACCTCGTTCTCCTTGCGGGCGTCCGCGATGCCCTGGTTCGTGAAGGTCTTGAAGTAGTCCTCCATCAGCAGCATCGCGTGGATGCTGCCTTCGTGGATGACCATGCAGGCGGCGTTCGCGTCGGTGAACTGCGGGTTGAAGGTGTAGCCCAGCGCGCCGAAGAAGGCCTTGCTCTTGTCGAGGTTCCGGACGGGGAGGTTCACGAAGATCTGCTTGGTGGCCATGGTGTCTTTCCTGTGCTGATGAAGGGTGAATGGGGTGTTTGCCGACGTCTTTGTGTACGCCGTCCACAAAAGATATCAAAGAAAATGGACGGTGTCCACATGATTTTTCGAAGCACCGGAAATCGGCCGGCACCACCTCGCTGAGGGGAAAAAAGAGCGGGCATCATGAACACCATGGAAATCGAGTTCAAGTTCTGCATTCCCGCCGGCCGCCTGAAGGCCGTCGAAGCCGCCTTGCGGCGCGGCGCCGTCGTGCGCACGCGCCTCCAGGCCCGCTATTTCGACACTGCCGACCAGCGCCTCGTGGCTGACGGCATGGTGCTGCGGCTGCGCAAGGAGGGCCGGCGCTGGGTGCAGACCGTCAAGGCCGCCGGCGACAACGCGCTGCACCGGCTCGAGCACAACGTCGACCTGGGCACCGGCGCCGCCGCGCCCGCCATCGACCCCGCGCGCCACGCCGGCACGCCCGTCGGCGAGCGGCTGGCCCGCCTGCTGCAACTGGCCGATGGCGCTCCGGTGCCGCTGGTCGAACGCCAGTCGACCGACATCGTGCGGCTCACGCGCGACCTGCGCGTGAGCGGTCCGGGCGGCGCCGTCGTCGAGATGGCGCTCGACGTCGGCAAGGTCGTCGTGCACGCGGGCACGCCTGCGCAGCGCACCTCGCCCGTGTGCGAGCTGGAGCTCGAACTCAAGAGCGGCGACGTGCAGGGGCTCGTGGCGCTCGCGCGGCGCTGGTCGCAGCAGCACGGCCTGTGGTTCAGCACCGTCTCGAAGGCCGAGCGCGGCATGCGCCTGCTGGCCGAACAGGAGACGGTGCCCGCCGTGAAGGCCGAAGCGCCGCGCTTCCCCGCTCACAGCCGCGACGGCCGCGCCCTCCAGCAGGCCGTGGTCGCGTCGTGCCTGGACCAGATGCTGCCCAACGCCAGCGAGATCGCCGCGGGCAGCACCGACGAAGAGCAGATCCACCAGCTGCGCATCGGCATCCGCCGCCTGCGCACCGCGCTGCGCGAACTGGCGGGGCTCGACGCCGACACGAGCCGCTTCGACGCCGCCACCTGGGAGCCGCCGCTGGTCGACGCCTTCCGCGCGCTCGGCGAACTGCGCGACCGTGAACAGGTCGTGAAGCTCGCGCAGCCACGGCTGCGTGAGGCGGGCGCGCCGGAGGTCGATCCGCTGGCGGGCGATGCCAGCGATGCGGCTGCCGCGCCGGCGCTGACACCCGGCGACATCGTGCGCGCCGCCGCGTTCCAGGACGTGCTCGTGTCGCTGATCGGCTTCACCGCTGCCGCACCCGAGTCGACGGGCCCGACGCCGCTCGCTGCCGACGCGGCCCTTCAGCTGCTGCGCGAGCGGCTCCAGCGCCTGCACAAACAGGCCGTGCGCGACGGCCGGCGTTTCGAATCGCTCGCCACCGAACACCAGCACCGCGCGCGCAAGCGGCTCAAGCGCCTGCGCTACCTGGCGGAGTTCGCGGCGCCGCTGTTCGCCGAGACGGAAGGCGGCAAAAAGAAGAAGGACGCGGCCGAGCGCTACCTGAAGGCCCTGCGCCCCGCGCAGGACGCGCTGGGCGCGTTCAACGACGAGGCCGTGGCGCTCGCGCTGTACCGCGAGGTCGCATCGCGCGACCCGCGTGCGTGGTTCGCGGTGGGCTGGTTCAGCGCGCGCCGTGCGGCGGGGGCGACGGCGTGTCGCCAGGCGCTGGAGAGAATCGGCGAGGCGCCGAGGTTCTGGAAGAAGAAGTAACCAGGAAGCAACTGGCGAAGCGAACGCCGGGCCACGCGGCCCTCGGCGTTCGTCACCGACCCTGTCACTCAGTGATGGTGGCCATGCGCCCCATGCACATGCCGGTGCTCGATCTCCACCGGCAGTGCCGCGCGCACGTCCGTCACCTGCAGGCTGAACTTCAGCGCCTTGCCGGCCCACGGGTGGTTGCCGTCGAGCAGCACGACCGGGCCCTTGATCTTGGTCACGGTGAAGACGTGCTCGGTGCCGTCGTCGAGCCGGCCCTGCAGCTGGCCGCCGACCTTCACGCCGGGCGGGAACTCGGTCTTGGGAATGGTGCGCACCAACGCCTCGTCGCGCAGGCCGAAGGCGTCTTCGGGGGCGAGGTTCAGCGTGGTCTGGTAGCCCTTTTCCTGGCCGTCGAGCGCCTGCTCGATCTTGGGCAGGGTGTTTTCGTAACCGCCATGCAGGTAGGCCATCGGCTCGGGGCTGGCTTCGATGAGCTTGCCCTGGGCGTCGGCGACTTTGTACTTGAGGGTGACGACGGTGTCTTTTTCGATTTTCATGGCGGGCATTTTCTGTGGAAATCGATCCGCGTCCGAAGTCAGGTCATCCGCGCCCGCCACACATCCGGCAACGCCTCCTCCTCCCGCAGCTTCTGCGTCACCATCCCGATGAACGCCGACACCGCCCGCGGCAGGTGCTTGCGGCTCGGGTAGACCACGCTGAGCCCGTGCCCGGTGCGCTGGTACTGCGGCAGCACCGGCACCAGCCGCCCCGCCTCCACGTCGAGCCGACCCATGGCGGGCGGCAGCAGCGCGATGCCCAGGCCGGCGATGGCGGCCTTGCGCAAAGCCTGCGCCGTGTTGCCGCTGAAGCGGCCGCCCACCTGCACTTCTTCTTCCTTCCCGCCGGGCCCGGTCAGGCGCCAGGTGGTGCGGCCGCTCGGGTGGGCGGGAGTCACGCAGTCGTGGTCGGCCAGCTCAGGCAGGGTGGCGGGCGTGCCGCGCGCGGCCAGGTAGGCGGGGCTGGCGACGAGGCCGTCGGTGCGCGGGCCGAGCAGCTGGCGGGCGACGTACCCCGAGTCGGCCAGCGCGCCGCCGCGGAAGGCGATGTCGATCTGCTCGGCGATCAGGTCGGCCTTCGCGTCGCTGAGCACGAACTCGACGCGCACCAGCGGGTACGCGGCCAGGAAATCGGCCACCCAGGCCATGGGGAAGAAGTCGAAGAAATCGGCCGTGGCCGCCACGCGCACGCGGCCGCTGGGTTCCTGGCTGCCGGTGATGAGCGCCTGCCCGGCCTCGACCAGCCCATCGACCGCCTCGGCGCACTGTTCGTGAAACGCCTGCCCGGCGCCGGTGAGCGTGAGCTTGCGCGTCGAGCGCTGCAGCAGCCGGGTGCCGAGCTGCGCCTCCAGCTGCTGGATGCGCCGGCTCACGGTGTTGGGCGGCAGGCCCAGCCGGCGGCCGGCCTCGGCGAAGCTGCCGTGGCGCACCACCTGCACGAAGACGGCGATGTCGTTGAGGTCGAGCATGGCGAGGCCTATTCCTTCTGTTCGTGGACGAGTGCAATCCGACTCTACCGTCTAGTCGATCAATGCGTGCGTGCCTAACCTTTAGTCCATGGCCTTTCCGGCCTTCGACCACCTCATTTCATTCAGGAGCACGCACCCCATGACCGGACAGCAACAACAACCCCGCATCGGCATCGTCATCGGCTCGACCCGCGAAGGCCGTTTCGGCGAGAAGCCCGCGCACTGGATTCACGAGATCGCGAAGCAGCGCACCGACCTCGCCTTCGAGCTGGTCGACCTGCGCGAGCACCCGCTGCCCTTTTTCAACGAAGCCGGCGCGCCCGCCTGGGGCCCGGTGAAGAACGAGGCCGCACAGCGCTGGCAGGCCAAGCTGGCCACCTTCGACGGGCTGATCATCGTCACGCCCGAGTACAACCACGGCCCGAGCGCGGTGCTGAAGAACGCGATCGACTGGGCCTACAAGGAGTTCATCCGCAAGCCGATCGGCTTCGTGGGCTACGGCGGCGTGGGCGCGGCGCGGGCGGTGGAGCAGCTGCGGCTGGTCGCGGTCGAGATGCAGATGGCGCCCGTGCGCCACGCGGTGCACATCGGCATGGTCGAGTTCCTGGGCATCTGGCAGCAGGGCAAGTCCTTCGACGACTTCCCGCACCTGGCGCAGTCGGCCACGGGCCTGCTCGACGACATGGCGTGGTGGACCCGCGCACTGAAGACCGCGAGGGAGGCCGCATGACCACCGCTGTTGCAACGGACACCCGCGCCATCGTTTACCGCACACGCGGCGCCAGGCACGGGCCGATCACGCGGCTCATGAGCCCGGGCGACCTGGGCGAATATCTCAAGCCCTTCGTGTTCCTCGACCTGTTCGGCTTCGATGTCGATGGCGGCCACAAGGGCTTCGGCCTGCACCCGCACTCGGGCATCGCCACGCTGACCTGGCTCATCGAAGGCGACACGCTCTACGAGGACACGACCGGCGAACAGGGCGTGCTGCGCGGCGGCGGCGTCGAGTGGATGCGCGCCGGCAACGGCGTGTGGCACACGGGCGCACCGGCGCCGGGCGTGACGCGCGTGCAGGGCTTCCAGCTCTGGGTGGCGCTGCCGGCCGCCGAAGAAAACGCGCCCGCGCAGAGCATCTACCTCGCGCCTTCGCAGGTGCCGCAGGAAGGCCCGGCGCGCGTGCTGCTCGGGCGCTACGGCGCGGCGCAGAGCCCCATTCCGGCGCCCTCGCCGATGAACTACCTGGCCGTGCAGTTGAAGGACGGCGAACGCTGGCGCTACACGCCGCCCGCCGGTCACATGGTGGGCTGGGTGGCGGTGAACGCGGGCCGGCTCGACGCGGGCGACGGCACCGGCGGCCCCATCGGCACGGGTGAGCTCGCGGTGTTCGAAGAGTCCGGTGCGGCCATCGAC